>CALXYZ010000007.1 GCA_944393075.1 uncultured Anaerobiospirillum sp. | reverse complement strand
CGATGTTACAAGTAACATTTGGTATCCCCTTCCTCAACCAGTTTGACCCCAATCCCCCATTGTTTACGAGTGAACCGCTATTTTGCCCAGCTTTTATGATTCGCCCTAAAAAAGCCTATTCCTCCGCATCATCCTCATCATCATCCTCATCATCGTTGTACTCAACTTCGATGTTGATGAGGAGCACGACTAGCTGGCAGATCTGCCCTTGCTCGTCATGACCAAAGTACACTGGGTAGCCACCATCACCAAAGCCCGAGCAGAAGATCGGCATGTGTAGCTTGCTTTCAGGCAGCTCCACAATCGCATAGTCGCCATATGGGCCACGCTGAAACTCAGGGTGCTTTTGGTAACTTTCTTTGAGCAAATCCTCAACCACAGCGTCATACAGGTCGCTATCCTCGGCCTCTAGCTGCTTTTGCCAGTGCACAAACTCTTGGTGGGTGGTCTGATCACAAATACAAGCAAGGCCAGCATCCACGCCAAAGCCGTAGAACACTGCGTCCTTAGGCTGCAAAGCGGCTAAAGCCTCAGGCGTGGCATAAGGGTCAAGATCCTCAAGATTCTCATTGCCCACTAAGGCTTCGTAGAAGCTACAAGCACGCTTATCGTTAAAGCGCACACGCGCTGCTGCATAGCGGTTGCAGTCACCATCACGCGCCCGCACCACACAGATTTCGGTGCTGTATGAACCAGCTGGCACTGTTTGGAAGTAAGGCTTTTCGTCAGGATCAGGCAAGAACACAAAAGGGTCTCGCACTAAGACCTTACCGCTTGGCAAGTCACACGGGCCGATCTCCATCTGCGTAATTGCAATACCAGCGATCTCGCTCTTCTCAAAGTACGCGTTGAGATCAACCAAGCAGCGTGTAGCCTCACGCACTTTCTCGTAGTGCTCAAGCCACTCTTTGCTCGGCCCCGTCCACGATGTAGCTATCGGAGTTTGAATTGGCTTGTTTTCAGTCATAACGGCCTCCTATATACGCAGGGGAAAGCACCGCGACTAGGCATGGATCAACGCCGTCAACAAGCGCTCACTAATACACAGTGCAAGCTCAGCGCAGAGCTCAGCGCAGAGCTGTGCTGTGCTGTGCTGTGCTAGCAGTGCTAGCAGTGCTAGCAGCGCACAGCAAGTTGACTAGAAGATGCCTTCGCAGCTAGTACCGATTAAGGTACAGGAACTACTCATCAGCTCGTTAATAGCCACAGTAAAGTTAGACATATAAGCGTTGAGACTGATAAAGAGTACGGTTAAGCCCACGGTCATCGAAATAGCAAAGCCCATGGAGAAGACGTTGAGCTGAGGAGCGGCACGGGTCATCACACCGAAAGTGAAGTTGACCACCAGCAGCGAGCAAATAGCAGCAATCGACATAGAGAGCGCGCATTGGAACATGGTGGCGCCAAAGTAGATAATGCCGTCGAAGCTAGGTGGCGAGAAGTATCCTGGGGCTATTGGTAGAGTCTCAAAACTCAAAAGCAGCAAACGGATAAAGACCAAGTGACCATCGACCGCAAAGAACACCAACGTTGTCAGCACAGTAAAGAACTGACCTACCACCGGCGCATTAGTGCCAGACACAGGGTCGACTAAGGAGGCGAAGCCTAAACCTGTTTGCATAGCCACAGCCTGACCTGCTAGCACGAAGCATTGCGCTAAGTACTGCGTCATAAAGCCCAAACCAGCGCCAATTAAGACTTGGCTCATGGTGGTAATAAAGCCTAAGATCGAGAAGGCTTCAATGGTGGTATCAACGCGAGGGATATTAGGAAGAAAGCAGAGAGTCACCGCAAAGGACATTAAGGCACGCACGCGTGTCGGTACAGTACCGGCAGAGAAAGCCATAGCCGCCATAAAGAACCCACCAATGCGGCACAAAGGCCACATCACTGAGTTCAGCGACTCTAACAAAAACGGCTCTAAAGCATCTGCGCCCATGAAAGCTACTCTCTTTTAGCTAAAACTGCTGGCTACTGTGGCACTAAGTACTACAGCACTGTCGCACTTTAGCATTGCCTACTACGCTATGACTGCCGGAATCTGATGGACAAGCTGCATAAAGAACTCGGTGAGCTTGTTTAGCCCCCAGTGTGCACCCCACATAATGCCCAAAATGGTCACCAACAGACGTGGTAAGAACGATAAGGTCTGCTCGTTAATCGAGGTTGCGGCTTGGAAGACCGATACAGTAAGACCTACCACTAGCGATGGGAAAATCGATGCAGACACGAGCGTTGCCACTAAGCCTAAGGCTGAGCGCACAATGTCAACGAATACCTCTGGTTCCATAAGAAAGTTCCACGTCTAACTCTGCTAAACCTAGACTACTACTACTGCTACTACTGCCACCTCCACTACCACTAATAGGGATTACGCGGGTGTTCCTATACCATAAGACGCGAGCAGTGTACCCATAATCAGCGTCCAACCATCAACCAGCACGAATAGCATTAGCTTAAACGGCAATGACACAATCATAGGCGAGAGCATCATCATACCCATGGCCATAAGGATGGACGCTACCACCAAGTCGATAATTAAGAATGGTAAGAACAGCATGAAGCCTATTTGGAAGGCTGTCTTCAGCTCCGAAACAATGAATGCTGGGATGAGAACGTGGAATGGCACATCTTCGATCCGGTTGACCTGCACATCAGCGTACTCTAAGAAAGCATTGAGGTCGCTCATACGCACTTGCGAACGCATAAAGGCGTGCACAGGGCGCTGACCAATCTCGATGGCCTCACGTGCTTGTATCTGATCGTTCATGTAAGGGACGATAGCATCGTTGTAGATCTGATTGAGCACTGGAGTCATGATGTAGAGCGTCATGAAGAATGCCAAACCAATTAAGATCTGATTCGATGGCGAGGTTTGCAGACCCATTGCCTGACGCAAAATTGCAAGCACGATGACGATGCGTGCAAACGATGTCATCATGATGAAGATGGACGGCAAAAAGGTCAGCAGAGTCATCAGCATGACCACTTGCAGTGAGAGCGAGTAGTCCTGCGTGCCATCAGGATTAGTGCGCACTGTAAAAGCGGTCATATCCAAATCGGCAGCAGTAGCTGTGGTGCAAAAATACAATAGTGCACCTGAGAGCAGCGACAGCACAAAGGTCCACACAAAGACCTTCTTGAGCTTTCGCAATTGCTCGCGATTATCACTTGCTACATTGGTCAGCATACATTCTCCTACAACTAAAGCAGCTAGAGAGCACTAAGACTCTAATAGCTCTCTGCCACTTTAGTTGACTACAGGCCCGAATCCCACCACCTACCACCTAGCTTAGAGAGCATAGGTTCAGCGTAAGCTGCGGGCCTCAGTCCTTGCCCTTATTGTGTCCAAGCAAAACAAGGCGCTACATCTTTAGCTAAAGCTCACACTAGCAATAGCACTAGCGCTTGTTGCGTTTACGCGCACGTCGCTCACTGCGATTGAGTGCGGTTTTGTGTCCTTGTAAGTCCCCGTAAGCCGAGGCCAAAAAATCATCAAAATCAGGATCACCTTCGCGTGGCAGCTGTTGCATATCGCGTTTTGCGCGAGCTGCACGGGCACGCAGCACCTCATCATCAGGTGGTGTCATCACCTTACCCGAGCCAAAGCCACCCTGAACCGGAGCTGGAGCTGGAGCTGGCTCAGCTGCTGGTGTTGGCAGAGGCTGCTGAATAGGCGCCGCGAAATCTGGTTCTTGTTCTAAATCTTCGTCGTTGCGATCGACAGGCGGAATAGCCTGTAACTTTGGTTCTACACGCCCTAAGGCATCCTCTGTGGAGGCTGCAACCGCGGCTGCTGTAGCGGTGGCGGCATCAGTTTGCTCCTTGGTATAAGTCTCAGACTCTGGAGCTTGTGCCTCGATCTCAGGCGCGCTCATCTTATCATAGGCATCAGTACGAGCAGCGGCCTCACCACCATCTACATTCTGCGGCTGATTACCATCTGCATAGTCGTCTGTTGCTATGCGCTGCATACGCTCCACATCACGGAAATCGCGCATATCACGCAAGTCACGAACATCGCGTGGGTCACGAGAATCACGAGAATCACGCGCCTCACGCACCTCACGATCAGCATAGTCGTAGTCGCGGTCGCGCTCGTAACCACGCTCGCGACCACGGAGATTACGGCTCTCAGCGTCTCGATCATAGTCGTAATCGTCCGCATAATCACGCTCGTAATCGTAATCATATTGATAACGAGGACGACGAGGAGGCATTGAGCGAGGAGCACGGCGACGGCGCATCTCACGGTCACGCTCATAGCTGTAGTCGTAATCGCGGTCATAGTCGCGCTCATAGCGATCATAAGCACGGCGACGTTGTTCGCGGTAATCGTCGTAATCGTCCTCAACAAAAGGACGAGTTGGATCGATGGTAGGATCGATGGTAGGATCGATGGTCGTAGGAGCTGGAGTTGCAGTGGTAGTGACTGTGGCAGCTTGCGCTGGTGTCGACGCAGCCGCAGCAGCTGGAGCTACGGCACTAGTTGCTGCTACAGGAGCACTAGCTTGCAGCTGATCTAAGTCAGCTAAGAAGTTGATGCTACTGTTGGTCACACCTAACAGCAGGTGACGCTCACCTACCTTGATCTGCACTACACGCTCTTTTGGGCCTAAAGCAATCTGGCTTTCAACCTGCATCACGCCCACCGAGCGCTGCACAAAGCGCGAGCGCTTGAGCATGTAGGCTAGCAAAAAGATCACGCCTAAGACCGCAATGGTCGAAAAGAGCCACTTAATAATGCCCTCAGTGGAGTTGAGGCCACTATCTGAGAGGCTAGAGCTGTTCTTATTCTGTGCACCGAGAACACGGCTAAAGCTGTTGTTAGAAGAACCAAGCTTCTCGCTGCTATCGCTATTGGTAGTTGCGGTATTTGTGGTGTTAGCAGTGTGGGCGGCACTAGCGGCACTAGCAGCAGCGTTAGCTTCAGCGGCGGCCACCAAGTCTTCGGCGGTAGCGACCTTATCGCTTACTGCTTGTGGTTGCTGTGCATCTGAAGTGGCCACATTTGCAGACTCATTTGTCGTAGCTGCAGCTGTGGCATTGGCATTGGCTGCAGCAGCAGCACTAGGCTCTGCAGTCTCTGCTGCTTGGACTGGCTTGACGGCAATACCTAATTCGGCGTGTGCTGGGGTTGCAGCTATACCACCTAGGCCTAGGCCCAGGCCAAAGCATAAGCTAAAGGACAAGGTAATTGCGACTACAGCAACAGAGCTACAGTGAAATAAAGAGCCGAAAGAATAAGGTAAGACCTTGGTGATAGCACCAAAGGCTAGGGATCGAGGGCTAGGAGAGGATGCGGGTGCGTGCATTATACTGTCCTTGGTTAACCAAGACTATGAACAACAAGGATCGCTTCTTGCGATCTTTGTAGTAACGCCCACGAGCGTGAACACAAGCACCGGCCTGCGCCATAAGCCCGTGGAAGCAGCAAAACCTATAATACGCGCACGCGGTGTGCTTGAGCGCAAAACAAAACTAAGTTGCGACTTAGGACGAAAAAGAGCTGTGAAATAGGCTTTTTAATGGAGCCATTGCACTACTAATGGCCAACACAGCGGCCACTAGTAAGGCCTTGCAAACAAGCAAAACATGCAAAACTGCAAAAATACAAACTGTGCCAAAAGAACAGAATGCAAAAGCGAGTTGCAGGCCTAAGCTTCTTATTGCAGCTTCTTGATACGCTCGACTTGGCTGATCACGTCGGTTAAGCGGATACCGAACTTGTCGTTCACCACAACGACTTCGCCGTGAGCAATCAAGGTGCCGTTGACTAAGACGTCTAAAGGCTCACCTGCTAAACGCTCTAATTCGATGACCGAGCCTTGGTTTAACTGCAGGAGGTTACGGATGGAGATCTTAGCGTGACCCACTTCCATAGTGATGGTAACAGGGATGTCTAAGATAGCATCTAACTTCTTACGCTCTTCACGCGAGAGAGGAGCCTTGCTCTTAGTAGGATCGTCAAAATGTTCGAGCTCGGCGGTGTTCATATCATCAACACCATCGGTCGATGGTAAGCCGTTAGTCCAATCAGTGTTACCGCCTAAATTATCAAGGTCTGACATTATGGCGTGCTCCCTATTTCATCGCGCGGGGTGTGCCCCTACGCTCTATCATCAAATCCGTTGTTACAGAGCTTTGAACTCAGCTCTAATACCACTAAACCTAACACCAAGAGTCCAAACAGCTAGTTGCTAGCTAACCAGCCACTCTCCCCGCCAAACACCCAACTGCAACCAATTGCAACCCAACTGCATACATAGTGGGTATCGGGTATCGAGCATTTGGTATTGGACATTGGCAACACCAGCTTGACTCTTGATATTGATCGTTAGTCGTCGTCGAAATCGTCGAGGTCGTCCTCGTCCTCTAAGCTGACGCCAGAGCCCTTTAAGAAGGAGAGATCGCTCTTCATTGAAGGTGGACGCTTTAACACATCCGAAATCTTGATGGCGAGCTTTTCCTTAGTACGACCTAACTTAGCGTGATAGCTTGGCAGATCTTCGATATAGACCAAGAGGTTATCTGGCATTTCGACATTCAAAACGTCGCCTGCCTTCAGATCCATGATCTGACCTAACGACAAGATCAAATCAAGCATCTTGACGCGCATATCAACCTGCACGTCCATAACTTCTTCGCGCAGAGCCTTGTTCCAGCGAACGTCGGTATCACCCTTATCAGACTGCACACCGGCATCTAACAGCTCGCGGATTGGCTCAATCATCGAATATGGGAAGGCGATGTGCATATCACCGCCACCACCATCTAAGTCGATGTGGAACTGGTTGACGACCAACATCTCAGATGGGCTGACGATGTTAGCCATAGCTGGGTTCACTTCGCTGTCTAAGTACTCAAACTCGACGTCCATGACTGGAGCCCAAGCTTCCTTGTAGTCCTCAAAGACCATCTTCAAAAGCTTTTGGATGATACGGCGCTCAGTAGGAGTGAACTCACGACCTTCAATCTTGGCTCGGAAACGACCTTCACCACCGAAGAAGTTCTCCACCAAGATAAATACCAAACGAGCTTCTAAAGTGACGAGTGCTGTACCCTTAAGAGGACGGAAGCGAACCATGTTCAGTGAGGTTGGCACGTACAGAGTCTGCACATACTCACCAAACTTCATCATCTTCACGCCGATCCAAGTCACTTCAGCGCTGTGACGCATCATGTTGAACAGGCTGATGCGCATGTGACGAGCAAAACGTTCGTCTACCAACTCTAAGGTTGGCATACGACCACGGACGATGCGCTCTTGCGAACCAAAGTCGTATGGTTTTAGACCACTCTCTTTGTCGTCGTAGTCATTACCCGCATCGGGATCATCAGCACCGTGTAACAGCGCGTCGATTTCATCCTGCGTAAGAAACTCAGTCATAGAAAAAATCTACCCCGCAAAAGCCTTGCACCTCGGGCCTAGAACCTTCTTCACTAGGACAAGGAAACCTAGTGACCTGACTATGTGTCCCGACTAGTGTCCCGAAGTCTAGCGTCGGCTCTGCCTATTGCATGACAAAGTTGGTAAACAGCACCTGCTCAATCAATGGCTCGTTAGTAACACCGGTAAGCTTGGTTCTAATACCGTCTAAGAGCAAACGCTTAAAGCGCTGACGCCCTGAAGGGCTGGCGAGGTTATCAAAATCCTGTTGTGCACAGATCTCAGAGATCGTGGCACTGATTAGAGGCATATGTTGTTGGGCAATAGCAGCATTAGCAGAACCATGGGTCACTAACACCACTTCAACCTGCACCATATGACCATTACGGCCCTTGCCTGGAAGGTTAAAGGTAAAGGCAGTATCAAAGCGCAAATACTGATCGCTTAAATCGACGGCAGCAGCCTGACCACCACCAGCAGCGTTACCAGCAACCGTAGCAGCTTGGTTTTCTAACACTGGTGAGAATGGCCACTTGTGGTACAGATAAGCATATGTACCATAGCCACCGACGCCTAAGATGAAGAGTACGATGACCGCAATCAGCATAATGAGCTTGCGACGCGATCTAGAACCGGTATCTAAGTCATCGCTCTGATCTGACATATATCTCTCCTGCATCCCTGCAATTGTGCCTACATCAACAATGGCCTCGCTTTAGTAGCAATGCCATAGCAGCATCAAAAGCAAACAAAAGCTTACGCAACTGCACAAGCGAGTCATTATGGCACAACAAGGCGGCCACAACAGCAAAACAACAATTACAAATCGCCTCTTCCCATCATTGCGCAGTTTAGGTACGTACATACACACCTAGGCCGGAGCTAAAACCACAGCCTTAAATCTACGCAAAAACAGGTCTTTACGAGGGTAAAAAGCACTACTTCAAGTATAGCAAAAAGCCCACAAAGCGCTTGTATATTAGGCCTGCGCGCCCGTCAAATTATCAGCAATGCAATCTCGCACCCCAGATTGTGCAAAGTCTATGCCCGTGCCCCTCGCCCAAAGCAAACGCCCACCGCACAGGGCACACGAACCAACGCAAGCCTGCACAGTGGGCGTAATCAAATCTGTCTCTATAGGCACTTATAAAAGCGGCTAGGGCTAGACGCGGCTAGACGCAGTTAGACGCGACCTACAGTGCCATTAGCATTACGGGCATTGGCCTGAGCAACGGAGCCATAGCGGCGAGTAATCTCAGCAGCCTCGTTACCATCGCTACTATTGGCAGTGCCGGTAGCTGCACCAGAGACGGCCAGAGCGTTTGCAGCATCAGCCTCTGCAGCCTTAGTGGCAGCAACAACTGCGTTAGCTCTATCGATGTTCTCCTCAAGGTCAGTAACCTCAGCATCGGTAGCCACACCCTGAGCTGCTAAGCGCTCTTGTAACACTGGCAGAGTCTTTTCTAAGAGCTCACGAGTGCTAGCGCTAGCGGCAGCAAGCGACACCGACAGGGCCTCGTTATTGGCACTGAGATCAAAGGAGATGCGCATCTTGCCTAAACCGTTAGGGTTGAGATCCACGGCTAAGTGCTTGAGGTTGCGCGCAGCCATTTGCATGACGCGCTCATGAATAGCAGCAGCATTATCAGCCGCGCTGGCACCTAAAGCGAGGTTATTGAATTGAGCGCGCAGATCAGCTTCTGCCTCGGCTTGGGCCTGTGCAGCCATAGCCTCATTTTGCGCTTGAGCCTCTAAGCTAGATTGAGTTTGTGCAGCATTAGAGCTCATTGCAGTAACACCAACAGAAGCCAAGCCCTTAGCGTTATCGCTATCACGTTGGTTGGAGCTGCGCTGATCTAATTGCACGCCACTAGAGGACGAAGCGGCTGCAACAGCCTTAGCCATCTGCTCCATACGGGCGGCATTAGCAGCACCTTCGGCAATCATGCTAGCCAAGATACTGTTGTGATAAGTAGTACCCTCTGCGCTAGTAGCAGCGCCCGCACCTGCACCAACTCCTGCACCTAAACCGTTGCTAGAGCCTGCAGAACCATTCTTCAAGCTTTGTTGCAGCGAGGTGATAGCCTGATTTAAAGCAGCCGAGCCAGTGTTAGCAACAGCCATTTCGCTTAAGGCTGCGTTAGCACGCTGGGCAGTGCCTTGACCTAAGCTAGTAGCTTGGGCTTGAGCCTGACCTGCTAAGCGCATCAGATCCTCACGCGCACTTTGCTGTGTGGCGATGTTACCCTGCTGGGCCTGTTGCTGCTGTTGGGCGGCATGTTGGCTATCAAGCTGAGCTAAACCAGCACGGCTCTCAGCAGTACCGGAGGCCATAGCCGCAGCAATAGAGGTAGAGCTACCCTGATGGCTTAGTTGCAGCTCGGTTTGTTGGGCAAACGATTGTGCAGCAACCTCAGCACGGGCTGAGGCAGTACGAGCATGGCGTACATCCACTAAACCATGGCTTTCTTGGTTGACGCGCTGCTGTTGCATCAGCATCTCAGTGCTGGTACGAGCAGAGGTTTCAACCTGTCTGGTACCAATAGCAGCAACCTTTTGGGCGTCAGCCACATTGCCCGAGATCGAAGTTAAGGTTGTGGTTGCAGCGCCACCGACACCACTAACACCACCAACACCACCGATACCACCATTCACACCATCAGCAGGTACCTGCTTTAAGCGGGCTAACGCACCACCATCTTGGGTTAAAGATGCAATAGCGTCCTTGGAGGCAGCGGCCATTTGGGCCAGCTTTTGGGCCTCACGAGCCTCACTAGCGATACGCTCAGGATTGGTCATCTGCAAGCTTAACTTACTGACATTGCTCTCACGAGCAAGCACATCGAGGCGTTGCTTTAACTCAGTGGTACCTAATTGCGAAATACCACGCTCACCTTGAGCTCCTGATGCACCTTGGGTGTTGATGGAGCCCATAGTGCCAGAACTAGGTAACACTGGAGCTTGGTTAAAGCCATGGGATTGAGCTAAGAAGTTATTGCGCTGCCATTGTTGAAGACGCTCACCGGTAGCATCACTCTCCACACCATCAATACCGAGCATCTGAGCGGCTGCTTGGGCGCTATTAGATTGAACATCGTCACCATAGCCAGCACCAGCAACATTAAAGCTTGAACCACCACCTTGCTCAGCGTTAGCACCGGTACCAGTACCACCAGCACCACTACCTACACCGCTAGCGGTACCAACGGCTTGGCCACTAGCGCTGCCATTAGCTGCTAAGTCAGAAGCACTAGTAGCACCCGATCCAACCACCGTGTTAGCTACTCCAGGGTTAGTAGCTGTGTTGGCGAGGTTGGCCGTGGCGGCTGTAGCAGCACCAGATCCACTACCCACACCTGCACCAGACGCAGATGCGGATGCAGATGCTGCTGATGCAGCAGAGGTAGAGTTACCCGACATACGAGCGGCTAAGAGATCGGATGGGCGCATACCCTTAGTGCGGGTATTAGAGTCAGCGCTAGAAGTGGATGTTGCAGAAGAGGCATTGCCTGCAGTGGCGGCAGCACCATTGGCGGCGTTGGTGCTAGCACTTACAGCAAACTCGCTGAGAGCTTTGAGCTCATCAGCTTCGGAGTTGAGCTCCTTTAAGCGCTCGTCGGCATCTTCTAAGCTGTCGACGCGAGTTTCGGCTAAGCTCTCGCGGCGCTCACGCACCTTGCGCTTATCTTCCTCTTCTTGTTTTTCTTTTTCCTTAAGCTCAGCTAGTTCGGCATTTTGGTCAGCGCGAGTGCGGTTAGCTTCGCTCATGGAGTTAGCGAAGTCATTCTCACGCTTAGTTGTGCTTTCGGCGCCTGTGAACTTAGTCTTTAAGGATGAGAAGATGGCGGAGAAACGACCTTGGATGCTCTCATCTTCATGATGCGAGAAGCGATCATAAGGATTAGCAGTAGATGAGGAGTTAGTCCTCTCACTGCTAGCAGTGCCTGCTTGGGTATTCTGCACATTAGGTGTCGTTTGCATTGCAACCTCACAACCATGATCTCAAAACAATCTTGCCGCCGCATCTTACGCGCGTTGTTTGTTAGCAATAATAAACGCAAACGCCAACTACCCACACATAAGACGCACAGGGCTATAGCCCTGATGTTTTAGCCATTTAAGGCCAGTCTCTGTCACCAAATACCCCCTAAAATAAGCAAAAGCTATTCCAAAGATCAGACATCCACCGCAAACGCTACAAATCCGCCCTGCAAGCGGCTTTGCACCACTTATCAGCCACTATTCCTCCCTATCACTCCCTATTTATTCCCCAAAACCGCAAAGCTCGACTAACTATCCGTTATGAACCACTAAGCCATTCCAATTTCCGCGTCCTTTTTCGCCACCTAGATAAACAAAGCGGCAAAAGACAAACAGGTTACAACGTGTGCTGCGAGTGGTGATAGACAGTACAAACCAAGGGGTGTCGGGAAAAAAGTGGCACTGTTTGTGAAGTTGGTCACAAAACGCGTGCGCGGCTGTGAACTTTTCTTGCGCTATCCGCACTAATCTCACAAGTGCGCGCCGCAAGGTCAGCGACGTAAGGAGTACGGGCGTTGTCCTAAAGCTAAGCTCAAAAAGCAAGTGGTAACGCTTGGTAACGCTTTACTGAGTTCTAAAGCAGATCAATGTTCTCCTGAACTCTAAGAGCTATCGAGTTGCGCCACTTAGTCTTTGCTGAAAATGTTTGTTTGCATAAGCCATATATCTCATGGCTGTCGATAGCTAAGAGCCAATGCCTTAAGGCATGTCCTCTAGCAAGGGGTTTTGTGATGATTACCATGTTTGCCGCTGTTTTTGTCCTCTGTGTGGTGTCCTTATCTTTATGCTTCATGTTTAAGCCAAGCACTCACCGTCAAGAAGAGGAAGTCCTCGCCCCTGCTACTGTTGAGACCACCGAAACTCCAGCTGACCTCAAGTTAGAAGCTCAAGCCTAAGGCTCAGGCTAAGCCTAGGTGCAGGCCTAGGCCCAAGGCCAGTAGCAGCAGGCCTAGCCTCAAACGAGCTTCAAGCGGCATATTCCATCCCCATGCTCTACCGAAGATCATGGGGTTTAATTACTTGGCTGCATCCAATCTAATGGCCGCAGCTGTATACAAAAAGGGCATGGCGCTACACGTCATGCCCTTTTTGTTGCCCCCAAAAAAGAAGGCCATAGAGTCAGACCCTACAGCCTTCTTGGCTCCACCTCAGGCTAGAACCGAAGCCCTAACCTTTGGTGGAGGTATTCAACCAACTTAAGAGGAAAAGTGAAATCCGGTGCGGATTAGGCGCCTGCCTTCTTTAAGGCAGCGTCAACGATCTCAGTGGCTTCCTTCTCGATTTGCTTGATGTGATCTTCGCCCTTGAAGGACTCCATGTAGATCTTGTAGATGTTCTCAGTGCCGGATGGACGAGCAGCGAACCAGCCGTTCTCAGTCACAACCTTTAAGCCACCAATAGCAGCACCGTTACCAGAAGCAGAGGTCAGCTTCTCTAAGATCTTCTCGCCAGCTAAGGTCTCAGCCTCAACAGCAGCAGGATCAAGCTTCTTTAACACAGCCTTTTGCTTGGTGTTGGCTGGAGCATCAACACGGTTGTAGACAGGAGCACCATACTTCTCGGTTAATGCCTTGTAGTGCTCGGATGGATCCTTGTGGGTGACAGCTAAGATCTCGGCCGATAACAGAGCAGCAATGATACCGTCCTTATCGGTAGTCCACACTTCACCGTTCTTGCGCAGGAAGGAGGCACCAGCACTCTCCTCGCAGCCGAAGGCTAAAGACTTATCGAATAAGCCAGGTACGAACCACTTGAAGCCCACTGGAACCTCGTAAGCCTTACGGCCTAAGCCTTCAGCCACACGGTTCATCATGGAGGAGGACACTACAGTCTTACCGACCATAGCACCTTGTGGCCAGCCCTCACGGTGACGGTAGATGTAATCAATGGCAGCCGAGAGGTAGTGGTTTGGATTCATGAGGCCAGAGTGGCAAACGATACCGTGACGGTCGTAGTCTGGGTCATTGCCCCAAGCGATATCAAAGTCGTCCTTTAATGCGATCAGGCCGGCCATAGCAAACTTGCTAGAGCAGTCCATACGGATCTTGCCGTCCTTGTCTAAGCACATGAAGGAGAAGGTTGGGTCAACCTTGTAGTTGACGACCTTGATGTTGAGCTTGTACTTGTCAGCGATACGATCCCAGTAGTAGAGACCAGAACCACCTAATGGATCAACACCGATCTTGATGCCTTCTTGAGAGATGACATCGAGGTTTAAGACGGAACCTAAGTCATCAACATACTCGGTGAGCATGTCGTACTCTTGGACGTTAGGTAACTTTAAAGCCTGCTCATATGGAACACGCTTGACGTCCTTTAAGCCACCACGAATGATGTCGTTAGCACGGTCTTGCACCCAAGAGGTGATCTCGGTGCCAGCTGGACCGCCATCGGTTGGGTTGTACTTGAAGCCGCCATCGGTTGGTGGGTTGTGAGATGGGGTGATCACAATGCCATCAGCTAAAGCAGCACCGCTCTTGCCGCGGTTGTAGTTTAAGATGGCGTGGGAAATGGTTGGGGTAGGAGTGTAGCCATGATCCTTTTCGATACGGACTTCAACACCATTAGCGCCTAAGACTTCGATAGCGGTAGCTAAAGCAGCCTCAGATAAGGCGTGGGTGTCCATACCTAAGAATAAAGGACCGCAGATGTTTTCCTTTTGACGATACTCGGCAATGGCTTGGGAGATAGCCAAGATGTGAGTTTCGGTAAAGGAGCCGTTTAACGAGGTACCACGGTGACCAGAGGTACCAAAACTAACGAGCTCGTCTGGATTATCAAGATTTGGGCGGTTTAAGTAGTAAGCAGCCATCAAACGTGGAATGTTGACTAAGTCCGAATCCAAAGCTTTAGTACCAGCACGCTCATGAATTGCCATATCAAAATCCTTTACGATGCACAAAAACCAAGTTAAGACGAGGCACAGCCTCATCAGCGGCCACCCAAGACCTCATCAGCATCCACTCCTTACTAGGGGAATCTCCCAATCACTTACAGCTAAAGCATACGGCCACACAAACAAAGAACCAAATAAGCAACAAGCAAACAGCTGCCGCTACTTTAAGCTCACACCATTTATCGCCATGCTAGAGCTATCTTCTATCTTTTAGTAAGGTGCTTAAAGGTGCTTTGTTGGCACAAAAGCACTACAAATACTGCAAAGATTGCAAAGAACACCAAGACAGCACAGTAGCAGGCATTTAGCCTCTAGCAATGAGTGTTTCGATCTTAGGTAAACGTCGATCAGTTATCTATTTTAGATGGCGTCTAGGGTGGATGGCTGTAGCGCACTTTAGATTTTGTGCGCAAGCGCATAATTTACCCTGCAAAAGCCCCACGGCGGCTCAGAGCAAACGCGCCACTACAAGCAAACTCCTAGATAACGCAAGCAAACAACAAAGTAACCGTAACCAACAAACAACTGACCAAACATTTTGCAGGTGGCAGCCGCCATCGACCCCCACAGACACACAATTAAAAAGGGCAGGCCCTTTTGCAGAGTCTGCCCTTTTTAATAGCGGCACTTAAAGAGATGGTAGGACTTGCCTACCTAATGCTGTGCCCAAGCCTATTGGTAGCGCTATGCGTTAAGCTCTAACGCCTAGTGCTCACCTGCTAGATTAGTCGCGGCTGTTAACCGACTTCTTTAACTCAGCACCAGCGGTGAAAGATGGGGTCTTAGATGCTGGGATCTGAATGACCTCACCAGTCTTAGGATTGCGACCCTCGCGGGACTTACGATCGGTAACCTTGAAAGTACCAAAGCCCACTAACTGAACACGATCACCCTTGCTTAAAGCCTCGGTAATGGTCTCTAAAACAGCGTCTAAAGCCTTACGGGATTGGCTCAGTGGTAACTCGGAACGACGGGCGATTTGCTCGATAAGTGCAGACTTATTCATAAGAAAACATTATCCTTCAATCAGACAATTCTATCTTGATCAGAAGCTAGCCGCGGGCGACAGGCGTGACCTACTAGATGACAGTATGACAGCGCAAAGCACAGCAAAAACTCCCAAACTAAGTTTTGCCACACGAAAAAACAGCTGCCGTCCTGTATGGAAGCCGCATCAAGCCTAGGCTTATGCTCACGATGTTTGGTTGGTTCACAATTTCAGCACAACAAATCCCAAATATCAACCCACCCTAATTAAAAAAAGGGCTTAAAATAGCGGCTTCTCGCTATTTACCATACAAATATCCCATTTTTGCACAATGAGCAAAAGCCCATAAACAAGGGATTTACGCCCGCCTAGCCTTTATTTTCGCCTAGCAACCACTTCCTAAAAATATTTTTTCCGTCTAACCACTTGCATTTAGCCGCGCTTTTCCTTATGGCAAGCGATCTGCGCCCACTTTTGGGCATACAACCGTCCTTACTTTGTCTGCTGCACTTGGTAACTCCTGCAAAAACCTGCAAAGGACAGCAGCGACCAGTACTGCGCGCAAAGCCACGCAAGTCATCCAAGAAACTCAACCCACCAAACAAAAGAGGCATCCTGTTGCAGATGCCTTGTAAGAGGAGCTACCTGTTTATCAGAGGTTCCCCACTGTCCCATACCAAGGCGCGATCAAGGGCCACATAATCCGCCCTAGAATTGACTCTGAGTACGGTCAGCGATTGATCCGCGAGTGCTTAAACGGTGCTTAGTTTATGTTACAGGTAACATAGGATGTTTTGAGGGTGGTCATCAAGCCACCCCCTAGGGTTTATGAATGAACCTAAAGGGCCCTCAAAATAGAGCAGATATGAAAGCAAGCTGATCTCTTTGGCTTTTTTAGCGCTTTTTAGGCTGTTGAGATAGCGCTCATGTTAAAATGTGCGCACTTTTGAGGATTGGCTAGGTGGTAAACCACCGGCTTGAGAAAAACCATACGCTGTGATTGTCGTATAAGAACTCTAGGACACGGCTCTGCCTTGTCTCACAGCGCACGGTTTAGCTCTGCTTATTCTGCTCCGCCTGAGATGCAGCAACACCGCAATCCCACTCATTGTTCTAAGTTGCTTTTGTTGCCCAACATCAGGCATTTTGGCTCTTAGAGCCATTTTCTGACACGAGTGCAGTCCATATCGTGATACGCGCGTGATGTTGTTTGGTGCGTTGCGATGCGATGTGAAGTGCTGTGCTGCTGTCGCTTTGCTTTTTTTCACTTAGTTCTTTCATTCTTCTGTGGAGCTTAGAAATGCAATTATCTCGTCCAATTAAGAGGGCTTTGATTTCGGTATCCGATAAGAGTGGGGTGCTTGAGTTTGCTCAGGCTTTAGCCGCTCGCGGTGTGGAGATTTTATCTACCGGTGGTACCGCTAAGCTGTTGCAGGACAATGGCGTCAACGTAATCGAAGTCTCGGACTACACCAAGTTCCCAGAGATGATGTCTGGCCGCTTAAAGACCCTCCACCCATTAATCCACGGTGGCATCTTAGGCCGTCGCGGCGTTGATGAGGAAGTGATGGCCGAGCACGGCATCAAGCCAATTGATCTTGTCTGCGTCAACCTCTACCCATTCGTAAAAACCACCTCCGATCCAAACTGCACCTTAGAGCACGCCATCGAGAACATCGATATCGGCGGTCCTACCATGGTGCGCGCTGCTGCTAAGAACCACCGTGATGTTGCCATCGTGGTCAACGCTAAGGACTACGATCGCGTGATCGCTGAGATGGATGCCAACGACGGCAGCCTCACCTACCAAACCCGCTTTGATTTAGCTATCGCCGCCTACGAGCACACCGCTTCCTACGATGCAGCTATCGCCAACTACTTCGGCACCATGGCTCCTGACTATGGTCTCAAGGATAAGGAGGCTGAGGCCGAGGCTAGCGAGGTTAAGACCGAGCATGCTCACGAGGAAGGCTTATCCTTAAAGCGCCGTGAGTTCCCACGCACCTTAAACTTACAGTTCGTGAAGTTACAGGGCATGCGTTATGGTGAGAACCCACATCAGAAGGCAGCTTTCTACAAGGATATGTCCTTAACCAACTCCTGCATCGCTTCTGCTGTGCAGTTCCAAGGTAAGGAGCTCTCCTACAACAACATCGCTGACACCGACGCTGCTATCGAGTGTGTGCGTGAATTCGACGATCCATGCTGCGTTATCGTCAAGCACGCTAACCCATGCGGTGTGGCTATTGCCGAGCACATCACCGAAGCTTATGTGAAGGCTTTCGAGTCTGACAGCGAGTCGGCTTTCGGTGGCATTATCGCTTTAAACCGTGAGTTAGACGGCCGTACTGCTCAGGCTATCATTGACCGTCAGTTCTGCGAAGTGATCGTGGCTCCATCGGTTAGCGAAACCGCTAAGGAAGTCGTGGCTAAGAAGAAGAACATTCGTCTCTTAGCTGTTGGCAACTTATCCGAGCGTCAACCACGCTACGACTTCAAGCGCGTCAACGGTGGTCTGTTAGTCCAAGAGGCCGACACCTTAAACGTGCAGCTTGATGACCTCAAGGTGGTAACCGAGCGTGCTCCAACCCCAGAGGAGTTAGACGAGCTCTTGTTTGCATGGCGCGTGTGCAAGTACACCAAGTCCAACGCCATCGTGTACACCAACAACAAGCGTACCTTAGGTATTGGTTGCGGTCAGACCTCGCGTGTGTTCTCCGCTCGTATTGCTGCTATCCGCGCTGAAGACGCAAAGCTCTCTTTAGAGGGTGCTGCTTTAGCATCTGATGCTTTCTTCCCATTCCGTGATGGTGTTGATGCTGCTGCCAAGGCTGGCATCAAGTGCATCATCCAACCAGGTGGCTCCATTCGTGATGAGGAAGTGATCCAGGCTGCCAATGAGCATGGCATCGCCATGGTCTTCACTGGTGTGCGTCACTTCCGCCACTAATCACTAACAAGTCACTTTCACCAAGCCACCCTGTACCCGCGCTAAGAGGAAAACGTGGGCGCAGGGTGAGCTTAACCAGTCTTCCCCCAATGTCCTACTAAAGGAGCCCCCGATGAGAGTTTTAGTTGTAGGTAATGGTGGCCGCGAGCATGCTTTAGCTTGGCGTGCAGCCCAATCCCCTCTCGCTGACATCGTATACGTTGCCCCAGGCAACCCTGGCACTAAAGCCGAGAACAAGCTGGAGAACGTCAACATCGACGTCTGCGACATCGACGCTTTAGTCGAGTTTGCCAAGAAGGCCCATATCGATCTGACCATTGTCGGCCCAGAGGCTCCATTAGTAGCCGGTATCGTTGACGCCTTCAAAAAAGAGAAGCTCAACATCTTTGGCCCTAGCAAGGCTGCTGCTCAGTTAGAGGGCTCCAAGTCCTTTACCAAGGATTTCTTAAAGCGCCACAATATTCCTACTGCTGCCTATGAAGTCTTCACCGAGGTCGCTCCTGCTGTGGAATACATCAAGCAGCAAGGCGCTCCAATCGTGATCAAGGCTGACGGTCTTGCCGCTGGTAAGGGCGTGGTCGTGGCCATGACTGAAGATGAGGCTATTGCAGCTGTCACCTCCATGCTTGAGGACAATGCCTTTGGCGATGCAGGTGCTCGTGTAGTGATTGAAGAGTTCATGCAAGGTGAAGAAGCCTCGTTCATCGTGATGAGCGATGGTGTCTTTGTGGTACCAATGGCAACCTCCCAAGACCACAAGCGTGTTGGCGACGGTGATACTGGCCCTAACACCGGTGGCATGGGCGCCTACTCTCCAGCCCCAATCGTGACCCACGATGTCTACCAAAAGGTGATGGAGCAAATCATCGAGCCTACCATCAAGGGCATGAGTGATGATGGCATCCCATATACTGGCTTCTTATACGCTGGCTTAATGATCGACGCTGAAGGCAACCCACGCGTGGTGGAGTTTAACTGCCGCTTTGGTGATCCAGAGACTCAGCCAATCATGCTGCGTATGACCTCTGATTTGGTTGATCTGTGCAACAAGGGCTGCAAGCGTGGTGGCTTAGAGGGTCAAACCTGCTCTTATGATGCCCGTCCAGCCGTTGGTGTGGTGTTAGCTGCTGAAGGTTATCCACAAGGCCCACGTAAGGGTGATGAGATCACCATCGACACCAACAACCTGCCAAACTTTGGCAAGATCTTCCACGCTGGCACCAAAGAAGTTGATGGCAAGTTAGTCACCAACGGTGGTCGTGTGCTGTGCGCTACTGCTATGGGCCCAGATATCGCTGAGGCCACCAAGCGCGCTTATGGCTTAATCAGCCACGTCAAGTTCAACGGCATGTTCTACCGCCATGACATTGCTCACCGTGCCTTAGAGCGCTTAAACAAGGACTAATCCAGGCTTAGCCTCAGCAAGGCCAACGCAACCGCTGCCTCAAGTGCCTCAAGCAAGGCTAACCTTACATCGCGACCGCACAAACAGCGGTCTCTACCCAAAAGCCCGCAACCGCGGGCTTTTTTGTTGTGAATGGCTTACAATGGGCGCGCGAAAAGCAGCACATCATTCCATTGCGACATATTCGTTGCTGCTTGCCCAAGCTCCTTCCTACTCACAATCACGTCGAGGTTAGTCATGGATGGCTCAGCCATTATCGATCAGATCCTAGTGTTTGCCTTTACCTTTACCGCCAACCTGTTTGCTTCGGTCTCAGGAGGCGGCGCCGGCTTTGTGCAATTCCCATTGTTGATCTTAATGGGTTTGCCATTTGCCACTGCCTTAGGCACTCACAAGGTCGCCGTAGTGTTCTTAGGGGTGGGTGCACTCGCTAAGAAAAAGAGCTCGCAGTACAGCATCGACAAAGCCGTAGCTATGGTGATGCTCTTTTTAGGATGTCCGGCAGTGGTTTCAGGCACCTTGATAGTGATTAATGTTCCAACAAAGAGCGCCGAGCTGACAGTAGGCATCGTCACCATTGTGATGGGTCTTTACACTATGTTTAAGCGTGGCTTTGGTTCTAAGGGCTTAGAGCACCGTTCCAAGACGCGCTTTATCATCGGCTGCATTCTCATTGTGCTTGTCGGCATGTTCTCAGGCTCGCTTTCTTCAGGCGCGGGTCTCTTTGCGACACTGACTTTAGCCATGGTCTTTGGCCTTGAGCTCAAGCGCGCCATCTTCCATACCATGGTTTTTGTTGCCACCATTTGGAACGCGGTCGGAGCCGTCACTGTCGGTGCTGTAACCTCAATTTATTGGTCGTGGGTACCAGTGATGATTGTGGCCTCGTTTACAGGCGCCTTTGTTGGCACTTCGCTCCTGCTCAAGCTGCCAGTAGAGAAGGTTCGACTAATCTTCTCGGGTGTGGCCATCTTAAGCGGCTGCCTCTTGATCTACACTGCTGTGCAAGGCTAAAAATTTAGAGGCAGCAGCCAATAAGCAACCACAACTAACCCATCTGACGCCCAACCGAAATGATGCTGATGGCTTACTTTGCGTTCTAATTGCCACTGAGCGGAATTGCAGCTTTTGTGACCTCAGTGTAGGTACCGTTAGAAAAACGCTCAAAGACAGCCAAACGCTCCACGCGATAAGTTTTTTGGGAAAACACTACGGCGTAACACACCGTGTCTTGTAAAGGATGTTGGTCGTAGTAGCGCTGCTTTGAGATTTGCTTCAGAGCCCTTTGAAGCAAGGTGTCACAGCTATAGCCCTTGCCACGATACAGCTTGAGCTCAAAGATGACGTTTTTGTGTTTACCTTGCACAAAAAGGTCAGCCCAGCCTTTTGGGCTGCGCTTCTCGTCAATGATGCTGCTGATATCACTAACGCTACCTGCTTTACCCCCTTCAGAGATTTTGTCGTAGGCATCCATGATGATGCGCAGGGTGTTTGCCAGCTGTCGGCACAGTGAGTCCTCGTCAGCAAACACCTCGTCTTTCTCGGATAGAATAACAAAGCGCTCATTGAGAGTGCTCATCATGGCGTCAGCATCACCAGCAAACATCTCGTCTATCAGGTAGCGACGGTCACTACCTTTTCTCACAAAGACATCACAGAGAGCTGTAGCCACCAACGACTTAATTTCAGGCCAGAAAGTCTTGTTAAGCGTTTTGGCCACTTCTTGGTTCGGCACTGTGAACCAGAACTTACTGCCAGAACTGCTATTTTGTGGCTTGTTTGCGCTTGGGCTTGGGCTATGACGTTCAAACTCTCGCTCACCTTCGCTTTTACCACCTACTTGAAATGTGTAATAGCCGGTTTGGATCATGGCCACTTTGAACTCTGGTACGATCGCCTTACCGTTAAACATAGTGTAGGGGTTGCGCGTGTCGTAGAACAGGTCTTTAGACAGTTCAAAATCTTGGGTCAGGTCAGAATTCATGAACCAAATAAGATCATTTAATGTGGCATTGTCAGCGGTTTGCACATTCTGCAGTTGGCGCTTAAAGAAGTTGACAAAGTAGGTTGACAGCGCACCGGTGCTTGCCCAGAAGCGATCAAACACATTATCTTTAGCCTTATCAGTATTACGCTCCGAAATAGGCTGTTTCCCAAAAGTCTTTAGCGCAGCAAAAGATTTCAAGATCGAGCAAGGATTGTAGACTTTCGTAGCTGCGAGAGAATCATAAAAGCTGTAGCCATCATACTCTTGACGTAGTAGCTTAAGATACTCCGCAGGCGAAATTTCACACAGCTGCGCACCATACTCAATGTAGGAGCCAAAATACTGCTGCAGCTCCTCTTCGGTGTAGCCAAATAAAATGCAGTAATCCAAATTGTAAGTAATATCCTCTAGAGTGTTGAAACCTGAAAGAATACCTGCATGGGCATAACGCGTAATACCCGTAATAAATAGGAAACGACAACAGTTGTTGCCATATAAGTCCTTGAGAATGTTGAAAAACTGAGAAAACCAAGTTACACGTTCCTCAAAGGCGCTTTGGTTGATGATCACTTGGTTGATGAGAGAATCATACTCGTCAATGATGATGACAAACTGTTTTTGCGTTTGATCATAGTAATCACCTAGCACTGAAGACAAGAGGTCTCCGGCATTACCGTTGCTTATTTGCTTGTACTCCTCCAAGTCAATATGAGCGGCTTTGAGAAACTGCTGCACCAGTTGTTTTTTTAATCCTCTGAAAACCATGTTGAACATGGCTGAGTCTAGGTTAGAGTTATCGGCTTTGACACTTGTGCTGGTAAAGCTAAGTTTTAGTACTGGGTATGTTGGCTCGTTCCACAGGAGCTCAATGGCAAGGCCCTTAAAGTTCTCGGTGCCATGAGCAAAAAGATCAGCAAGCGTGGAGCACAAGAGGCTTTTGCCGAAGCGACGCGGACGCGACACAAACACAGGAGAGACGATCTGTACAAGCTCAGCTATCAGCGCAGTTTTGTCAACGTAGATTTGGTGATTAGTACGCAAGAAGCCAAAATCAGAAACATTGGTAGGAAGGGCTTTAAAGTCTGGCGCTTTCAAGACAACATCGGTAGCTACAGCTGTTTTAGCTGCAGCAACATCTGCTGATTCTATCTTTATGCTGTTTTGATCCATGGGATCCATGGGAAAGCTCTCCTCTGTTAGCCTGCAATCCTAAACAACTAGGATCTCTAACTACCACTATCATTAGCTCATGATAATCATGACAAGCCCAATTAAGTTGTCACCCTAGGTACAGCGCGCAAACAAGCCCAGTCCTCCACAAGCAAAAGAGGCCATGGGCTTATCTCAAAAAGATGGTGCTTAATCCTATTGCACGCTTGGTGGGTTGGTTGGAGTAGCCACAATAGTGTGCACTAAGCGCAAGCCAATAATCAGGCGGTCTTCACTCTTAAAGCGCTGTTCTAAGTAGTCACCAACTGCGGCTAAATCATCACGCAAGGTCTCCAGCTTCTCTGGAGTCAGATTCTCTGAGTATTTGTCGTTAAAACGCATCAAGAACTCTGTGGTGCGCTCGATCTTTGGCATGACGCGCTGCGCGATCGATAAGGAGCGCCCTGAGGCATTTTCGATAAGCTCGACAATCTTAGGGTAGAGGTCGAAGTGACCGTGGGAGATGTAGTCGATCAGATGGTCACAGAAAGACGTGATTTGCTCTAAGGTAGGATGCTGGCCATCGGCAAAGGTATCGATATCGCTACCGTATTGCTCCATTTCATCGACGCCGGCCATAGGGTCAAGTTTCAAGAGGCGCACGTACTTGAGAAGGAGCTCTTGGCGCGAGCGAATCATATCGTTGATCCACGCATAGCGTTCATCAACCTGTTGTAGCGAGGTATTGAAACCTCCAATCTCTTTAGCTGGCATGGCTCATCCTCCCTATCCACAAGAGGCACGGTCACAGGCACAGCAAAGTTACAAAGGCAAATGCAACGAAACAACAGAGCAAATGATCTCTACGCCCATGTACCGTCCTAGCTCGGAAGCCACAAAGCTCACTTAATGAGCAAATGATCTAAAAGCACAGCAAACTTGTTTGAATACCTAGGGGCATTGGCTTCACCGGTTTTGCCGGCCCTGCCAGCCCTGCTGGCCTTACCGGCTTGCTGGCTTTGCCGCCTTTGCCTTAATCATAGCCATCACCTAGCCATTTACCTAAGCTTGCCTGTGCTTAACCCTCACAAGCACACGCCAAAAGTGCTACCAGACAGCAGAAGAAAGTGAAGAGCTGTAGCAGTTTTGGCGCTTACCAAAGTCTTGGTACTAAGACCATCTTAGCAGATGCCTAGTCGATTTTGGCAACAAGTGAGTCTTCGTAGAGCTCTTTTTTGAACAAAGCCACGTTATTGTTAAAGCGCTGACGATTCTTTTGCGCTACGGCGGTATCCTCATTAGCTGGAAGAGTCACGCGCATGGCGTTGATTGGACGGTTGTTGCGACGCAGCTCATAGTGGAGGTGAGGTCCAGTGGAGATACCAGTATTGCCGGATCTAGCAATGGTCTGGCCGATACGCACTCTCTGGCCAGGCTTCACGAGCAGCTTCGATAAGTGCATATAGACCGTGGAGTAACTGCCGCGGTGGCGAATTATGATGTAGTAACCAGCACTGCGCGAGTACTTGGCAATCTCCACTACACCGTCAGCAGGCGAGATCACAGGAGTACCCACACGCACGGCAAAGTCAGTACCGTTATGTGGACGAACCTTACCAGTCACAGGGTGACGACGGCTTGGGTTAAATTGGGAAGAGATCACCACCTTGCCATCAATAGGGAAGCGACGGAAAGTAGAGGTACTGGAGTTGTAGCCATTCTCGTCGTAGTACTTATCGTCAGTTAAGTTGCGATAGGCGGCAAGAGTACCAACTCTTCTGAGCTTTAGCTCAATAGCGTTGATCTTGCCAGCTCCCTTCTCATCAGAGAACAGCACACGGATCGAGTCACCAGGTTGGATGTGACGCGTGAATTGCACGCGACCCTTAAACAAATCAGTAATTTGACGAATCTCAGAGTAAGTGAGGCCGGCATCATGAGCTGCAGTCGAGAAGCTCTCGCCCTTTTGAATCTCGGCTACCACTAAACGACCACGCTTTTTGTAAGCAGGCAACGAGCTATCATCGAGTAAAGGACGCATGGTGCCATTGCTGTCTTTCACCATGATGTGAGCGCCTAAAGCCTCACGCACCACAGTAAACTCAAGCTTAGATGGATCTTCGCGGGTGAAATGCCACTGCTCATCGCCATTGATCTGCTTGATGAAGCCCATCAAGTTGTTCTTGTCGTCAAAAGCAAAGAAGAGCTTGTTACCAGGACGCAGGTTGGTCATAGTGCCACCAACAGTCTCATTGGTAGCAATGGTTTGCATCACGGCATATGGGATATTGAGATCAGAGAAGATCGAGCTTAAGGTGTCGCCACGCTGAATCTCTTCAGTCATCCAATTAGGTAAGGAAGAAGCCCCCCCATCAGCAGCAGCCAGCTCGTTAAGCTTTTTATCTAAAACAGCTTCATCAGTGAAGTCTAAAACCGCACCAATATCCTCATCGTAGTTTTCTTGGAGACCGTCGGTGTTGTTTTGGGTGTAGACACGCTGATTGTTGTTGTTCTCCGAGAAAGTAACATCACGCGAGGAGGCTGGGACGCTGTTGTCGTCGGTCAGCAGGAGATCGGTAAGAGACAGAGTTGGGTCTAAGATCTCCTCATAGGAACCATCATCAGGGCTCAAACCCATGCCATAGCCATCCATTTCCACGGAGGTAGAAGCAGTGGTGGTGGAATTTTGTGGCAAGACAAAATACAAACTGCACGCTATCAAAGCGGTCGAGGCAATAGCCACAACATGTTTTTTAGAGAGAGGGTATTTGCTTAGCGCAACATCATCTTGGTAGATGTAGTCTTCAGTTTGCATTATGGGAACGTCTCACGCCACCTATCTGGCTGACTCACTCAAGCAACAAACGAAGCACCAAGCAAACAGCGCTCAGCGATCAGAAAGCGTGAAACATACTGAAACAGCATGTACCAAGCGTCGATCACGTCGCACTAGTGTCTACCGCCCCTCACAGCACGGCAAACTCACTTAATGCTTTTGCAGCTTACAAAGAAAAGCCATCAAAGTGCAGTTCAAAAAGTAAATTTCTACTACTACCGCGATTACAAACAAGTTAGAACAAGCAAAGCAAACCTGCGACAGTAGGCCACCGAGCTCTAGAACACCTGCATGTGGAAAACAAGAGAAAGGAATACCACTTTCAAGTTTGTGTAATTCAGAGGCTCTCCGCACCATCAATCGCATCAGCATCACACAATCTAAGCACGCCTGCTTGCACTCACACGTACTTACCTATATGCCCTGTGCTGGTACGGCCCATAATCACATGACTTATGACAATGTTGCAGCCACTCTCTTACACGATAAAAGGTGCAGCTACTGGCTCTTATCTTTTGAGACAAGGACTTGCTACAAAAGTTCCGTGAAAATCGCAAAAAACGCAAACCAACCGTGCGCCGTAAACGTTCACGTGCTCGTTTGCGTGTATGGAAAGCACACAAAGCCATCCATCAATCCTGCGACCCTACGGCCCTACAACTTGCGCGCTAAGTAACTTGAATTTGAGCTTAAACCTGAACTTAAACCTGAACTTAAACCTAAACCTAAACTTGCAACTTGGCTTTTAGTTTGCGTTTACTCAAACAGCAACTGCAGATAGACAGTCCTCTCTTGCTCCCTAGAGCTTAATGGCAATATTGTGCGTTTTTTTCGCAGCAAAAGCCACACAGAAAAGCAAAAAAGTGTGTAGTTGTGGCGACTTTCACAAAGTGTGATGGCAAACACACACGTCCCCAAACGGCAAAGACAAGTGCCGATGGCAGCTGTAACACCAACCCCAGCTTGATCCTTTCCAAGCAAACCGCGTTGTTCTGGCTTTTTCCATCTATTCTGATTGCTGCCAAGTGATGGCGCTCAATGCTACGCGATAGCACGCTCTCCCTCACTACTCACAAACGCCACTAACAGCTCCACCTTGGATGTTGCCAAGCCTGCCGGATTGGCAGGCCATTGCATTTCAAGCGCAAGTAGCCATGCTCTATGCCCCGTGCTTTGTGCGCCGTACCAACGGCGCAACAAAACACAAACGCTCCCTCATACCGAGACATGCAAATCAGAGTTAATTGTCAGTAAGAGCTACTTTTGTGAACCTGTCGCACAAGATGGCGATTTTGTTACCAAAAGCGCACTTATTTGGGCCTTTAGTAGACATTTATGCCTAAACTTGTTGAATATGGTTGCACTTTTGCACTCAATGGAGTCCCGTACCCTGTGTTTTGGGCTATACTAGCCACGCTTTACAGAAAGAAAATCATTTGTGCCTGATTGGGTCTCAACAAGATCAGGCACAAAGATTTTGTTTGGAATAAAGCCGAGCAGATCCCCAGATGACCAATCATGTCCATGTCTTGGGTCATCAAATCCAGAATTTCTTTGTCTTGTGGCAGTAGCCTTGCGGGCGGGGCGCGTTTGTGCCTAGAATTCACCCAGCGCTACATGTGATCCTTTTTTCTCTGATCTTGTTGAGGTTGTTGTGCTTTTTGGTCCCAAGTTTTATGTGATGCTTGAGAAGCTGACGGTGTGGCGTCAGAGTTTGTTTGCTCTGGTGTTAGCTACGAGGCAATATCCCCACTTTGCACTGTGGTGTGAAATTCATGAGCGTCAGGGTAAAACTGAGTACTTAGAAGCTCTCAAGAAGTGCTGGGAATACCACTACGACAAGTTCAACCACATCGACTTGGGTAACGCCTTTTCCTTTGTGGAGCCATACCTCCCTCTTGAGCTTGAAGAGTACAACGAAGGTGACTCTTTTGCTTTCGATACTGCCGTCATGTTAGGCGCAGCTCTCGATAGCATTCCACTCAATACCAAAGAGGCTGTAGACGCCTCTAAGGCTAGCATGGCCAGTGTCATTCGTCTGTGCGAGCTCAAGCATCCAGAGCAGGCCCAAGACGAAGAGAGTCTCTTAGAGTTACCAGAGATTGAAGCTGAGCTTGACTACCAAGTAGAGCTCTTAGAACTGGTACAAAAGCCACGTTCCCAGAATAACGTCCGCGCCTTATTAGAGCTAGCACTGCGTGACAATGTCAGCAACATCGGCTTAGAGAACCCATTAACACTCGAAGACTTTGCCTCGTGCTTTACTGCCACCTACCAAGACATGCAAGATCGCACCGATGCTACCTTGCCTGATGGAGAGGTCGATGCTAGCGCCGACGCTAGCGCAGCCTCTAATGCTAACGCTAGTGCTGAAGGCGCTGCGACCAAGCCACAAGTCTACAAGCAAGGTCTCAAGACGGGCGCCCATAAGGCTCACGGTGGTAATCGCGGCCGTGGTGGCCATGGCGGCCTTAATGGCCGTAATGGCCGTAATGGCCGTGATAATGGCCACAAGGCCTAGCCACAAACATCAATGATGGCAGTCCACATCAGATCCACAAAGACGGTGCTGTGCTTATGAGCCATAAACAGTGCACATTAGTGCATAACTGTGCATAGTTGTGCACTGTAGTTAGAGGGCAGATGCTCCAAGCTTGGAGTGCTATTTTGGTCACACACAGAGCGCAAAATAACCCGTGCACTCCCACAAAACATGCCAAATTCTTTTAGCGACTAATAGATATGTGCTACACTAGATCGCTCAAGAAAGCTAATACAGTGCCATTAACGGCTGTTTTGCTTACCTGTCCTAGCTACTGATACTACTGATAGCCTGTATATCTCTCAGGCTCTACTCACGCTAAAGTCTAGGTCTAAGGTCTCAGTTCTATGTTTTCTCTCTAAGCTCTAGAGCTTGGGGTTCTAGACTCTTACCTGTGCTTGAGCGAGTTGTATTTTTCTTTTGTCATCTAAAACCGCTGTTCTTTTAGCCTCCGGTTTGCTCAAACAGGATTGTTTATATGGAACGTCGCAGATATTCTCGTATTGTCCTCGACCTTGCAGGAACATTAGAAGCCGAGGTGCAAAAAAAGACCTACTCCGTACATGTCAGAGACGTCTCTTTGAAAGGAGCATTTGTTGAGTTGGCTAACTTTGAAGCAGATCCACACCTGTTCTCGGGCCAAAAGTACAAGCTGGTAATTCAGCTGCAGGCTACCACCAAGATCGTGATGTACATGACCTGCAAACACGTCATGGGCAAGAAGCTTGGCTTAGAGTGCAACCGTATTGACCCAGAGTCGATCTCTCTCTTAAAGCGCTTAGTTGAAATGAACATTGGCCGCTCCGACGTCTTAAACCGTGAGCTCAACGTTCTGATCAACTCCTAAAGCCTCTTATCCCCTGATCTCATGATTCCGCCTAACCATCAGAATCTCTTTGAGATCAGGGACAGTCAACATAGAGCCTAAGGCTTTTCCGAGCCTTAGACCTTATTGCTACTCGCTAAATTTCCTTCATCGCAGCGCACTGCGCATGCACCTACCCCTACTCCTGCTTTTGGCTCTGTAGCGGCGTTCGCACCAGATCATGCTGCCTAGACACCTAGACGCTTAGATACTTAGGCTCTTAGAGCTTACTTAGACCAACTCTACCAGTTCTTGTATGTTCTTGACGGCAATGACCTCTAGATTGCCGATCTTGCTCTTGTTTCGAGGAGCGTTGTCAAAAGGCACAATGGCGCGTAAAAAGCCCTGCTTTTCGGCCTCACCTAAACGCTCTAAACCCGACTGTACTGGTCTAATCTCACCTGTCAAACCGATCTCACCAAAGGCAATGGTGGTGCGTGATATTGGGCGCTCAGTAAACGACGATAGTAAAGCCAAGATCAGCGGCACGTCAGCACTGGTACCGTCGATTTTTACACCACCGACGACGTTGACGAACACGTCTTGATCAGCAAGCTGAATACCAGCGTGACGGTGCAATACTGAGAGCAGCATCGACAAACGGTTAGCATCAGTACCTAAAGAGAGACGACGTGGGTTGCCATATTGTGAGATATCCACTAAGCATTGCAGCTCCACTAACAAAGGACGGGTACCTTCCCACACACAAGTAGCCAGCGAACCTGGAGCCACCTTTTCTTGACGGTTGAGGAAGATTGCAGATGGATTCTTAATCTCGTGCAATCCTTTGTCGGTCATAGCAAAGACACCGATTTCGTTGACAGCCCCGAAGCGGTTTTTGTGGCAGCGCAGGGTTCTAAAGCGCATGTCGTTACCAGCTTCAAGCAATACCGAGCAGTCAACACAGTGCTCTAATACCTTAGGACCTGCCAAGCTACCTTCTTTGGTAACGTGACCGACTAAAAACACGGCAATGCCGGTGCGCTTAGCAAATTGTGTCAGAGCCGCTGCGCTCTCACGCACTTGTGTCACCGAGCCAGGGGCGCTATCGACATCGTTGACGTGCATCACCTGAATCGAGTCGACCACCAGTACCGATGGCTGCTCTTGCATAGCAACAGCAATGATGTTGTCGATCGAGGTCTCAGCGCCAATGCGCACCTGTGATGTTGGTAGCGCTAAGCGCTGAGCGCGCAGTGCGACCTGCTCTAAGGACTCCTCACCAGTGATATAGAGCACTTTGGTGGTAGCAGAGAGCTTACAAACGGTTTGCAGCAGCAGCGTAGACTTACCGGCACCTGGATTACCACCGATCAGCACCACCGAGCCTGGGACGATACCACCACCTAGCACACGGTCAAACTCACCATAGCCAGAAGGCATACGCACAGTCTGGGCAATCTTAACCTCAGAGAGGTTCTCCACCTTACCGTCAGCCATACCAGCAAAGCCCGAGAGCGAAGCTACACGCGATACGCCACGGCTTACCGCACGCTCGGCGGGTTGATTGGAGAGCTTAACCTCTTCAATGGTGTTCCACTCCCCGCATTGCCGACACTGGCCCTGCCAGCGCGAATACTCCGCGCCGCACTGATTGCACACAAACATGGTCTTAGCCCTAGGTGCCATACTTCCTCCGGTCGACAAGATGGGTGAAATGAAAATGGGATGAGGTGCTGCACTCCCCAAGCCCTGCTGAGCACAGCTTAACTCAGCTCAGCGGAGCTCAGTACAGCCCCACCCAGCCAAGCATCAACCCTTGCTGCGCTTGGAGCAAGGGCTTGAGCAAGGGCTTGAGCAAGGGCATGGGCTGGTGCTAGAACATGGCATGCAAGCAAAGAGCAGCGCTTACGCGCTAGATGGCCTTGCTTTAGGCTAGAGGCTAGAGCTGGGCACGCATTTGTAACAGGTGGGCTACGGCACTTAAGTTGCCGTAATTGAGAACATTGCGGGCTTTTTCTTGCACGGTTGGCTTTGCGTGGTAGGCAATACCCAATCCGCCCTCTTGCATCATTAAGAGGTCATTAGCACCGTCACCAATGACAATGATACGCTCTTGAGGCACACCGTCTTGTTCTTTGAGATCACGGACTAACTGAGCCTTGGCATTACCGTCGACAATAGGGCCATCAACCTCGCCTGTAAACTTACCGTCTGCGTCTACGGATAGGCGATTAGCAGCGATATGGGAGAGACCATACTTCTCATCGATGACGCAGATCAGCTCATGAAAGCCACCTGAGGCAATGCAGGTCTTAAAGTTGTGAGAGGACTTAAGCTCGTTGCAGTAAGGTAAAAGCACATTAAGGCCATCGGTCTCGCGCATAATCTTTTTGACCGCAGCTAAGGTCGCAGCAGCATCACCACCCTTGAGTAAGGCGACACGGCGACGCAGGGATTGCGAAAAGTCAAGCTTACCGTGCATAGCATCGTGAGTAATGGCGGCCACCTCATCAAACACGCCTAACTTACGGGCAATCTCATCAATACCCTCAATTTGCACGGTGGTCATGTCCATATCCATGACCACAGCACCACAGCGGACATCAGCTTCACTAAAGCAAGGGAAGTCTTCGCTAAAGAGCAGGTCACAGACTGCAGGCAGTTTATTTTGGAGAGCTTGCTCCTTGAGCTTAGCTTCAATCTCGCTAGAGACAGGATGTGGTAACGCGAGCAGATAGTAAACAAAGTCATTATCCACAGCAGAGTTTTGCATCTTAACTTCGGTGAGCTTTACCCCACAGAGAGCACAGATATGCTCTAAGAGGGAGAGCTGCAGTGTGGCGTTACTAGCCTTCTCACCACGCTTTTGACACACCACAAAGATCTGCTGCATAAAAACGACTCCTAAACCAAACTATTCGCACATGCTAAAGCTCTAGCCTACCTGTTTTCCCTAGAGCATACAAGGCAAAGCGCACTGATGATCCATGAGAACTTCTACAAATC
>CALXYZ010000006.1 GCA_944393075.1 uncultured Anaerobiospirillum sp. | reverse complement strand
GCAATTGTGCCTGTCGTAGGGCCAGTCAGTCTGTCTCCCATGAACGCCGTTTTTATGAAAATCTAGGCTCAAATCCCGTCGTCTGTTGAGCTTTTTGCTGCCTTCTTTTGCCATTAAAGGCGCGCAAACGCTGATGTTTATGCGCTTTGCAGCCATTTTAGGCTTATTGCATTATGTTACATAGCAGCCCTGTTTTTAGGGCAAATCGCCCCTATATAAAGAGGGGCTTTGTTGTGCCTCTGTAGCAGCGCTTTTTTCTGTTTTTACCCCACGCAAAGCCTGATTTTATCGGCATCTGCGCAAAAAGTTTCTTCGACGCTTGCGGCCATTTTGCTCCCTTGCGCATCGCCCCTATATTACGTGCCATCACATGATGCTAGCGCTTTTGGCCAGCTACTGGGCCTTGAGCGCTCAAGGCGCGGCTGTCACCTCTCAACCACTTTTATGGGTTAGGTGACGGTAAACCGTCATCGTCTGTCTCGTTCGTGTCCTTGCTACTTCATCACAGCTCAGAGCTCTGCTACTGACTTGGTGTGGACACATACCACTCCTATGTCCCATGCCAAAAGGAGTGAGGACGGTGCGGGGAGCTACTTACGTGTCCTTGAAAGTGGCTTGTTAGGAGACCCTAAGCCCCAAAAGATCCGCTGGCATCATTACTAATTTTGGTTTTGCTCAGGGACACACGATGCGTGGACGTAAGACCCACACAGGGTTTGAGGAAATCGATGCTGCTTTAGATCAGATGTCGAGCGCCCATAACACCTACCTCCTGCCTGTAGCCGAAAAACGGCGCCGCAAGTGGGGATTCGGTCTTATATCTACTGTGATATGTGTGCTCTGTTTGGTCATCACCCACTACGTCCTCTCTAGAGAGAGGATTGAGTACAGCATCTTTTGGGTGTTTGGTGGTGCGTATGCCTTTGAACTTGTGATGCATCTGCTGCTATTACAGACATTGCGCTTGATGCGACCATTAGGTGCAACCCAAGCTTGGATCTTGTGCCTGCTACCAATCTCAAAGCTCTTCTACTTGGTATTTATCGTGGCAGTAGTCACCGATCCTGTAGATATGCGGCGTGAACCTCGCTCGCTACTTAAGTCGATTCTGCCCATCTGTGCCGTAAGTGCCTTGTTGTCAACAGGGCTTAATATCATGTGGGCACTGCTTTAAGCGCTTAGCGTGTGTGTGCCACACGGCATTTTGCACAAAGAACTTTGAGGCGACGACGCTTTCGGTCTATGCTGTGATCTGGTTTTGGTTTTGGCTGCCGCAGCGGCTACCCTTAAGTGCTGCGGCTTTGGATGTTTTGCTGTTTGGCTGTTTGGTTTGGAGGAGATCCAGTCGTGAACTACGTTGTCACAATGATTGTGGTGCTCGTTGTGCTGCTCTTAGGCAGGCATCTCTACTACACCTACGTTTTTAGCGGCACGCGCTTCCACAAGTCCATTATCTTAGATGCTGGCTTTATGGAGACGCCCTATCAGCATGGTCTCAAGCATGGCCTAGTACAGCGCTTTAAGAAAATCTCATTTGAGGACTTAGCCGAGATCGCAGAGCAGGATCCTAGCCTTGATCTCTCGACCGACGACGCCCGCACAGAGCACTACAACAAGCTCATGCAGCAAGTCCTAGCCTTAGAGTACCAAGCCGAACAAGACATCAAGGTACAGTTACCAGAACAGCCTGCTGCGGCTACAGCCACGACTACAGCTGCGGCTACAGCTACGGCTGCGGCCACGGCAGCAACAGCTGCTGCAGCTGCTACAGCTGCAACTTATAACAGCGCCCGCACCCCAACTACGGCTGATCTCATCGCCTATGAGTCCCAAGGTGTGCTGCTCTCGCACGGCATTCATGTCACCGCCATGAGCTCGGTAGAGCAAACTGCCTACCCTAATGGCCCTGAAGTTGAGGCTGCTATTACCGCCGCACGCCAACAACTGATGGAACGCAATGAGGTCGCCGTGCAGCGCGCTTTAGCCCTCTACAAGACTACTGGACAAGTACCCGTCGATTTCTTTTTAGCTGCCACCGAAAACTGGATCCACGGACAGATGCGTGGCACCTATACCTCCTACTACGCCAACGGTCAGATCAAGCATATAGTGGAGCTCAAAAAGCGTAAGCTTAAGGACGTGGAGATTGTGGGCGTAGCACAGAGCTTCTTTGCTAATGGGCAATTGCAGGCCTTTGTTTCCTACCAAGACGATCAGCCTTTTGGCCCTATTCGCGCTTTCTACCCCAATGGGCAGATCTTTATCGAGGGTTTTCTTATTAACGGCTCTCTGATCGGCCCATACCATGAGTTCTACGAGAACGGTAAGCCGCGTGTCTCCATTGATTACCATGAATACCTATATGGTAACGGTATTCAGAAGCACAGAGAGACTTATTACACCCCTGATGGCAGCATCATTTATGATGATGACGCCCAAGCTGCAATCTCTGTCAGCTGGCAGGTACGCCGTGCTGAGTGCTTTAGCATCATAGATGTATGCAAAGAGCTCAAAAAGCAACGCAACTTAGGTCGCTACTAGCCCCACTACTATCACCGCAGATCTCACGCTTTTTTAGGAACACCATCATGAACCCACGCTACGAACAGATTAAGGAGAGCTCCAAGCTGCTCTTCTCTTTCTTTTTTATGGCCTCGCAAGCCATTGCTTTCATTATCGCCATCCAAATTCTCTACGAGTATGGCTGTGATTACTTGGAGTGGCACTGGATCATTGTGCTGCCATTAGCCATCATCATTGCCTGCATCCCATGGGTTAATGTAGCCGTGATTTTCTTTGGTTGCATGTATCTGTGGGAGTGGGAGTGGTATTGGAGCCTCCTTATGGCTACGCTGCCAATTGTGGTCGGCCATGTTTTGATCTGGCCTACCGTGATGATCCACGACTACTTCGACCGCAAGCAGAACAACGACTACGACCCTGATTAGGCTCATGATCAGGCTCAGGCTGCTTCAACAGAGCTAACCTAGCCATAGCCACTTTCAGCACCATTTCACCTCACAACTAATAAGGCACGGACCATGACACGCATCTACGACGGTTTTTCTTACGAGCACACTGGCAGAGGGCCAAATACCGTGCTGCGCGGGCCACAAGTCGTGCTTTCTGAAGTGGAGCGCCTTGAGATATTTAAGGCGCTGATCTTATCCTCGCCTTTAGCACAGCATCACAGCGTCTATACCTTTGCGCAACTCCAAGATCCTGAGCTTCCACCAAAGGTCAAAGCTTTACTGCGCCGCCACATCAGACATTATGCTGAGGATTGGTTGCACTCCGAGGCCGCACTGCCTCGTGAGATCGCCGCCGACGACACTCTTACTGACGCCGATAAATACCGCGCTGCCGTCAAGCACTTAGGCCACAACATCCTGCTTTTTGTTGACGGTGACGATCTGTTGCAAAAAGACCCGATCTCGCGTGGCTTTTATCGCCTCTTTCACCGTCATGGCTACCATGGTCTGATTCTTACCATCGATGGCATCTACATCTCGCGCTATGGCCCTGATATCTTGGATAGAGCAAGTGAGTATGATCGGTTTTCCACCACTCATGCTGATCATGCTAAGTGGAATCACATCTACCAATACATTAAAGCTAATCGCCACCACCACAGCCGCAACTACCTCTACCAAGTCACACCAGCCTTAGACGGCTTAGGTGAGATCTTTTTAGGTGGCTGGGCGCTACCACATCTGTTTAGCACCAACTTAGCCTACACTACAGCTTCGACTACTGGGGGTACAACTTTTCCGCAAACTTGGGGTACAAGCTCTGAGAGCAGTGCTCATATAGCTAATAGCGATCTTAAGCTCAAACTGCCACCACCTGATTTGGAAGGCTTGCGTGAAGCCACTGCACAAAAGGTAGCTGCAGCAGCTGCTATGGCCCAATCTCGTGGTCTTACTGTTGGCAGCAGTGCCGAGCACAAGCATGATCTAAGCTCGCTTGATCTCAACATGCGTGTAGAGCTCTGTGAGCTTTTACAGCGCATCCGTGATCTGTACTACCTCACCGAAGTCAGTGGGCCTGAAGAGTTTAGCCCTTATCAGGTAATAGCCTACTCAATTGAAGGGACTTACGACAAACGCCTTGCACAAGCGCTGCTCACTAGGCAGTTACCAGCCACTGATCTCTTGCGCTCCTTTGCTTTTGGTAAAGGAAAAAGCTTCTTACCCGCGATAGTGAAGCAGCCACTGCCACAATCAGTGGCAGTGCTCGCCCAAAAAGAGCAGCTCGCCCAAAAAGAACAACAAGAGCAAGATAGTGCGAGCAGCTTGCAGCTTGATTTCCCACGCTACTCGGTGTGGGAGCAGTTTGTGTTGCAGCAGTTTGTCAATAGCAGCTTTGATAGCGAGGCTTGCACTTATGTTGCTGGTGTCAATGTGTTGCTGCCTAAGGTATGGGAAACCGCTAGCAAGTACATGGCGCGTGGTCTTGATCCAAAAGAGGTCTTAGTGCTCGCCTCAACTAACTTTGATCTCACACCTCCTGCCACGCCTGAGGCTATTGCAGCCGTGGAAGAAGAGACTGCGCATCAAAGATTCTCCCAAAACTCTTTTGTTGGTTCTTCCTGTGATTTGCAACTAGGTTTACTGCCTACAATCGATACTAACATCGACCAAAACTTGTCTCAAGACACCTTAGCCAGCCATGACTATCAGGTGGGCTTTGCCATCACCAAAGACAGCATCTATTGGTGTAACGATGTGCCTGAAATACCGAGCATTGCTATCGCTGACATGAGACGACTAAGCCATCAGCAGCTGCAAGATAAGCTCAACAAACAACGTGCTAACTTGCGTGTAGCACCACAGTACTCAGCACGTTTCGACAACATGCGTCTGAGCCTCAAGCGCTCCACCATCTACATCAATGATCAGCCGCTTATCTTAGATCCTAAGTTCTACCTTATGCAGCGCCAGTATGAACTCTTTGTCATACTGCGCCGCATCATTACCATTGTGCAGGGCATGACCTCATCTGCCATCAAAGCTCGTGAGCAGAACTTAGCTGAGCAAAAGGCCTATAAGAGCACAGGTATCATTGCGCCTTTTGCCTCACTTGCCGTCAAGCAAGCACAAAAGAAGACTCAAGAGGCCCCAAAGCGCCATAAATCGGGCTTTGTGGTGGAGCCTAAGCAAAAAATCTTTATCGAAGCAGGCGATATGACTCCCGATGAGTTCCGTAAGGCTGTTACAAGAGAAATTACCAATCGCCCAAATTTCTTTAGTTATAAGTACCTGCCTCAGACTGAGGGCCATAGCGATAAGATCAAGAATGCCCACCATGACGAGTGCATGCTCGTAGAGTGGCAAGCACACTCTATTTCGCGCTTCTTATCCAACGAGCTTCCTCTGCTAACTAACCCTGAAACCAAAGTTGCTGCCGAAGTTACAGCATCACCAGCAACACCGGCAGCGCCCGCTCCTGCATTTACTCCGGCTTCTGCTCCGGCTACAGCCACTGCCCCTGCTCCTGCATCTGTGGCTACTGCCAGCACTACTGCCAGCACTACTATCACCACTGAGTTTCCTCTCTTGACCCCCTTTGCCTGTATGCACTACGAAAGTAAACGCCAAGCTCAGTTGCAACAAGATGCTAATGCTCAAGTGATGTGGGCTGATAGTGCCTTAGAGCTTAAAGTCGACTATGAGCAAAAGATCCGTCTCATGATGTTGCTGCACAAACTGCAAGTGCGTAACGCCCAAGAAGAGCTGTTTGATCCTAGCCGCCTCAAAGTAGGCTCAAACATCCAAAATGCGAGCTTATTGCATGCATGGTCGCAATACGTACCACTGCGTATCTGCTATGAGGAAGTGGTAGCAGTGTTTAACTGCGCTTTTGCCGAGAGCAAAAAGAACAACTGCGGTATGGTGCTGACCTTAGATGAGATTTTTATCTGTACGCAAAGTGGTCAGAGCTACCAATGCACGTGGCAAGATCTCGTCGACATTGGGGTGTACTACGATCAAAGCCATAAGGTGCCAGATCTCATTTCCAAGGACACCTTTGCCAAAATCAAAACCCACCTGCACGATAATTTAGATGAAGGCAAAACCTACGACTATGATCTCTTAGGGCAGATGGTACCTAACCGTGGTTTGTTGCGTCTCAACGGCGTCAACATCAACCTGCCATACTTCCCTGCAGAAGCCTTAGCACAAACGCTCATTGAATGCCGTGATTGTGTGTTGGCTTACGATCGTGGGGAGCTACAGCCTGTTGACTGTGGCGCCCTCTTAGCAGAATTACAAGCTGAAGACGAAGCCCAAAGAACCATCCAAGGCTCAGACTCAAACATAGACGCAAACGCTGCTGCCTCTAACACCACTACAGTGACAGCAGATACAGCCACAGCTGCCACTACTGCCACTGCTGCCACTGCTGCCACTGCTGCCACTGCTGCCACTGCTGCCACTAATGGCAATGCCACTCCAAAGATAGTAAAACCAAAGCTATCGCACCACAAACTCTATGGTACCTACAGATTTGATCTGCCAACAAGCCCTCCATACATTGGCTTAATCCCAATCAACGCTCAAAACAAAGACGAAGTTATGCGTCTGTGGTGGGAAAGAGAGCAAAGCAATTACAAGGTCAATGAGGAGCAAGTAAAGAGAAAGCAGCAGCTGCAAAACTATCAAAGACAGGTGCGCTTTAATGAAGCTCGCTATCTGCAAACACAGATCTTCGACATGCTGACACAGGTCAGGTACTACTTAGGCCCTGTAGGTCGTATCTACACCGCGCCTTTGGTGCCTTTTGCTGAGTTTAAGAAGATGCAGCAGTTCATTGAGACTACTGGTGTTGTGAGCAGCAATAGCAGTGACAACTCAGCAGCAACAGCCACCACTGTCGCTGCTAGTGCAGGAGCTGGAGCTGCAGGTGCTGCTGGAACTGCTGGTGCGGGTGCGAGCGCTAAAGAACGCAGTATCTTGCCTAATGTGCTCTACCCTGAGGTTTTATTGCTTAGCGACAACACTAAAAGCCAAAGCGGTAAAAGCGGCCTGATTCTGACCTTTGATGGTATCTACATCTCTGATAGCAGCAAGGGCTGGCACTACTACCACTACTTGGGACTGCGCTCTATCACTTATGACGCCCAGCACCTCAAGATTAATCAGCAGTCCTTTAGCATGCCGTATATCAACAACCACTACGTCTTTGTGCTGATCGATAAGTTGCGTAGCCTCAACATCGTCTACAACTCCTCGCAGTTGTTACCAGGATGCAAGTACGATGAGGTCTATGTCGAGCATCTCAAAGAACTCGCCGCGGCCGAAGAGAAAAAGGCTGCAGCAGCGGCCGCTGATGCAGCTGCTCAGGCTATCCGTGACGCAGAATATGAGTACGACAATTACGATCCAGAAAGCAGCTTAGAAGAAGACCTCGCCGCAATTGATGCCAGCAATGCCAGCAATACAAGTTCAGGCAGTGCTGACGAAGATGAGGAGATAGAGTACGTGTTTGATGGCGATCCTCTGTATGATCTGCTCAACGACAACATCTTCTCCATTGCAGATGAGAATATCCGTGAGCAAGACGACTACATTGCCGAGCACTACCCAAATGTCGATGAGATCGTGCCTGACCCTATAGCAATCTACGAAGATAGTGTCGCGGAAGAAGGGCCTCACGTGTTTAATATTGGCACCGCTCAAGGCACTCAGGAGCTCATGCAGGATCTCTCCATTAGCCATATTGCTTTTGTGCAGTCGATGGCACGTCGTGTCTATTTGCTTGGCCATGACTTAGAGTCGTTCTTTACCAGCCCTAATGACCTACTCATTGCCCAAAATTACATCGACTCCATCAAAGACAAGCTGACAGGAATCGAAGCTTTAGCCGCCCACAACCGCAACAACGAGCAAGAGAAAGATCGGGATCAAGATCAAGATCAAGAGCAAGATCAAGATCAAGACAGCAAGCAGACCAAGCGCGCCAAGCCTGAGCTCAACATCTTTAAAGCCTTCGCCCAAGAACAAAAGGAAGCAGAGGCCAAGTCCAAGTCCAAGTCCAAGGCTAAGGCTGATGCTGAGCAGATGCCTAACCTCAACATGTTTAACGTGATGAACGATGGCTTTGATGGCAGCCTCAACTCCAGCAAAGCCCTCATTGCAGATGCCGACAAGCATCAAGCTCAGGCCTCTAGCACCAGCGCCGGCGCCGGCACCAACACCAGCAGCAATACAGAAGCTAAGGCTGAAGACAGTGACTCTAAGGACTCTGGCGGTATGCGCTTAGGCATGCGCTTTGTGGAGCTGATACCAAACGATCTGCGTCTCAGTGGCGAGTATGACGCAGATAGCGTGCAAACTTACTCCTCCATCCTCGATCCTGACGGTATGTTTAAGCTGCCTAAGACCATTAACGAGGATTACTTTAGGCAGGCTGCTAAGTTAGGTTTGATGGAGGACAGTTTCAAAATCCTGATCTCGCACTATGTCAGTCGCATTCGTGATGAACACTCGCGCTTTGATGTCTCGCTGTGCCGCGTGTTTGCACGCTTTGAGCAACCTCTGTGGCTGCGCTTGTTTGCCCGCCTGCGTGCCAACGATGAGGCAGAAGAAAATCTCTACAACGCTACGCGCGGCCTTAGCACTGACACCTCCTATCAGCGCGAGATCCGCGATAAGGTCATTCAGGAGCTGCGCAAAAAGTACGGCCCGTTTGTAATGACGCTACCACGCTTTAGTCACTTAGAGCGCTGTGGCTTGGGCTTTGGAGACACCTATGCGGAAGAAAGTGACTTTATGCGCCACAACATAGCCATTTACCGTCACCTTAAGCAGCAACTTAGTGCCGAGGCTATGACCAAGCTTAAGGCTTATCAGCAGCAAGCAGGATTAAGCGCCACTGTCGACGGTGAGCGCTTTGCCAAGATCTTTGCAAAAAGCACCAGTGACTTGGCCTTAGTCATCTTTACACAGGTGATTGATGCCTATGAGTTTGTACCTTGTTTTTGTGAAAAGCACCAAGAGCACGAGCAACACATCTACGAGCTGATGCGCTTACCTGAGATGCCACTGCTACTCTTAGCAACAGCCACAGCCAGCTTCGATTACTACCTAAAGGACATAGCCTCCAAAGAGAGTAAAGCTTTCTTGCACACCATGCTGCAAGCGACCTTTGTCTTGGAGTTCTTGCTGCCATATGCCCACACCTTAGGCATTGAGCTTAGCGACAACTTTACACTCAACCTCAATCCGCAGCTCAAAACTGCAAAGAAAGAAGAGGCCAAGGCCAGCACAGCAGCCACAACCACAGCCAAAGCCAATACCAATACCACAACCACCATCAGCACCATGCATCACCTCATGGCACATTTAGCACACTATGTGGAGATCTACACCGAGGACTGCTGGCGCACTAATGAGCGCTTAAGTTTGTCGGCTAACTATGTGGGGCCTAAGCTCTATCAGGACAGCTACATCAGCCATATCGAGAAATACGACATTGCAGGACGTAGCTTTAGGGGCAACACCACCATGGAGCTCTTAAGCCTCATGAGCCAAAACCTATCTGAGGTTTGCCGCAACCACACAACAGGCTATATCCCAAGCAAAAAGCAGTATTGCTTGGACACCTTTAAAGACAGGCTGGAATGTGGTGTTGAGGGCTGGCGACCAGAGGGTATGTCACGACATGAGTACATGACGCTGATGCAGATGCTCTTAGGCGCACAGCTGTGCTCCTATGCCCCGCAGCGCTTTAAGAGCTTTCTCAATCGCGTACCACTGACCTTTGTCAGCGCAACCAACGCCATCCCACGCAGCAAGCGCAAGAGCTCCACTCGCTAGCGCTTGCTGCGCCTGCGCTTACGCTTACGCGCTGCGCGCAGGCGCTCTCTGCCAAGCCCACGCCGAGGCTTGGGGCTTGGCAGAGAGTTGCATGACTAAGCAAAGACCAAGCGTCCACCAATCACCTTTGAGGGTGACGAAAGGGCAGTTGCAAGCAGCTGTAAGTTGCGAGCCCAAATCGAATTTCAAGTTTTTTGCTGCCTACACAAAACCGCAAACTGCATAGGCACTGATCGTTTACTTCACCCACCTCTTTCCCTTGATCTGTCCTGCCTTGTTCGCTCAAAAGCGCTGCTATACAAGCATCTTGCTCCAAAGCTCGGCGTTACCTAAAATAAAGCGTTTTTAGAAATCACCACCCTAGCCTCATGCTAAGTTTTAGCATCTAACATAGGCAGGGTTGAGCCTAAATAGCTCCGTTCCTTAGCTTAAAGAGGCAGCACCGCGCAGATAAAGACCGCTCTGTAGGTAGCCTGCCCAAGACACAATTACTTGGTGACTTGGTTACACGGGTATTTGGTTACACGTCTACCAGTTTAGATGTCGGCTTGGGTCGGACTAGCATGGCTATGTCTACACCTACAAAGGTACCGTGAATGTCGAAAAGGTCACGTGCTGCTGAGCGCCTCGCAGCACAAAAGCAAAAAGAAAAAGAGCGCGAAGAGCTTGAGCGTCAACGCCAAGAAGAAGGCCCTACCAAACACTTAAGTAAGTACGCAGCCAAGAAGCTCGCCCAAGCTGCCGCCGCCCGCAGCGGCAAGTACGACTACGATGATGACGTTGAGACCAACGAGTCTGATACCGAATCATCTGAGTACGATAACGGTATTGTCTCTAGTGTCAGCAAGGGCTCTCATGAGTCTGATGACCTCGCTAATACCGATGCTGCAATTACTGCCGACGGCTATGATGCTAGTGCTGATACTGATACAGGTACTGGTACTGGTACTGGTACTGATGATGACGACGACAAGCCTATGTCTCGTCGCGTGCGCTCTTATCGCGTCAATGAAGGCCAAGTCAAGAACTCCAAAAATAATGGCAGTGGCCATGACAATGCTAATGGCAAAGGTAAGAGCAAAGGACGACGTGGCAGCATTGATGTCGCTCGTACTGTGCGCTCTGCTATTGACGGTGTCGGTGAGAGCGATGAGCGCGTCAAGCGTCGCAAGCTCAACAAGATTGCCGACGATGAGACCTTGCCCGAAAAGGTGCGCGAGAGCCGCAAAAAGCGCCGTCAGCACATCGAGGACATTCACGACGCTAGAGCCAAAGTTTTAGCTGACCTTGAGTCACGTGGTGAGACCTACAAGCGTCCTACTAAAGTCCTCCCTGACAAGATCAAGTTTGAGCCTCAAACCGTGCAGAGCTTTGGTATTGAGACCAAAGACCGCATGCCTGATCTTACAGATCCTTTAGAGCGTGCTGCCGCCATGACGCCACACAACCGTCGTGACTACTTGCTCTTTGCGCCAATCAAGCGCCACAACAAGCCAATCCAAGGCACTGACTTTATGGTCAAATTCTTGGACAAGTGGAGCAAGCAGTACGATAAGGCCGGCATCTTTGCGCAGCTGTTCGAGCAGGTCAAAGAAACCCGTCGCACCGAAAATGGCATAGCCTACATCGGTCTGCCTGCTTTCTTAAAGTTCCTTGAGGGCACGAGCAAGCGCCTTATCATCGATCAGTACGCCTTCGAGTTCCAGCGCTATATCAAGCGTCGCGAGATTACTGACTTTATTGCCAGTATGCGCGAGCCTGCTTTAGCGTGGATGGCTAATCGTCACCCTCTAGACCCTTACTATGCCATGGTATACATGGATACCTATCCTGTACGCCTAAAGCTTGGTAAAAAGCGCGTCTATGTGGAGCAAGAGCTCTTTATTATTGGCGTGACCTTGGACGGCCGTAAAGACCTCTTAGGTATCATCCCTGACTTCACGCAAGGCCGTCTCTCGGTTACTTTCTGGGAGCGTGTGTTACAGCACTTTAAGTACTTAGGCACCCGCAACATCTGTTTTATGGTGGCAGGTTTCAAGTGCCGCTACTTAGAGCGTGCTATGAAGCAGTACTTCCCAGACACCACCTTGCAATTTAACCTTCTTGAGGTGCTGCAGTTTGATAGCTTCAAGCTGCCAACTGAGCGTCGTAAGGAGTTCATGGTGGAGGCTGCTGCCTTATGCGATAGCCCTACCTTTGAACTTGCGCGCGAGCAACTTGAGCTGATGCGCAACAAGTGGGAGCCACTGTTACCAGAAGGCGAGAGCGTGCTGCAAGGCAATATCGAGCTGTTGCGCACCTACACCATGCTGAGCCCTGCTGAGCGTAAGATCTTTACTACCCACAAGATGGTAGCCTCTGTGGCGACCTTACTTTTAGGTAAAAAAGATCCGCAGGACTTCTTTAGCGACCACGCTGAGATGCTCAACTTCTTCTTCTACCGCTACCTCTTAGTAGCCAAGGTCGAGTGGACGGAGAAGCAAGACCTCGCGGTCTACAACCTAACCTTCAGCCGCCTCTTTGCGCATATGCGCCATATGGACGTCAGCGGCGGCAAGATGCTGCATGAGCTCTTAGCACAGCAGCATCAGGACTTTATGTACCGCCATTTCGGCAAATTTGGCTCGGGCCCAGTGTTCAACCTCAACCCAAACAAGCGCAAGATCTCGCTCTCAGGCGTGATTGAGGATAACAAGGCTCTGCGCTCGCTGTGGAACGAGGACTCCGCCTCAGCCTCCGCCTCACCATCAGCAGCCTATGCCAGCAGTACCGACGCCGCCACCATTACTGCTGAGTCGGCTCGCGGTGCTGCCGTGGCTGGCGTGGGCGCAGGCGCAGGCGGCGCAGCTTCCGCTGCGACTGCAGCCATGGCCGCTGCGGCTGCCGCACGCTTAGAGCAAGAGCAGGCCGCGCAAGCTAAGGCAGCTCAAGGTGCAGCTGCCACTGCTGCCGCTATCGCTCAGGCTAGCCGTGTAGCCGAAACTGCAGTCGCTGCTTTAGGCGGACAGAGCATGGAGAGCTTAACGCACGATAACTCCGGTAGCACTGCGGTGTTAGGTAACACCACCTCTATGGCTGTGGCTACTGATAGCCATGCTAAGCCTATTGGTACTGAACTGGGTATTAGCAGCAGTACTGACACTGCAGCTGCCGAGCAAGAACTGCTCTTAGGTGATGATGCTGTACCTCCATTCTTATACGAGGACGCCAAGACCTTAAAGCTGCAAGATGCCACACAGCACGCTTTAGAGCCACGCGCCCTGCGCGCAGTGCGCGCTGCAATGCAAGCCGACACTGCAGCTAGCAACTCAGCAGCCGCTGCTGCACTTGAACGGGCAACTGTATCTGAAACATCAGCATCTGGAACTGGAACTTGGACTGGAACTGGAACTTGGACTGGAACTGGGGCTGGGGCTAACGGATCTGGCTTAGGTTCTAACTCTAGCTCAAAGTGGCGCAGTCTCAGCCGTGATGGCTTTGGAGATACCACGAGTAAGGTTCCAGCTGCCGAGCAGTATGTGGTCGATAACAGCTTGGTTAGTGAGCATCACTTTAACACCCTGACCTCGCAAGACCCTATTGACGGTTTAGAGGGATTGAACAGCTCCTATGGCGTGCAGCCTACCGAGAAGGATGGAGTGGTTGCTACTGCTACTGCTACTACTGCGGCTACCGCAGCAGCCACAAAGGCTGCCTCTACCAGCTACACTAGTAGCTATCGCCGCTATGAGGATGCTGACTCTGACTTTGCACCAAAGGCTGCTGTTGACTTAGACCAAGCCTACAGCTCCTATGCAGTGCAGGATTTTGATCAGGATACTGTGGCTCAGGCTAATGTGGCTGCCGCTACGGCCGCGGCGGCAGCTGCTGCCGCAGCCGCAGCTGCGGGCGCTGCTGGAATTGAGGTAGATGAGCATAGCAATGGGAGCTCTCGTGAGGGTACCAAGCGCTCTACTACTCCTATGCCGCAAGCCACCGCGCCTTCGGCCTACCTCGACATCAACAATGTCAGCTCTAACATCCAAAGCGCCAATGCAGTGTTTGGTAAGTTAAAGCCATCGGTAGCCCAAGCTTTGCGTGAGGATCGCCTGCGCTTTAAGATGCAAGAGCGTCAGCAGATCTTAAACTGCTTAGGTCAGAACTTTAACTTCAACCCACTTGATAACGTCATCCATCAAGTGACGCCAATCTTCCGCTCGGCCATGCAAACCAAGATCGCTTGGTATGCTAACCACAAGAAGGAAGAAGCGGCCCAACAAAAGCAAAAGGAGCGACAAAAGGCTCGTGAGCGCTACTTAAAGCGCCAAGAGGCGAAAGCTAAAGCCGCCGCTGAAGCCGCTAAGTTTGACCCAATCAAGCCTGAGGACTTCAGAGAAGTGCACTCAATTCGCGAGCTGCAACAGCCAGAGAGCGATAGCCTTGCTCTGTTTGGGAACAACGTAACAGTTCTCAACGACAATAGCTTGAATGGCTTAGGCTTGAACTTAACCGCCAACACCTCTCCGGTCTACACCTCTGTAGGCACCATCAACTCTTTTGGTGATGGCTTGGATGTGGCTATGGCCACTAAGAACTCCATTAAGGTCGCACCACAACTGATGACGTCTTTAATGGCGCAGCGCGAGCAGCAAATTCAGCAGCAGCAGCACCTAGAAAACAACAGCGTCAGCCTGCGTCATAGCAAGCGTCACTCTGACCACAGTCTCTTGCGCTTAAGCGATAGTGCTTTTGATGCTCACGCAGGTGGTTTAGGCTTTAACATGGCCACTATGGCTGCAAGCGAGAGCCTCTTAAGCCACAGCACACCACTAGAGTTAGAGCCGGTAGCCGTAGCCGTAGCCGTGGCCGGTGGTACCCACGCTAACAGTACGGCTGCCCCTACTACCTCTAACGCGAGCACTCCACAAGGAGGTCTGAACTTAGAAGCACAGAGCAATGCTCAGCAAGCGACCCAAGCTCAGGCACAGGCTCAGGCACAGGCTCAGGCACAGGCTCAGGCAAGCGCCAATGCAAGCACCGACGCCAATGCTGACGATGAGGAAGAGCTTCCTATCCTCAAGACCACGGACTTTAACGGTCCGGTACCAGCTCCAGAAGTGCGTGCAATGTTAGCTGAGACCTTAGCAACTCCAGCTGGAGTTAAGACCTCAGCAAAGGATATGGAGCTGAGTATTGTCACTCCCGACTCCCGCAAGTAGTAGCAGTCGGGTCTGAGCTCAGCTGCGCTGAGCTCAGTGCTAACACCAGCTCACAGCAAAATGGCGAGCCACACGGCGCGCCATTTTTGTAGGCGCGGCGGCGGAGTGAAAGGAAAATCAGAGCAGCGCGGTTGGTTGCTGTGCTGTGCTACGCTCACTGCAACAAGCTCAAATGATGCGCTTGGATGGCAGAGCGCCAGCGCTAAAAGCGCGGGTCACGCGGGTCACGCGGGTCGCGCTGAGCTTAGCGATCCTTATTGCGCGCCTTACGAGCTTTGTGCTCTTCGGAGACGCCGGTGTATTGGACGCTGGCGTTGAGCTGCTCTTCAAGCTGCTGCTGTCGCGTCAGAAACGAGACCTGATCACGCTTTAAGCTACGTGCCGACAAACGCATGTCCTCTAACTTGATGTATGGGGCAATGATCTTACCGATGTAGCTGTCCTCATACATGCTCTTTAAAGCACGCTTCCACTGCACTGGGCGCTTGTTGCGCGTAATAAAGCGGTCGACCTCAAGCATGCGCACCACTACATGGAGGGCATCGCAATAGAGGAAGTTATACCTATCCTCGCGCACATCACGGCGCACATCACCTAACAGCACGCCTAAGACCTTGGTAGTACGGATCGAAGTGCGTACTACAGGAGCGGCAGCAAAGTACTGCTCAAAGAAGAGGAAGTTGTCGTGAATCAGCTGCATAGCCTCAGGATGCGAATCTTTCCAGCGCTGCTCAATCACCACTAAGGTCTTCATGCACTCTAACAGACTCTTGGAGTTGTAGAGCTTACGGAAGTCATTGGTAAAATTAGCACGCTCTTGCGTGGTCATGTTCTCTACAGCACAGCGGAAGATATCACCTAAGCTATGTTGGTAAATAGCGTGCGGGAATACCATGCGCAGAGCTTCTCTAAACTCCTGCACAGGCCCCGTCACCATATACACTGGCTCTTTGAGACCACGTTCTTTCAATCGCGTAAAGCAGCGCAGCCACATCTTTTCTTGTTCACCAGGCTGCGTGTAATCACGAGGGTATGGAGCGATATCTAAAAGCTCATGCTCACCGCTGAAAGTCATACCCATAATGACGTAGAAAGGATGCTCTACCATCAAGCTAGAGCGCGTCATCATACGCACCGGCTCAATGTCGATGTAAATGATTGGGTAGCAAGGCTTTAAGCAGCGCTCGTACCACTCCCTAACATGCACTAAAGACAAGCGCAGGATGTTGCGCATACGCATAGTAGAGATATACACATGGTAATTCTCAAAGACGTAGCGCGAAATATCAGACAAAGAGAGATTGCGCTTATTGCCCACAGTCGATGAGGTGCCAATAGGCATGGTATTAGGGCCAATAGCAATCTCCATGATCTTATCGAGGATCTCTTGTGGGAGCACAAAGCGCATGCGATTAGGGAAGAGCACAAACTTGGCACCCGCTGGGTTGAGCGCAGTAGTAGAAGCATAAGCAGCAGCCACCGAGGCTGCATCATCACCCGTGGCAGTGGTAGTGCTCAACACCTGCTCTTCTGTGTTTTCCTCGTCATCGACATCAAGCTCCGACTCAGCCGCAGCCCCAGCCGCAGCCCCAGTCTGACCATAGCCGCTAATGCCGGCAGCAGTAGCAGTAGCTGCGCCAGCTGCGCCCGCAGCAGATGCTGCGGCAGCTTCGCTAACGCTAGCGCTAGCGCTAGAAGCGCTCTCTGTCTTGGTATTGTTGTCGATGGCAGAATCGGAATCGGTGGCAGAATCGGTGGTAGAATCGGTGGCGAAATCAGCGTTAGTATCAGTCTTGATGTCTACAGAGCTTACAGCTGTGTCGCTGTCACTACCACTGCCGCTGCCGATTGCAACGGTGGCCATACCAGTAGTGCTGGTGGTGGCTGGCTCGGGGTCTAAGCTTGGGTCGTGATCAAAGAACTCAAAATCATCGTAGTTATGGGGGCCGTTGACGTAGGCATAGCCACTGCCTTCCTCATCGTCATCATCTTCCGCACCAAAATTATCGATATCGTTGTTGACGTAGAGTAAGTCTTGAATCAAACGCAGGGCTGGGCTACCAACAATAATATCGTGGTAGGTTTGAATCTTTGGGTAATCTTGTTCTAGGGCATTAGAGATAGCAATATCCGAGTGCGTAAGATAGAAGTTGATAGCCTCACGGACATCGCGGGCGCGCGCAGTCTGAGCATCGAACTCTGCAGCAGAGAGCTCGGTGTTTAAAGCTTGATCACGAGCAGGGCCATTTTTCATCTGCTCAATAACACTGAGCACCTCAGCACCAGATTTTGGCTTGTCGAGATCGGGGCCATAAACCTGCTGCATTAGCTCATCGCGTAATTTCAGACCATCTTGCGTAGCCAACGATTCATCCCCCAAAAATTCAGTCCGTGTCGAAGCATGAGCCACAGCAGAAACAGCACTCCCCATGTCACCAAGACCATAAAGACAGAGCCGCACCCTGTGCGCACAATTAGTGCAGGAAACAGCTTACACAACCACACTCAACACACTGACAACTGACGACATTCCCTTAGCCTAGTTCAGCACTCTAGGCTCTACCAAATGCAAATGCAGAACACATTCCAAAAGCAGCATGCAGCACACAGCACACAGCACACAGCGCACAGCAAGCACTAAAGCCTAAAATGCAAACACGGTCTTTGCTTTAATTTGAGTAGAAAGCGAGTAAAGGCGCAGTCAAGCTTACAGCTAAACTGTTACTCATGATGGCACCATGCCTCTTCTCTCCTAAGCCCAGTAGACGCTGCAGCTCTGACTACTCCGCTCCGCTTGTTTACCTTAGTTAGCCCACACGTATGCAAGCAAACAAACAAACGCAGTGCTAATGCAGACACGATATTAGCCACTGTTAGCACAAATAGAGCACCTCAGGGCTGCTAAGGCTGCTATTAGGACTAAGTACTTGTTAGTACAACTAGGTACCGTACAGTACAGGCGTTAGATTTTGCTTCGTGCATCGAGGCTTAGCCTAATGCCTCATCTACCCATACTAAACACTACACACATACGCATTCACATGCACACGCAGACACAGCAATTTATGCGCTGCTAATAAAACATGGCCAAGCATGCTTACGCATGCCTCAGCTTGCTGTCAATCGGCCCTACGGCTACTGATTAATCGCACTCTTAACAGTATTATCGACCGTTTCGGCTGTCACTTAATTGCTGCAACATGCAAAAAAGAGAGATAAAAAAGCCATCCGGAGATAGCAGTGTAATCTCATCTATACTTGACCCGTACCTTCAAATCCAAGATACAGACAATAGCGAGCCTTGTTGTCACCGAAAACGGTTGCAAAACCGCGCCACTGCGCGCATGCAGGCACGTGCGTAGAGTTCACAAGGGATTTTATAACAGTAAAAGAAAATGCAAAACAAAGTACAGGTAGCCGGCAAGGCGCAACATAGAGCCATTTAGCGCAAATGGGCTTAAGCACACACCGAGCACAAAGCCGATATTTAAGCCATTTTTGCTCACCGCAAAAGTCGAAACAAAGGCTAAAAAGCACTAAGAAAAAGAGTTGCTAAAAGATGATAAAAATGCAGGGCGACAAACTAGATAAAACACGCCATCAAGGGCCTAGCTTAGCCAACAGTGACCACTCAGCCCATAGTTGTATACAAGGCACGTCATCGCGTATATAGCACAGTGCATTTTAGATAGCAAAATAGCCCAGATCGAAATAATTTTGGTGAAAATTGAAGAGTTTACAGCAATCAGCTCCACCAAGCCCGTAGCCCAGTGTTCTATTGGGAACCTCTAGCGCTTAGCCGCGCTCTACGCCATGCAGCCTCGCGGCAGCAGAAAGCCCAAGCCGCCTGACGGCAGCTTGGGGCAATCAAAGGAAGTTAAGGTGCTCGCACTGCGCTGCTCTACACGGCTCTACACGGCTCTACACGGCTCTGTGCAGTGCTGCGTTTCACGTGCTAACCGCCGCGCTGGCGGTGCGCAGTACACAGTGCGTTGCAGCACCTCCGCCTTTCGTCCTCCGCACATCGCTTTACTGTTAAACAGTGCCTCTCTTAGAGCTTATATCGGTGTGCGGTAATGACGCAGTAACAGACGGCCGAATGCTTAAGGCTGGGCTGAGGCCGAGGCCGAGGCTGAGGCTGAGGCTGAGGACTGAGATGGAGCCTGAGCTGGAGCTTGAGCTTGGTTTTTGTCCTGCAGCTGGCGCCGACACACTTCGCGCAGCAACATCTTTTGCTTATTCAGACTCTTTCTACATTCCTTGTTGAAGCTAAAATCTGCATCGAAAGCGAAATCATGGACATAACCCAAGAAGATTGGGAACACCTTGCCTAAGCGCAGCGAGCAGTCTAACAGCACGTATTGCATACCTTGCAGACCTTTCTTAAGGCCGTTCCTATCCAGCTCTTTTTGGTGAGAGCTGTTGAAGAGCACTGCTACATTGAGCGTGGCACCAGTCATATCCTCTAAGGTCAACACACTGCACTGCACCTTTTTCTCGATCTTAAGCGCGCCCTTAACCTTGACTAAGAAGAAGTTATCCGTAGCCTTAGGTTTATCAAAGTACCCCTGCGACTGTGCATAAGCACGCTCTTTGAGGGTCGCAAAGTCCGGCAGAGCAAGAGCTTCAATCAAATCACGACGCTCTTCATTAGTGCCATCCCACCAATTAGGGACGGAGAACTTGGAGTTTTTGAGCTTGCCATCCGTAAACATCGCATTTTCGATGGTCAGCACCTGACCTTCAATCGTCTTGGACAAGTGGATGTCAGTTTCCATCAGGTTATCTGACTGAGTAAAGTATGGTGTTTGGATGATTTTGATCACTACAAACTCAGCGCGTTCTGGGCAGTAGTAGTAGAAGCGGGTGCTAGTACAATCTTGGATCTTCAAACTCTGGCTGCCACACCCTAAAAGGGTGATCGCTGGTACCGCAAACTCTCGCCCTTGATCTAAGGCGTACAAGCGCATCAGCTTGCCCCTATCATCTGTGCTTTCGATCGCCTCAATGGTGTTGATGATGCGGCAGCAGATGCTAAAGATCTTGTCTAACTGCAACTTCTTGTTGTCATCTAAGTAGATCTGCAAGCAGTTGCTGAGAGCTTTGAGCAAGTCCTCCAAGAACTTGATATCAAAGCTCGAAGCCTTGACATAGGCGGCTGTCACCATCTCCTTGATGTCGACGTTGATGTGAGTGAGACCTAACTTGAAGATCAGAGCAATGATCTTCTTGACCTCAAAGAAGAAGCTCTCGTAGATGTCCTTTTGGTAGAAGAGCTTGTAGGCAAGATCATCGCACTCCAGACGGTCCGTCAACAAGAGGTAGAGAATGCGCGCTAACTTCTCGTGGATACACATACCCTCAACATGCGGCATCTCCATGAGGGTATGACACGCGTAGCGAAATTTTTGCTCCTCTTCACTGATCTCACGCTTACCTAAGAGCACATGATCACAAGGACACTCCACTAAGCTATCCTCACGAGTCTTGCCAGATTTAAAGCGCACGGTCACCATGTACTCAGGCATCACGCACGATAAGACTTGCTCACCATTGGCACAAGTATCGAGCTTAAAGTAGCTGCTAGAGTCACTGAGCACCAACTTACAGAGCTTATCGTACTCACGCGTGCCGAGCAGCTCTTTCATGCTCTCACTCGTATCGTAGCCGATACCAGCAAAGTCTTTGCACTCTAACAGCTGACTTCCTCTTAAAGCTTGCGCATACGCAAATTCACGCATAGCAGCACGCTCCTTGTCAGTGAGCGACAGCGCCTCCATCAAGTTATCATAGCCCAAGGAGTGCTTCACCACCGCATCAGCAGCTGCTGCCTTGGACTTGCCCTTAGATCTACCCTTTACCTTGGTAGCATCGGAGCTCGGCTGGTCTTTTTGCCAAATTTTCCATTTCATAGCACGGCCACCTTACATTAACAGCTCGTCAAAATCGGCGCTGTCAAAGTTAAGGCCAGCACCTTCATCGTCGTTGTTGACATTGGCATTGGCATCGCCCTGACCACTGCCCGTGTCTGTCCCGCTACTGCCACTGCCACTGCCAGTGCCACTGCCAGTGTAAGCACTGTTAGATGCACCAAAGTTGGTTTGGCTCAGGGCAAATTGCAAGCGCGCAATGGCAGTGGTTAGCACCACAGCTTCGCGCTCAGAGCCAGTGCGCATGTAGTTTTCAGACGCAGTGGCACAATCAGCAATCATCTGTTGCAAGAAGCTAAAGCCGATGTCTTTTGCAATCTTAGCCATTTCACGCATCTCACCGACCATGTCGCCCTCAATGCTGTCATATCCTAATTGCAACAGCTCCTTAATGGCAGCTTCCAGTTGATTAATGAGTGAGACGCTAGGATTAACCCGCACTTGCCCTACCGTAGCTTCTGCAGCCGCTTGCATCGCCGTGGCTACTTTGGCATTGGGATCTTGTGCGTTTGTTAAAGCTTGCTTTGCCATAAATCCTCCTCCCTCATCAACCACGATTGACGATTTGCGCCACGAACTCAATTAAGCGATCTGGGCTCAACACGCCCACATGAGCACCAACTCCTGCCATTTGATCAGCAACATGGCGGCTATATGAAGGGCTTGTGCTGCCTAAAGCTGGCAGCACAATGAACTTCACACCACTCTCGATCATGTCGCGCGTCATCTTGACCATCTTGGCTGGCTCTGAGTCATAAAGATCAGTAATCAGCACCACAATGCTCTTGTGCGGCTCGGTGATCTCGCGCTCCACATAAGCCAACACAGGGCAGGTATCAGTACCTCCACCTAACTGCGACTTAAAGAGCAAAGCCACCACATCGTCTAAGTAGGCCGAGTAATCGACCATGGTAGTGGAGTAGCAAATAAGTCGTGTCTCTAAGCAAGAGAGCTTGGAGAAGATCGACGCCAAAATGGCCGAATGGGCATACGAGTCCATCATCGAACCACTCTGATCGACCACCACAAACAGATGATGCAGTGGGCGCTTGACGCTATTAGCCTTGAAGTACAGCTGCTTAGGAATGATGTAGCCGCCATCTTCTTGGTAGTTCTTGAGGTTAGCGCGGATGATGCGTCTGATATCCAAGTTCCTGAAAGTACGCACTGGTTGCGCGTTAGGATCACGTTTACCAAAGAACGCGCGCTGCACCTGCAAGTTAAAGTGCTCCTTTAAGCGTTCCACAATCTTGTCGACCAAGATGCGGGCGTTATCTAGAGCATGGCCGTTGAGCTGATTGTGCATTGTCAAAATCGTGCTCAACAAATCCATATTTGGCTCTAACTTAGCGACAAAAGAATCGTCTTGCAGCAGAGCGGCAATACGGCCTTTAGATAAGGCATCCTTTTGTATGACCTCGTAGACGTTCTCTGGAAAGAGCTGTCTTGTGGTATTGAGCCACTTCGAGGCGGTAAGGCGAACACCTTCCTTACCACCACGCGTTTTGCGTCCACCATGCTCCTGACCACTATCATCATCTTCTTCGTAGATGTAGTTCAGAGACTGATCTAAGTCACCTAAATTGAAGCGGTTGTGCCGCATTTGCTGCAGCTCATCGTCGCCTTCACCTGGCATACCAGAAGACGAGCCATTACAGCAAATAGGCTGATCTTTATCTAAAGGCAGCTCACTTTCGGCTCGCTGTCCTAAGATCAGACGCCACTTGTCCTTAATATCGATGCCCACATTCTGCAAGTTGAGCTCATCGACATTGTGATTTGCGTTCTCACTCATCTACGCCTCTCCTTGTGAGTTTGTGGAAGTGGTGGCAGCAGCAGTGGCAGTGGCCGCTGCGCTACCGGCGCTACCGGCGCTGCCAGCGGAAGCAGCCTCAGGGGCGACCACGCCTCTTTGCACTGCCAGATCCAAAAGCTCCTGCCTAATGCGCTGCTGCTCGGCGGCCACAGCCTTAGAGGTAGCATCAATGGTGTCATGGAGGCTATTGTGACCAAACCACGCAGTAACCTCGTGCTCCATCTTATGATCCATCTCACTGTTGACCATAAACTCTTGTGGCGAGGCGTCGTACCGCAACTCCAACTTAGAGATACCTAACATGCGCTTTAACAAACGCACGACCTTAAAGATCTCCACGTTGGAGAACTTCACAAAAGCACGCTTGAGCAGCACCAGAACCGACAAGAACTCCTCACCGGAAATCGTCATCAGATAGGCGTTGAGCAGCTTTAAGATGCCACGACGGTTAAAGATAGTGCCTCTTGAGATCGACAACAGCGAATAGAAGAAGCCCACACTCTTGTTGCCGCCCATGATCGAGCCATACACGAATTGATTGACGAAGCGCTCAAAGTGCTCGTAGCTGATCTTGTTGTTTTTATACAAGAGCGCTAAGTAGGCACCTTGCAGCGTAGCCGAGATGTCATCGTCGTGGATGAGATCTTGCAGCGTCTCAAAGTACAGCTTCTGGTAGTGGGTGTGCTTGTGCGTGTAATAATCGAGGTTCTCCAAAGCATCGAGGTAGTCATCAAGCTCCTCATCTACCACATCATTCTGTTGCAGCATAATCGAGCAGCCACTCTTGATGATGTCGTCGATCAGGTGCTCTAAGATCACCTTGTTCTTTGGTGTGCTCTTAGCGATAAAGGTGAAAGAGTTGAGAGTAGCTAAAGCATTACCAATCTCCACCAAATAACGCTCACGTGCGATAGCACTATCAAGCAAGTCCTTAACGGCGTAGTACTGATCTTCAATGCCCATGTCCACGCACTGTCTGTAGAGCTCGCACACGTCACTTAAAGACAGAGGTTGCATCGTAGGAGCGTTGGAGCCAGCGCCCGCACCAACACCAGCACCACCGGCCTTAGACGCAGCAATAGCCTGACTTTCAGCGACCTTGCCACGCTTAATCTTCACCTTTACCAAGTTACGGCAAGCTGTAAGAATGCTCTCACCGTGAATCGAGGCGTGGATGATTTGCATCACCACTTCATCGCTAAAGACGTAGGTGTGGGTCTCGGTGCGCTTGATATAGTTATCCAAGTGTCTGGCGTTGTTGAGGTGCTGTGGACAAAAAGCGGGGCTCAAGAACTTGACGCGGCTAAAGAAGCGACTCTTAGCCAAGCTCTTGGCGTTCTTGTTGATGTCGATACGCACCGAGTGTGGTTCTTGATCTGTGAGCTTGACGCCATAAGTCTTCGACTGTACTAAGAAGTCCTTCCAGATAGGCGGCACCCGAACATCAAGTGGCACCTTGCCTAACTTCACCCGCGAGAACGAGCGCAGTAGCTGATTGACAAGGTAATGGTTTTCGCCCATCTCCTCTTTGACGAAAGCACTCTTTACCGCATCAATAAGCTCAAACACCGATGGTTCTTGCTTACCACGCAAAGAAGCCAAACCGCGCAGCATCAGCTCGCAGTTGATCTTGTCGGCGGTGGACATACGCTGATTGCGGTAGTCCTTGAGCTTGTTGACGAAGCTTAAGTTCACGACAAAGAAGCAAGCTTTAACGAGCTCAGAGTCGACCTTAAAGTTCAGCAAGGCCACACGCTCTTCCAAGCTCAGAGGCTCAGCGCTCACTGGCACCGCCTCTACCACCTCGGCGTTCTCACCGCCTGCGTCGGCTGCACCGACAGCGACATCGACATCGACATCGACATCGACACCGACATCGACACCGACACCGCCAGCGGTAGCGCTATCTTCAGTCACAGCCGCAGTCTCAGCATCCGCAGCAACTGCAGTGGCTGCATCAGCATCAGCACCAGCGCCTGCGCCTGCGCCTGCATTAGCCTCTTCAGCCTTTGGCTTAGCTTTCTTTTTGGAGGTAGCGGCAGCTTGGTCTTCTTGCACTCCAGCAATTAAACGCTCTAAGGCGGCGCGATCAGCGAAGAGTGAGAGCCCATTGAAGTCAATGGTCTCGCCATTAGCATCGGTATAGATCTTTTGCTTCTGCTTCTTACTCTGCTTGTTTTGCTGCCCCTTGCCACCTTGTTTCTGGCCTTTACCAGAGCCAGAGCCCGCAGTTGAGCCTTGAGAACTTTGGGCGCTTTGGGCGCTTTGGGCGCTTTGGTTCTGCTGATTACCACCTTGGGCATTAGCCGTGGATGTAGCGTCAGCGTTAGCGTCATCCTTTGGCTTTGGTGGTGGCGGCGGCAGCAGAATGTTGAGGCACTGCTTTACTGCCTTATCAAAAGGCGAGAGCTCTAGCGCAGAGCTTGTGTCGGCACTAACTCTAGCTTCAGCACGCGCTGCTTTTTCGGCGGTGATCTTGGCCTCTTCTTCTTGTTGGGCTTGCAGCTGGCTATAGCTAAACGGCACTACAGCACTAATAGTGCGGTAGAGCTGGTTGTAGTAAAACGGGAAGGTAACGCCAGCACCATATCCTGTTTGGCTATCTGAGCCCAAGAAAGAGTACGGAATGAGGTAAGTCTCACCTGTAGGCTTAGGGAAACGCACTACTTCTGCTTTTGGCTTCTTGAAGTAGAGATAGTCACACAAAGCCACAGAGTGCATACCACCAGTGACCACTAAGATGCGCTTGTGCGTCTTTTTGGCTGCGGTTAAGCACTTGAGCATGAACAGCTCACGCTGCACTGTAAGCGGCTCGTCCTCATCGCGCAGCCCCTGACGAATGGTATAGCAATAGCCATACAGCTGCTTTAAGTAGCTTAAGGTGTCCTGCTCTAAGGCATTGATCTCAAATTGCTTATCCCAAAACTCCTCAAAGGTGTGGGCATGAGCCTGCTCACACAGCTGATCAAAGAAGCTACTACGACGCATCACCTCGTCGTCATCGTAGTAAGTGCTATCCTCACCAAAGGTCTCTTCTAATGTTGCTTTGTCAAAGGAGCTGAGGTCGATGAGATCGTACTCAATACCACGCTTGTGGGCCTCGCACAGAGCCACATACTCAGGCGAGTAGGAGAGGATTGGATAGAGATAGCTATCAGCACTAGCATCTTCTTCCTCCTCAATATCCTCACCTAAAAGCGGGGCGGCTGCAGCAGCTTTTTTCTTTGGCACCGAGAAGCTGTAGAACGCGACAGGTGGTTGCACCCCCTCATGCACTAAGGACTTGACCTCATCTTTAAAGACGTAAGGCATCTCCACAGCGATCAGATCAGGCTGATAAGCGTCGATCAGACGAGGCAAGTGCAGAGCCAAGCTCATAGAGTGGTGACGCACTGGGCACAAAAAGATGCCGGCATCTAAGTCCAAAGCCTTAGCAGCATGGGCCTCTAAACGCTCAATAGAAAGAGGCTCTAAAGGCTGCTTGGACTTTTTGCCCCTGCTCTTAGTAGTAGTAGCAACAGCAGCAGCGTCCTTAGCCTTAGCCTTGCCCTTAGCCTTGCCCTTAGCCTTGGTCTTAGGCGTATCTTGAGTCTCTACCTCAGCATCAAATGCGGACTCAGAACTATCAGTACTACCAGCACTATCAGTACTCGCAGCAGCAGCGGCTGTACTGGCAGCCTCCGACTGTTCCTTAGTCTTGGTCTCAGCAGTCATCGCCTCAGTATCGTCAGCAGCTTTTTTCTTAGCACGAGGCTTACGCGTAGTCTTAGCTTTAGCCTTGGTTGCAGGCTGAGTCTCAGACTCTTCTGCAGCTGCAGCTGCAGCTGGAGCTACATCAGCAGCCGAAGCTGGTGCAGGAGCAGCAACAACCTCAGCAGTTTCAGCTACTTCAGCTACTTCAGTTACTTCAGCTACTTCAGTTGTGGTCGCGTCTGCTGCTTTAACCTCATCAGGCGCCGCTGTCGCGGCAGCAGATGGTTTTTCGGTGGTCATAGCACCTCCAACTAGCAGCGCGATACTTGGTCGCTAAACTCTTGGAACAGGTCACCTGTGCGTGAACGACCAACCACCTTGACGTAGTTCTTGAAGAGCTTAAGGTCTGCTTCCTTGTCCTTGATGATGGCCGATTTGATGTTATGCACCAAAGTCTTCATCTCGATCTTGTCATCGTGGTAGTAGTGAGCATCCATGGCAGTTTGGTGATAAACCTGCACTGCCTCAGCAGTACTGAGCACAGCAGATGGCTTATCGAAGTTGCCGCCCTCGACGCTCTTACCCGAGCGCAGATCGTTAAAGGTGGTAGCTAACAGCTCAATTATGTCTTGGTTGATGAGCTTTGGAGCTAAGTCGCCACAGAGCTTGGTGCACTCGTTGGTGATAACCTGAGCCTCCATCTTGATGGAGGCTAATGGGCGCACAGTCTCGAAGTTGAAGCGGCGCTTTAAAGCGCTACTCATTTCGTTGACGCCCTTATCACGGGTGTTGGCGGTAGCAATGACGTTAAAGCCCTTGTTAGCGAGAATGTAGGAATTCTCTTTGAGTTCAGGGATGGCGAGAATCTTGTCGCTGAGGACGCTGATGAGACTGTCTTGAATCTCTAAAGGAGCACGAGTGATTTCCTCAAAGCGGGTGATAATGCCCTGCTGCATACCGATGTACAGAGGAGCTGGCACTAAGGCCTCAGGGACAGGACCTTTAGCGATCAGGAGGGCGTAGTTCCACGAGTACTTGATCATGTCTTCGGTAAGACCGATACTACCTTGGATCACATTACGGCTGTTGCCGCTGATAGCAGCAGACAAAAGCTCACTTAAGTAGCTCTTAGCGGTACCTGGCTCGCCGATTAACATTAAGGAGCGGTTGCTAGCTAAGGTGACGATAGCGCGCTCAACCAAAGCGTTATCACCAAAGAACTTCTTAGAGATGGTGATCTTTTGGCCGTCGATATCCAAAGGCTCATCACAACCTAAGATGAAATCACGCACCGCTAGTGGGGAGAGCTGCCAATTAGCTGGACGATCGCCCTTATCGCACTCTTTTAAGGCGGCCAATTCATCACGATACTGGTCTTCCATACAAGCACGCAAAACTTTGCTCATAACGCTCTCCTTATTCACAAAGACAAAACAAAATAGATGCTCAGGCACTCAGGCACTCATACGCTCAAACGCGCTAACGTTTAAACGTCCAGCCCTACTCTAATGCTCACATACTTGGCAGCCCCACAAAAGGCCACGTCACAGCAGCAAGCGGCAGCCCCAGATACCCTGAGCATCAGCCAATCTGCGCCTGCCTACAGCGTCTTGATTGGCCATCAAAATACAAAAAAAAACAGGTTCATTTCCCCAACTCTGACTCTAAGTCAGAGACAGAGCTGGATAGCCAGCTTTACCACTCCGCTAGCCGCAGCAACGACAGCGACAGCGACAGCGACAGCAACAACGGAGCAGCAGCAACTACAAAAGGCCTCTGGCCTATAGCTATGGATACTGGCCACGGGCCACTGTACTCGCCGCTGACAGCTGACAGCGGTCAGTAAAGCACAGTAGCAGTCAGCTCAGCTCCTAATGCAGGCCAAAATTGCTCATAGCCAAGCTCCATGTTTTGCACATACAACTTACAGAAAAATGTATGCAAACAAGAGCGGACAAACTGCCTCAAGCTGAGTCATTGCAAGTTAGTATAGCCGCAGCATGGGCCTTTTCGGCTATATCTAAGAAAATTTTATTGGTTTTCATTACTGAGGCCTTATTTTTATGAGTATTAGATCTAGTGTTGAGATTGCCGATATAGTCACTACCATACAAGCTCGGTAAAAGGCAGTACTCGCAACTTGTAGCCGGCCACGCACCACTTACCACACAATCAGCGCCACTCCACTGCCATTACCACTGCCATTACTACTGCCACGACCACAAACACAGCACCAAAGCGGCCTCCGTGGCCGGTCATTTTTAGACCCAGAAAAAACAAAAAAGCGGGCCCTGCTGCCACCTTTTGGCGACAACTTGACCCGCTTTTTTGCGGTTACCCTAACGCAATGCTTTTACCTGTAGTGATACACAAGCCACACCTCAATCTCAGCTCCTGCTGAGCATTCTATGTAGAGCACTGCTATTGTGCTGCTGCTGAGGTGGTGCGAGTGGTCATATCACCGATATTGCGATCCATGAAGACCTTTTTGCCATTGACGATATTGCCGACGTAGTTCTCGATAATGGCACGAGCTGCGGCGTTGTAGTCGCCTTTAAGCTCGATGATGTACATGTTATCAACCTCACCGACCACAATAGTGTAGGTGTTATTGGTCATGCACGAGGTAGTGTAGAAGCCGGTACCCTGCTTGATCTTATCGGTACAAGAGTGCTGATACACGTAGTGATCCATATAAGCGGCAGCATCCATGCGCGAGGTCTTACGGGTGTAGCGCATCTTAATGATGGTGCCGTTATTGTTGCTGTTGCCCACAGTGTGGATGTAGCTGACAGAGTTATCATCACCGACGATGACCTTCCAGCCAAAAGGCACAGCAGGGAAGTACACAGGCACGATATTGCGCATGTAGGAGTCACGCTGATCAAGCTCAGCCTTGGTTGGGCCTTGCTCGGCTGCAGGCTCCTCGCTACCAAAAAGACTATCTAACCAGCCACCCGACTCTTCTTCGGCGGCCGCGGCCTCAGCCTCAGCCTCGGCTGCAGCAGCATCAGCGGCGACGGCTTCTTCAGCTTGAGCAGGCAACGTCCAGATCAGCGCAGCGGCCGTTACCAAAGAGGCCCCAAACTTGACCAATTTGTGCTTGTGCATCTGTGTCATAACAAAACAACCTCTCCTAGCTCAGCCCCGCTTGCTGTCAGCGCTCTGCGCAGCGATTTACTAAACCAAACAAAACCAGCCCTGCCCCCAAGCTCATGCATATGCCTAGACTCATGCCTATGCCCATGCCACATACCTATCAGCATGCGGTCACGTGGTCATGTGACCATGTGACCATGAATTGTCACAATGTTGGCAGCAGCGCCCACCATATCTTGCTTTGGCTCCAGATAAGCTCTTAACCCTTATTGCGGTGCAGCTTCTGCGGCTTTGCTGTTAGAAACAGCAGCTGCATCAGCAACATCAGCAATATCAGCAACATCAGCGGCCGCAGCGGGTGCAAGCTCAGCGCCCAACGTGTTGGGATCAAGGCCCTCAGCAAATACGGTTTTTTGCTTGCGTAGCAAGTCCTGTGCCTCTAACACTGTATGGGAGCGACAGAAGACACGGAAGAAAGGACTAAATGAGTCATCGTACTTGTGGGCATAACCTAAGAATTGCTTGAGGCGATCCATCAGAGACTTCTCAGGATAGTTGAGCTTTTGCAGCTCTTCGGCAAAGGCCCATGCCACATCAAGCACCAGCTCTTTTGGCATTGGTGTTTCTAAGCCCTGCATCACTTGTGGCAGATTCGGGGTGGCAAAGACCGCACGGCCAATCATCTGGCGCTTAGTCTTGGTAATCTGCGCACACTGCTGTGAAGTCTCAAAAGATACGATATCGCCGTTAGCAACTACAGGGATGCCATTGGTCTTATCGACAATGGTGGCGATGGCAGGCCAATTGAGGGCGTCCTTTTTGTAGAGATCCTTACGGGTACGGGCATGGATGATGAGCTCATCGACACCATCTACGGCTAAGGCTTCTACTATTTGTGGCAACTCGTCAGCACTTAAAAAGCCCAAACGGAACTTCACCGACAAAAAGACCTTACTGTCTAAGACTTCACGAGTACGGCACACGATACGGTGCATCAGCTCAGGCTCTTTTAAGAGCATGGCGCCGCCATGGTGGACAAAGCGTGATGGGCAACCAAAGTTAAGGTCGATGCTGCGAGCACCCAACTCCTCGGCGCGCTTAGCGGTCTGAGCCACAGGCTCAGGCTCATCACCTAACAGCTGCACACGGCATAAGCATCCAGAGTCAGTCACACCGTCAGTTTTCAGCTCCGGCACCTCACGCAGCAAGGTCTTGTAAGGCAAGACCTCGGTAGTGACGCGAATGAACTCCGAGAAGCACTCATCGTACTTACCATAGCGCGTCAGCACCTGCCGCATAGGAGGATCACATACCCCCTCCATTGGAGCTAAATAGATCTTTTCTAACGGCTTGTTCTCTGCAACCACCCTCTATACCTCGCAACAGCGGATCGAACACCAAACAAACAACAACAACACACAAAGTAATTGCCCAAAACGGCTGACCGCAGTCATGCGTTATGGGGCACACAACCTGTACCGATCGCCAAAAGGCCGCCTATTTTACACCAAAAGATAGGCGGCTGATTGCAGCAGCAAGTCGTTTGCACGCAAGAGATGCCACGCAGCAGCCCTTAGCAATGAGCCTATGCCGTTTGCTTGGTGTGCTAAGGCACTGGCAGCTCACAGCTCACAACTCACAACTCACAACTCAATTCCTGCTCGCTAACCTGTCTTACCTACCGGCTTTACCTACCAGCATGCCTCCTTGATCTTTTGGACTGATTTGCGCAAGTTTTGGCTTATTTTCCGCATTTTCTCAGCGTTTTTGCTCGCTTTTAGGTAAAATATCCATTTTAAGGTGTGGCTTACGCCCACCCTTCTTTTCCTAAAATAACAGCGCTGATGCGATAAGGGGACTCTTGTGCTGATTGCAACTCACGATGGTAGTTTTCATGCTGATGAAACATTAGCTTGCGCCATTATCTCGTTCCTCTACGAGAACTGCGAAGTGATTCGCTCGCGTGATCCCGTCGAACTTGAAAAAGCCGATATCATCATCGATGTCTCCGGCATCAACGATCACAAACACTTTGACCACCACTCCAACGCCTTTAACCTCTCACGTGATAACGGCATCCACTACGCTACAGCTGGTTTGATGTGGAAGAAGTTTGGTCACGATTTCTTGGTAAAAATCGCTACCGACTACCTTATTCCACAAATGCAGGCTGCCGCCAAAGCCGCCAAGGCTGCCCAAGAGGCCGAAGAGGCTGGAAAGGATGTCGAGACGTCAAGCACTCCTGTAACTGCCGTAGCTATCAACGAAAAAGGCTCTAGCACCATGGTGGTAAACGATGCTAGCCCTTGTGCTTGTGCTAGCACTGCTGCTGATGCGTTGGCTGCGGCCAAGGCCGCTGCAGCAGCCGCAGCTACTGCTACTGCGACTGCAGCTGCTGCAGACGGCGCCGACGCTGCTGCCGACAAAGATAAGGATGAGGACGAGGTGCTGGCAATCAACATCTCAGATGAAATTTACCTATCTGCCTATGAGCGTATCGACCGCGAGATCATGTACATGGTCGACCTTAACGATAACGGTCAGCTTAACACCTATCTGCGTGACAACATCACTATAGACAACGATGGTGAGCAGCGCGTAATGGATGAGCTCAACGAGTTCTACCGCAGCACCCCTGATATCCCTTATCTCGTGGCCATGCAGAACTTACCTTTAGTGAGCAACGAGGAGCAAAACAAAAACTTCCTCACCACCGTGCGCATATTAAAGGCTCTCCTCATCAACGTTGCTATCAACGCCCTGAACACAGAAATTGGTGTCGCAAAGGTCTTAGAGGCTTACGACGGTGGCCCAATCTTAGTGATGCACGAGAAGCTGCCTTGGACTCAGGCGGTGTTAGCTCACTTCGATCTCTTTAAAAACTGCATGCTCGCTGTCTACCCAGACCGCAAGCGTGGCTGGCGTGTGCAGTCGCTGCCTTTCTCTAAGGCCGAGCGCTTTAAGAACAAGCTGATTGCACCAAAAGCTTGGCGTGGCCTTGATGATAAGGCTTTGGATGCAGTCACTGGTCTTAGTGGCACTATCTTTGTTCACCGTGCTGGTTTTACTGGTGGTGCTTTAGCCTTTGACACACAAATGAAAATGGCGCAGCTGTGGTTAGAGCAAGGCGAGCGCCCTGAGTAGTTCACCCCGCTAGGAAGCAGTGCCCAGCAAATCGCTAGGCACAGCGCATAGCGCCTACAGCGCGCATTGCGCACCACGCACCGAGGCCGCAGCTCACCCTGCGGCCTCGGGCGTTTGGGGCTGCTACTGCCCTAAATATCTGGATAGCAGCCGAGCTGTGTTTGCCCTATGCTCGATATTTGTTGTGCTACACATTGAGCAAAAGCCCGTGGGCTGCTAATATTTGCAGTGCTTGCCGCTCATCTGGCAAGCCACCTAACGGTTATGACATTAACCTTACAAACCGTTAGGCTAGCGTGGCCTTACGTGCTTGCCGAGGGCGTTTCTTTGCCAGAAGAGGCGTTCTCATTTGCGCAATTGCATCAAGGCCGCGCTTTCTCAAAATGCAGATCGCTCGTTTAGCCATGCCCCCGCGCAAGGCCCGCACTTTTATGCCCTAAGTGCACCTACTACATCTTTTTCTTTTAACTCCACCTACTCCCCGCTCCTTGCTCTTTTGCTTGTTGCGGCACAACTGTCCCTGAGTGGTACCACTGCTGAGCACTGGGCTGGGATGATAGATCGATGGGGTGAATTCAGAAAAGCTTTGCAGCAGCAATTGAGCATGCGCACAAGCAAAAAAGAGATGGAGGCGAGATCGCGACTTGTCTCGCTCCCAGAGCGTGCTTGCGTAAAGCGTTTGGTGTTTGGTCTGGGAGCGAAGATGAGTGCTTGGGTTATTGGCGGATTGGACCAAAGGTGATTTGGGCTACACCGTTGGCAGCCACACCACGGATAAAGGACACGCGCTTGTCAGCTTGCAGAATGTTTTGACCCTGCACGTACTTAAAGGTCTTGTAGTAGATTGGAAGCTCTAAGCTACCTGAGCCACCTGCAACCTCGCTACCACCTTGAAACTCGCCGTAGATATAAAAGATATCGTTGGAGCTCTCCAAATCGATATTGGCACGCTCACCTGGGCCTAAGGTGTACCACCCCTCTACCATCCAAGTATGGCCGTCGTAGTCCAAATACGACACAGCAACGGCAATCGGTGCATTGGCTACGTTTCTGCACTCTAAGAGTAGAGCTTGCGCGCTATTACCAACAGCAAGGCCTAAGAATAAGGCGCCTGCGGCCATAATCTTTTTCAACACGACATCATCCTCTAAAAAAATCTGCTTCTTGATCTGCCTTAGCGCGCACACTCACAAGCTGACGCTAAGGCTGGGCGGAGCTGGCCTGAGCCAAGCCAAGCTGAGGCTTGGCTCAGCTTGCTCAGCCTAGCTACGGCACAAAAGTACCACCAGTACCTTTCTTCTCATCATTAGGGTTACGCTGCACCTCAGAGCCATCATCAGCTTGACCATAACCACGCTCATTTAAGATAGGCGCATCATCGTTGCGATTATCATCGTTGCGATTATCATCGTTGAAGTCATATGGACCATGACGCGGCTGAGCTCCTAGCTGTGGTTGCTGCTGTGGCTGTGACTGCTGCTGCGCCGAGAAAGGATCTTGCGGCTGCTGTTGCTGCTGTGTTTGCTGAGGTTGCTGCGGCTGTTGTGGCTGCTGGTACTGTTGATAGCCAAAGCCATCGGCACGTGGGGCCTCCTCGGAGCTGTGCAGCATGTATCTTAAGTGTGGATACTCGTTTAAGATGGCTCGCTTTAAGTTCTCTGCGCGCTCTTGTTTCTGCTCTGGGGTGAGCTGCGAGTAATCAGGGCCACTATCCACGCTGCCGTCAGCACGCAAACGGCTCTTGACCTCAAACCATGGATAGAATGGATTGCTGCTGTTTAAAGCATAGTTGACGTCTTTGAGCGAGGCATCGAGCACACGGTGCAAGAGTCCTAAGAACGATAAGGTGTAGATCACCGGAATCATGCACATCAACAGATAGGTGAGCCCAAAGGACACATAAAATTGCAGCGTCAATAAGGCTACCACCAATGTCGAACCAAAGGCACTAAGACGCAGTGCCAGTCTAAAGCTGACAGTGATCTTGCCCACGAAGCGAGCTAAAGCTTTGGAAACGCACGCACCCACCAGCACCACAAAAGCTTGGATCGAGAACAGCCAGCAGGTCACTAACCCCCATATCACCATAAAAGAGGAGTTAAAGAAGCTGTCTAAGGCCTGAGCAGCTGCCAGAGGCTCAAAAGTACCACCTTGATTACCGTACAGAGTCTGCCATGGAAACTCCACCAACCCTTCGGTGGTGTTGACCAGCAAACGGGTTGCGGTGATGGTGATAGGGAAACGGCCGCCCTCATAGCCCTCAATGGTCTGTTCGTCCAAGTTGTAAGCAAGGACAGGCTGACCTTTAGAGTTTTTGATCACCAGTGGCGCGGCATCGTCAGGATTGCTAGGTGAGAGCACTCCCGATGGAGAGATGTAGCTTGGAGGAATCTGTGCAACTACGGTAGTGAGCTCGTAGTTTTGCAGATTAGCAAAAGCCTGCATCACCTTAACGCTAGATGGCACAGCACACACTGCGCACAAAATCAGCATATATGTAAAACCCACACCGCGCATCTTCATCATGACGTCGAAGTAAAAACGACGCGAGAACATAGCGCGAAGAGGGTAGAGCGCATACCGCTTTAAGTCTGTAAGCTGAATCTGCATGAAAACACCAACATGAAAGAAATCCCGCCCAATTATATCAGTTTGCCATTTGCTCAAACGGCCAAACTTGTGGGAACCTCTATAATTTACCATCTTGCATCAGACAAGGCTAAGAGGCAATATCCTTGATCACTCATGCCTGAGGACTTATTCGGATATTGAGCGCATGATGTGGCAGGCCTTTGCTAAGCGCATAAGAAAGTCTACTCAAGAGTCTGACGCAAATACCATTGCGCATAAGGCTGCAGGCACGTCCTCAACAGCCGTATCTAAGGAAGGAGAGTCACATGACTTAAACAAAGATTTGGCACTTGCTT
>CALXYZ010000005.1 GCA_944393075.1 uncultured Anaerobiospirillum sp. | reverse complement strand
CGAAACCATGAGTGTTTTGAAGTTATCGATAATTGATGGCTAACAAGCCATCAAGATGGGTCAAAATTTATTGGATCAGGCACTAGGATTCCGGTTTTAGGTCAGAACTCTAATCTACCGCAAGGCCTGAACTGTGAGTGAGGTGCACGGTGAGAGGGTTTGGGCCTTTGTGTGGCAGTTTGACTGCATAGAGCGTATCAAAGAGGCGCGAGATGATATTGCGCTCATGTTGATTTAGGGTTTCGCCTAAGCTGAGCATAGGGGTGAGCTCAATTTTCTTTTCACTCTTAATGTCGTCTTTGAGCCGGCGCAGGATCATGTCGACAGCCATGCTACCCATATCTTTACGGGCGGTGACAATAGAGCAGAGACGTGGAATGGTGGCGTTACCAATGTCCAAACCGTTATAGCCTAAAACAGCGATCTGCTCTGGGACTTTGATACCTTGCTCAGAGCAAGCGAGCATTGCGCCGATAGCGACGTCATCGTTGGTGCAGAAGACTGCATCTAACTGTGGCAGTTCGTGCAGAGCTTGACGCATCATCATGGCGCCACGCGAGAAGTTAGATGGTATTTCAGAGCCGTAGATGTAGGTAGGCAGGCCATACTCGCAGCAAGCAAGCTCATAGCCAAACTGGCGATCCATGGTACGAGCATCAAGACGAGCGCGGAGATAGGCGATATTGCGACGGCCACCTTCGATCAGTCCCTTGATAGCGGCATATGAGACCTTGATGTGGTCGTAGCCAATGTTCATATCAAGAGGCTTATCTAAGATGCTCATTAGCTCCACCACAGGGACGCCAGACATTTTGAGACGCTTGACCGTCATGTCGGTATGGTGTGGCTCAGTTAAGATCATGCCATCGACTTGATAGGACAAGAGCTGCACGATCTTGCGCTCTTCTTCCTCCTCGATATAGGAGGTGTGCGTGATCAAAAGCTCATAGCCATAGTCACGAGCGCGTTCTTCTGCACCCATCACCAAGTCAGAGAACAAGAGGTTAGAGAAAGATGAAACCGCTAAACCTAGAGTCTTAGTGGATGACTGCGAGAGCATCACTGGGGCGCGATTAGGCACGTAACCCACTTCATCGATAGCGGTTTGAATCTTAGCGCCGGTATCCCGTGCTACTGTGGTAGGGTCTTTGAGATAACGTGAGACCGTCATCTTGGTCACTCCCACCATCTTAGCGATATCTTCTAATGTGATGCGCGATCCTTTCATTTTCTACTTTAAGTAGAGCAGCTTGGCGAAGCTTTGGGCTTTGGGCTTTTTGTCTAAAAGACCTTCCAAGACTGAGCTACTCCTCCTGTCTATTGGTAGCTTTATGTTGCACGGTAACAGCGACTATTGGCGGTACTTTATACAGCGGTTGCTTTTGTTAAATGCCTAATATAAGCCAGTTGTGCTGGGGATGTTGAAAAAATCAGCCCGCTCTATGTTACGTCACATGTTACCGTAACATCAAGAGCAAAAGCTTGTCTTTGCATGCTAAGGCTATCCCATGGGCTTGGCTATGAGCACGGTCATGAGCGTGGCCATGAAATGTGGCTTGTTTTGTCACCGCATAGTAAAAATAAAGCCCTCGGGCGAGGGCTTTGTAGATTGTGAAGTGGAAGCTGATACGGCACTAACCGCAAAGCGGTGGGCTTTTAGTGCCCATATCAGCGTGAACAAGACAAATGCAAACGTTGTGAGATCTACTGAGGTCTTACGCCTTTCTGCCTAGTAATCTCTAAGAAAGAGCTGAGGATAATGCCGCACGTGATTGGGTGTGTGCGGCATCGATGTGTGATTAATAGGAAATCTGGGCCAGTGGCCGAAAAAATTCGAGCTGTGCGTACAGCACAAATCAGCCTCTAGCCCTTGTGCCATAAGGAATTACCCCCTGTAGGGCCATACTTAAGCAGCCTCTTTTAGATGCGTTTGAACTTGTAACCCCGTTTGCTGTACGCACAGCTCGAAAAAATTAAGCCCGCGCTTGCAGCTCGCACCACAAGGCGCAGGAGCTTAATTTGGGTTACTTTTGTGTTTGATCTGCAAGTTTGTATCTGCATGGATAGGCTGTGTGTTGAGGGGAGTGTTGTTTCCCATCCCCATCCCTATCCCTATCCATGCAGGCTCAGGGTGTTAGAAGATGACGTAGAAGACACAGGCGATCGAGAAGCCGATGACACCAATTAAAGTCTCTAACACCGTCCAAGTACGTAAGGTAGTCTTCTCGTCGACACCGTATAAGCCCTTGAACAGCCAGAAGCCGGAGTCGTTGAAGTGAGAGAGCACCACAGAACCGGCAGCCACCGCAGCCACAATGGAGCAGGTCTCAAGTTGAGAGAAGCTGTTGTTGGCTACGATTGGAGCGATTAAGGCAGCGGTAGTGGTTAAAGCCACAGTGGCGGAGCCTTGGGCTACACGTAAGCAAGCCGAGATGATGAAGGCAGCGCAGATTACTGGGATGCCGATATCAGACAAGGTGTTTGCTAAAGCATCGCCAATACCGGAAGCACGTAAGATACCGCCGAACATACCACCAGCACCGGTGACTAACACCACGGAGCAGATAGGGCCTAAGGCCTTTTCGCACATGCCCTCAAGAGGCTTCATACCAAACTGCGAGGCAAAGATAGCTAAGCACTCAAGTAAGGTGATCAAAAGAGCAACAGGGGTTTGACCAAAGATAGTGATGAAAGATAAGAACTCATTCTTTGGTAAAGCACCAGTAGCTTGTAAGGTGGTGATACCAGTGTTGATGAAGATCAAGATCACTGGGGTTAAGAGGATAGCCAGCACAGTGGTGAACTTAGGTGGCACCACTTCCTTACCATCAGCTCTCTTTGGCTTCTCACCTGCGGTGAAGAGATCTGGGACATTAACTTGCCACTTCTTGCCGCACCAGAGACCAAAGAGGTAGGACGATAAGTACCAAGTTGGGATGGCAATGATCAGACCGACAAACACCAGCATGCCAACGTTAGCGCCTAAGATACCAGAGGCGGCCACTGGACCTGGGTGTGGTGGTAAGAACACGTGCATGACCGAGAAGGCACCAGTTGCTGGCATGGCATACATCAACAGGGAGCCACCTAAGCGCTTAGCCACCGACAAGACCACAGGTAACATCACAACCAAACCTGCGTCGAAGAAGATTGGGAAAGCGAATAGTAAGGAGGCAATACCTAAAGCCAATGGAGCGCGCTTCTCGCCTAACACCTTAATTAAGGTGTCTGCCAGAACTTGAGCGCCGCCAGACTGCTCTAAGATCTTGCCGATCATGGCGCCTAAGCCCACTAGCAATGCAACGGAAGCTAAAGTACCACCAAAGCCATTTAACATCTGAGGCATGATTTGGCTGTACTCGATGCCGGTTGCTAAAGCTGTCACGGCCGAGACGATAACTAACGAAGCAAAGGCGTGAACCTTGAGCTTCATGATTAAGAACAACAGCAGAATAACTGCGATCGCCGCTACAGAAAGCAGATAGGTTGTGCTATGTGCAACTTCTTCCATAGTGAACTACCCTAATGGGATAAACCCAAACCTTAACACCAAATACTCAAAGGCTCACCGCCGCGCAAAAGTACTAACTTCAGCAAACGCGCTAACTTGCTAACTCGCTAGCACGCTTGCGCGGCGGAGCAGTGAGATAAAAAGCTCTTCTGAAGAACTACAACTAAGTCCTGTCTAGCCTGTTTTGATAGCTTGTCTTGCCTCAACTTGTAGCTAAAGCCTCATGCCTGCCCCAAATAACAACATCATTTAGCAAAATCGCAAACCCTAATACCTTGTCTCATTTTGATCAGAGTCGTTCGGGCTAAATGAAGTCGAAGCTAAGTTCAGTTAAGCTCAGTTCAGCTCAGTTCAGCTCAGCTTGGTTTTGGTTAGCTGGGCTTTGCTGGGGCTTGTGGCTTGTGTCTTCGGCGCAGCGCGGTAGCACGTTGCTTTAACTACAAGTTGGAGCTCCTAAGCTCTGTGCTTGTAAAAGGTCCAAGCACCAAGGCTTAGTTGTAGTCCCTCAAAAGGCCGCCATATCGGCTTCATGCGCCCCTTAACAGCTTGTGCCTTGTGAGGGCTTAGCCACTCACTCACTTGCTTACTTGCTAAATGACAGGCCGCTGTTATGGGTAACATGTTATAGCTAACATGATACTGGTAACATTTTGGTAAATAAAGCCCCTGTGAAGAAGAATTTACAAAATTGGGATCTGTGTTCCATTTTTGAAAAGTGCTTATATATGGCGTTTTTAGTGGGTTTTGAGGTGGTTTAATGCGTGATACAAGGCTGGACGCGGGATAACTAGTCGACCAGTGCTACATTGTGTAGCAAAAATGGTAAAAAAATGGCGTAGATGCTGATAAATACTAGCATTTAGCCTTTTACAAGAAATTTTTTGGTGGTGGGTTATTGTTACTAAATGTTACTGATAACACTTGCAAAAACCCCATATCACTGTAGTATTATGTTTCCAGTAACATTGAGTGCTCAGCCATAGGCTCCACACTCAAAATAATCCATCCTCCAATAGCCATATTAGTCCCAGGGGATGAGCTTAAGCGTAAGCCCCTATCTAACTAAGAAGAATCTAGAAGATCCTAGAATAACAAAGAAGATGGTTAGGAACACAAAGGAGGAGCGAGTGTTACGCCGGTTTAGTGTTGTTGTGGCCGCAGCATGCTGCAAAACGAGGATAAGGGAGCAGCAGGGCTAAGGCTGTTGCAGTTTTGATCTGACATCAGGTCACCTAGAGCCTCATAAGTCGCCTATAGGCTTCTTATAAAGCTCTTAAAGCCACACAGTCTACATATACTACACAGACTACTTACCAACCTCTGACAAGTCGAAAGGGCACGAAGGTAGAGAAAAGGTCAGGTGATTTTTATTCTTTCTTCGTTACTTTGGCGATTGTTTATGATGAGGAATGAGGACTGTTGAGTGGTGCTGTGTGTAGAGGCTAGGTAGATACGGCCTTGGATGTGACCTGACTTGATGTGGCAGATAACCGAATTTTTGGTAACGAGGAGCTATAAATATGAGTCAAGGCGTGAAGTGCGTGGTTATGGGCGTTTGCGGCTCTGGTAAGACCACTGTTGGTAAGGCCTTAGCTGAGAAGTTTGGTGCTACTTTCATTGATGGTGATGACTTGCATCCACGTGCCAACATCCTCAAGATGGCTTCTGGAACCCCATTAAACGATGAGGATCGTGCTCCATGGTTAGAGCGCATCGGTGATGTGTTCTTCTCGCTGCAACGCCGCAGCTTATCTGGCGTCATCGTGTGCTCGGCTTTAAAGAAAAAGTATCGTGACATCATCCGTCACGAGAACGAGGGCTTAGTTTTCGTGCACTTACAAGGCTCCATGGACACCATCTTAGAGCGTATGGCTGCCCGTCAAGGCCACTACATGAAGAAGGACATGGTGCAAAGCCAGTTCGACACCTTAGAAGTACCTGGTGCCGACGAAACTGACGTTGTGAGTGTTTCTATTGAGCAGCCAATCGAGAAAGTGATTGCTGACGCCATCGCCGCTGTTGAGTCCAAGCTCAAGGAGCAAAAGTAACAACAGTAGCAGCGTTGCAGCGCAGCGCATTACAGCGCGTTGCAGTGCAGCGCGTTGCAGTAGCTACAAACAATAAGCACGACAATTGGCGCAAGCGGTGTGCTTGTAGCCAGTTGCCACACATGGTACAGGGTTTCTTGCTAGCAATGGTAAGCGCGTAGGGAGTAGGTCTTTTGAGGCACAGACGCGTGGCTGTTGTGGGCACAAGCGCAAAAGAGGGTCGCATGTTAAATTCAGTTGTCGCTAAGGTTACTCAAAACTTAGAAGAGCGTTCTAAGGCCGGTCGTGAAGCTTACTTAAAGATGATCGCCGACCAAGAGAAGTTAGGTCGTGCTCGTGGTCTTTTAACCTGCTCGAACTTAGCTCACGCCGCCGCTGGTACCGATGATCAAGACAAGCTTGATGTCGTGTCCTGTGCTAAGGCTAATATCGGTATCGTCTCTGCCTATAACGATATGCTCTCAGCTCACTGCCCATATCGCCTCTACCCTGAGGCTATCAAAGAGTCAGTGCGTGCTGTAGGTGCTACCGCTCAGGTTGCTGGCTGTGTGCCTGCCATGTGTGACGGTGTGACCCAAGGTCAGCCAGGCATGGATATGTCCTTGTTCTCCCGTGACGTGGTGGCTCAAAGTGTGGCTATCTCTTTAAGCCACAACTGCTTTGATGGTGCCTTGTTATTGGGTATCTGCGATAAGGTCGCCCCAGGCCTGATTATGGGTGCTGCTGCTTTTGCTAACCTGCCAATCGCCTTTGTACCAGCTGGCCCTATGGGTACCGGCATCTCCAATGAAGAGAAGACCGAGATCCGCCAAAAGTATGCCGCCGGCGAGCTCGATAAGAGCGCTCTACAAAAGATGGAGTGCAGCTCTTACCACAGCCAAGGTACCTGCACCTTCTACGGTACGGCTAACACCAATCAGTTAGTGTTTGAGGCTATGGGCCTCATGCTTCCAGGCTCTGCTTTTGTGCCTCCACACACTGAGCTGCGTACCGCTTTAACCGACTATATCGCTCGCGCTATTGTCGATAAGACTGTGGTTGGCGCTCACCCAATGCCTTTATACAAGGTTGTGACCGCCAAGAACATCATCAACTCCTTAGTGGCCCTGTTAGCTTCCGGTGGTTCTACCAACCACACTCTGCACTTGGTGGCTATCGCTAAGGCCTTTGGCTTTACCTTAACTTGGCAAGATATCTCCGACTTGTCTGAGGTTGTGCCTCTGTTAGTCAGCATCTACCCTAACGCTAAGGCTGATATCAACGCTCTGCAGGCTGCTGGTGGGGTGCCAGTGTTAATGAAGGCCTTATCGCGCCGCGGCTTAGTCCACGAAGACGTCAACACTGTGGTTGCAGATTTCGCTTCGCAGATGACTACCCCAGTATTAGAAAACGGTGAGCTCAAGTTCGTTGACTGCGGTGAGTCTAAGGATCCAAAGGTCTTGATCTCTGATGCTAACGGCTGCTTCCAAGAGTTTGGTGGCCTCAAGGTCTTAAACGGTAACTTAGGTCGCTCCGTGATCAAGATCTCGGCTGTGGCTAAGGAGCACCGTCATGTGAAGGCTCCTGCCCGTGTCTTCAACGATCAGCACGAAGTAGAGCGTGCTTACAAGGAAGGCAAGCTCAACCAAGACGCTGTGATCGTGGTGCGTTATGCTGGTCCAGCAGCCTCTGGCATGCCTGAGTTGCACAAGTTAATGCCTGTGTTAGGCAATTTACAAAAGGCTGGTTACAAGGTCGCCTTATTAACCGACGGTCGCTTATCTGGTGCTTCGGGTAAGATCCCATCTGCTCTGCACGTCAGCCCAGAAGCTTTACGTAACGGCAAGTTAGCTCTGCTGCGTGATGGCGATATGATCGACTTTGACGCTGAAGCCGGTACCGTCAACTGCTTAGAGGACTTATCTGGCCGTACTCCAGAGCATCCTGATACTGAAAGCTACGAGCAGACCTATGGTCGTTACCTCTTCAAGAGCTGCCGTGCTACCGTCAGCTCCGCTGAAGAAGGTGCTACCTTCTTGTTCTAAGAGCGTATGGCTCAGTCCTAACAAAACAAATCCACCTTGGGTAGGTCGCCAATATCACTGAGGCCTACCCACAGCTCAAACCAAGCTCAAGTGTAAGTTCCAGTTCTCTGGTGCCGTACTTGGGCTTTTTGTTTGACAACATCATCATGGCCTACTACGAGCTCTCTACCGGTGAGATCGATGCCGTAGTCTCCGACTGGCCATCGCTCAATTACTTCTCATCGAGCATTCCTGACTTCAAGCTCGCTTTGAGCGAGGACATCTTCGACTTCCAAAACGGCCAGTATGTCTTCTATCTGCAAAAGAACTCGCCTTACACCAGCCTCATTTACATATTCAGGATTCCGGACCTGATTGTACTGCCTAACATTTTGAGGCCATCCTAGGCATGGCACGAGGGCTGGGCATAATCGAATCTACTCCAGTTTATGGGCCATAGGTTATGCCATACAGGACTTAGCCTGCCTTTGCAAGGACCGGAATTTTGAATACGTACAGCCTCATCAACATGGCTATCACGCAGATGGAATCAGATGGCACCATGTATCTCTTAAAGAAAAAGTGGCTCAGAAGATAGCTCTGTTAGCACGGCAGCATTAATGATTGTTGAAGTGCTATAGGTCGAGCTTTATCTGCCCCAAACCAAGCAAGCTCAAGTGTTGGCTCTGCCTTTTTGCTTTTTGCTTTAGAGCCGCGCTTGAGCTTCTTGTTTTTGGCTCGCTTGACGTACAAGCAAGCTTACCAGCTTCAATGCCTGAAGACTTGAAGACTTGAAGGGCGAGGCGAGGTCTCAGCGTTTCTTACTCCACTAAATGTGGTGTGATTGTGTGCATGTGTACCGTGCATATGTGCTTACATGGCAGTTTCCAAGCCTCTTTGTGCATACTGTTGAAGTGAATTTAATGTGCAAGATTGCATTTATCTATGTGCTTTTGTGTCATTATGCACAGTGCACAATGGTAAAAGTGCCATATTTTGCGAGGGAATGCGGGTTTTGAGGTCGATCACTATTTGGGAAAAATGGCCTCAGTTTCATGTGGGCAGATGCGCTGTTTGGTAGTACTCTTTAGGCGGTAGCAGTATAAGGCGAGTTTTCCGCTGTTTAATTTTGAGCCCTTGTTTATCCCTTGTTTATGGGGTGGACTCAAGCTCTTAGCAGTGGTGGCATCGTGTGTTGTGTTGTTGTGGGCGAGAGTTTGGGTTTTTAGGCTTTCGGTCTTAGCCACAGCAGCAGCCACAGCCTCAACCTTAGCTATGGATTAGCTATGGCTTAGATAGAGTCTTTGCTTTTGCCTGCCTTTGCTATGGCTTTTCTGTCTTGTTCCTGAGACTGCTGCTGAAGTGTTTGCCGAGAGGCAAGATGTTTTCTACTTGGCTGTTATTAGCCTTGATGGGCTTTTTGTATTCTCATGCTCTGAAGCTGAGAAGCTTGGTGAGTATGAGATGGAGATTTAGGATATAGGCACAAGTAGCGCGGTTGTGGCGTTATGCCGCGAATGTGGTTGTTTGTGAGGATTGTTTTGTGGTGGACGTTAGTTCTTTGAACAGAGGCGCCAAGGCAGTGGTGCAACTGGCTTTGGCCGGAGCCTCTGAGGTGCTCAAGGTTCCGCGTGAGCTAAAGAAGCTGTTGCCTGCACTCGCCTTTGTTGGTGTGAGTATGAGTGTGGGAGTGGTTTCTTCAGTGGGCAATACTGCTCAGGCAGCAGTGAACCTCTCCAATAGAATGCAATCGATGCAGCTGGTGGTAGCTGTTGATCCTAAGAACCCTCCTTTTGCTGAGCTTTTCAATGACTTTGGTCATCCTGAGGGCTTTGATATCGACGTGGTGTATGAGCTACAACGCCGCTTAGGCTTTGATCTTAAGGAAAACCGTTTCTTCCCTATGGATAGCCGTGCTGGCTTTAAGATGCTCAAAGAGAAGCGTGTTGATCTGTTGATTGGCGGCAATGTCTACAACGAGAAGCTTGGTGAAAGCTTTGATTACTCTAAGCCTGTCTACAGCTCTGGTTTAGGAGTCATGTACTCTAGAGATCACAATGGTGTACGTTCAGCCCATGACCTTAAGGGCAAAAAGGTAGGAGTGAAACACAATTCGTCTGCTGAGGAGTACGTGAGCAAGGTTTTAGGAGGCACTCCAGTTTTATTCGATAACATCATCTTGGCTTACTATGAGCTCTCTTCAGGGGGTATTGACGCTGTGGTCTCTGATTGGCCATCGCTCAACTACTTCTCATTGTGTATGCCTGACTTTAAGCTCGGGATGACAGAGGACATCTTTGATATCCAAAACGGCCAGTTCGTCTACTATTTACCAAAGAACTCGCCTTATACCGGTCTCATCAACATGGCCATCTCGCAGATGGAAGCCGATGGCACTATGTATCGTTTAAAGAAGAAGTGGATTGACTAACCCACCTAACCCCTGACAAGCGCTCTGTGTGGCCAGCTCTGCACAGAGATGCTTGGTGGCTTTTTGGGCTTTTGTCGCTTTTTTGTGGTTGCATGATTGACACATTGCGCTGCAAGGGTATATGATAAAGCTGGTCTAGCGGGATGGAGCACCTTGTAATTCCAGCGTTAGCTAAAATGCTTTGTGGCTTTTGACCACGTTAAATTGAGGTATCACCAAAGTGCTTAGACACAACTTAAAGTAATGATACCCCGCGGGTTTAGTGTGCACATGCTGTTAGACCTTGAGCTATAGCTTATCCTCTAGCTTTCTCTCCTTTTCCCTTTTCCCTTTTCCCTTTTCCCTTTTCCCTTTCTCGCTTCGCTGCTCTTCAGTATTTGTCACATCTTTCCATTTGTGCTGCCGCTATTAGGCTTGCGTTCAGCGCGTAAGCGATATGTGGTTAGTAGTTGGCATTCTTAGCGAGCGTCAATATTATTTGCTCACTTGTCACTTGTCGGATAAAAGACGCACTATAATCGTGCAAAATCAGGTAGGCTTCACTCAAGTATGAGTGTTGCGAGTGGATCTTTGTGTTTACTGTAAGGAATGCTTTGTTATCGGCTTAAAGTGCGCAAAAGCGGCAAAGAAATCGCCGCCACATAAGGCTTTGTAGGCTTTTCATGTGATAGCTAGGTTAAAGCCAAGCGCCTATTTTGCCGACATTAAGTAAAGATAGTGCCAAAGATAGCGGCGCATCTTTTGCTGTTTCCTGAGTACAATGAGCACTTGTTGTTCGATGTGGCCTTGTTGCTTGTGTCTGACACCAATGAGCATCAACAGAGGCTCAACAAGATCAATAGCAAAAGCATTATGTGGGTCGATAGGTCTGTGGCAGTTGGCGGTTGGCTGATAGCCTAACAGATAGCATGCTTCAGATGAGACCTAGCCCAAAGAGATGGCCTTTGTGCCTCTGCTTTGCTTGTTTTGTTTTTAGATCTTGGAATCTAGCTGTTGTAGGCGTTGCCTATAAGAGCTGTTGAGTAACGATATATCATGGCCTGTAGCTGTAACGGCTAAAGTAGGTAGTGCCTAATGGTCTTAAGGATTAAGACTGGGGCGGGCGCTGCTACGGTAGTTAAGTTGTTTGACACTATGTGTGCATGCTATAGCTGTGTGGCGGGCGCTAAAGTTCGCTAAAGTTGTCATGACGAGTATGTGCCTTTGCGGTACTGCTCGACTTGGTCTGTTACTTTAGCTTGAGTTTTAGCTGTTTGAGTATGTCCATGCCCTGCATATTAAGGAGCATAAAGGTTAGGGTGGCACTTATGAGGTGGAAACGATTCCTTGCTGCAATCACGGCAGCTTCCTTGATGGCTTGGTCTTCTCTTAGTTTTGCTGTCGGTGAGCTAGAGAACGTAACGTTGACAGTGTACGTCAACCCTACAGGTGCGCCTCAAGCTTTTATGGAGGAGGATATTACTCACCCACAGGGTGTGGATATCGATATCATCTATGAGCTTCAGCGTCGTCTGCTCTTTAACCTGACTGACAATCGCATCTTCCCATTACCTCGTGATGATGGCTTCGAGAGATTGCAAGCTGGTGAGGCCGATATGGTGGTGGGTGGCATCTCCTTTACGCAGGAGCGCGCCAAGCTCTACGATTTCACTCCAATTTTCTTTACTTCGAGCTTAACTGTGGTCTACAGCAAGCGCCTGCACCCTGAAATTAAGGATGAGGAAAGCCTGCGTGGCTTACGTATTGGCTATGAGCGTGGCTCCACTTCCGAAGACTACATCAAGTTAGTAAACGGTGTGGGCGTGCCTTTTGATAATGTTACTTTGGGGCTGTTCCAAGTGGCCTACGGTAGGCTTGATGCTCTGATCTACGATCGCCCTCCTATGGAGGACTTCGTAAAGTCGGTACCAAGTGTGGGCTTGGCGGTAACAGAGCACCGTTTCGGCGAAAATGCTTGTAAGTATGCTTTTGCGCTGCGTAAGGGCTCGCCTTATAACGAGGCTATCTATCAGACCATTTTAGAGATGATGGTTGATGGCACTATCGATTCCATTTTAAAGAAGTGGGATACCGCTCAGTAGAGGTTTTGTTTAGCGCCAGCTTTAGCACCAGCGCTGCGTGAGGCAGCGTAGCGTCGTCGCGTTGCGTTACGTGGTGCCTGCAGTGCTAGTGCTGGTGATTGCGCGTAGTGAGTAATTGTCAGGGCTTCTCCGACAAGTGAAGTTGTCGTTTGCTTCACCGTTGGCAATAGTCGCACTAGATCTTAGTCAAAGATCTGTAAGGTAATGCAAAGCCTAGTGTGTAATGTGTGCTATGGTGAGGATCGAAAATGAAACAAGCCCCGACTGTGTTGCAGTTTTGTGAGGATATACCGCCTCTGGTGGTATGAGTTGCTCGCATGTCGAGCTTGGTTTTTCGTTTTTCTTTATTGTTTCTGTGCTTTTGAGTTTTGTGCTGGGGCGCACCCTGACGCTTAACTCCCACCGTTACTGCTAGGCTTTCCACAATGTCCTAGTGGCATGATTGGGACTGAGATACAGGGTACGTGAAACGCCATAAAAGAAAGGCTTAGAGGAGTACGTACCATGTCCTTATGGAGCAGACTCAGGATTAAAAGCAAGTTGATGCTGGTGTTCAGCATTATCTTGTTCTTAACCTGCATTATTTCGTTAATTGCAGTACGAGCACTGTTTGCAAGTACTGAGGTGGCAGGTGAAGTGAAGAACTTGGTCGACACTCGTTTCGAGATGACCTTGTCCATCAATAACAGTATTGTATCTGCGAACAACAGTCTCTCTGAGTACTTAACTCCTGGTAATGTCAACGATCAACAACGTCAGAAGTTCGAAGCTGCTGTCAATGTCGTCAACGCCGACATGGATAAGCTTAACTCCTTAAGTGCTGATTTTGGCGAAGACTTCGTTAAGCTTAAGGAACTGAGCAACAGCTATCAGCAACTCTATCAACGAGTGATCGTGCCATTAGTCGAATCCGGCAAGCCTTATGATGCCTTAGCTTTCTTCTTATCTGAGATCCATCCAATCTCCTCGCAGATGTCTGATCTCACTGCATCCATGAGCCGTAAGGTAGTGCGCAACATCAATGATTCTGTGGCAGCCTTGCAGGACACTTCGATGGCCTACATCGTGATCGGCTTAGGTGCTGGTGCTGTGGTGTTAGGTATCGTCATTTCCTTGCTAATGGCTCACGCCATCACTAGCAGCCTCACCGTAGCAGTTGAAACTGCAAATCAAATCGCGCAAAACAATCTCGACGTCGATATCAACGCCAACAAGAGCTACGACGAGTTCGGCGATTTGGCTATGTCCATGCGTGTGATGCGCAACGACTTGAGCAACTCTATTGCTATGATTCGTGGTCTGGCTACAGGCTTAAATGGCCAGTTAGACAACACCAAGGCTTCTGCTGACTCCATCATGGCTTCATCCCGTGAGGCTGAGCAACAAGCCATTACCGTGGCAGCTGCTGCTAATGAGATGGTGTCGACTACTCAAGAAATCGCCAGCAACTGCGAGCGCGCTGCAACCTTATCTGATCAGTCCACTAGCGTGACTCAGGATAGCGTGAACCTCATTCGTGCCACTATTGAGGACATTCGCAACCAGTCCAGCTACACCCAAAACGATGCTAGCAAGGTGCAAGCTCTGGCTCAACAAACCCAAAAGATTGGTTCTATTGTGGGTACCATTGATGAGATTGCCGCTCAAACCAATCTGTTGGCCTTGAATGCTGCTATTGAGGCTGCCCGTGCTGGTGAAGCAGGTCGTGGCTTCGCGGTGGTGGCTGATGAAGTGCGTGCTCTTGCTTCACGTACCTCCAAGTCCACGCAAGAGATTTCGGCCATGGTGCATCAAGTGCAGAAGGATGCTGCTGATGCAACCAACTCCATGAATACCTCGGTGGAGAACATCAACTCTGTTGCTGACCGCGCCAGCTCGATTGAGGACACCTTAAACTCGATCTTAGATTATGTTGGTCAGGTAAACGATCAGATTCGTATGATTGCTACCGCCGCCGAAGAGCAGACTACTGCTACTTCTGAGATCTCTGCCAACATGCAGAAGATTACGGTGGATACTGCTGAGATTGTGCGTTCTGCTGAAGAGGCTATCAGCCACTGCGATACCAGCGTGGCCTCGATTCGCGATCTGGTTCAGAACCTGTCGCGCTTCAAGTTAAGCCACTTCCACTCTAACGACCCAGCACACGACATTGGTGCCCAGTCTAACCTGACCAAGCTCCAATAAGAGATCTCGCCACTAAGCACCTTATATAGGGTGCGGTGGCACTGGCTCAAGAGTTACTCACGGCCTCCATGGTGCATTAAAGCGCATGATGGAGGCCGTATTTTTTCTCGGCATCCACTTTTCTCACGCGTCTAACGCATCGCATTTTCTCCTACAGTTCTTTGCCTGATTCCATCTCTGGCTCTTCCATCTCCGCTGCCTACTCAACCTACTCAGCCTACTCAGCCTTATCTGTCTCATCTGCCTCTTTTGTGCTGATAGCGCCACGAATCCTCTTGATATCCTCTGGATCGCATGGAACCTCAAGACCTGCCTTAACAAAGAGTTGTTCGCCCCATTGGAAGATGGCGAGGATGACAGGGGCTAAAGACTTGCCCAAATCAGTAAGCGAGTACTCGGTCTTTGGTGGGATCACTGGGTACAGCTTGCGGTTGATAAGGCCGTCATGCTCTAACTCCTTAAGCTGTTGTGCGAGCATCTTGGGCGAGGCTTGAGGAATCAGTCGCTGTAGCTGTGAGTAGCGTAAGGTCTGGTTGATGAGGAAATAGATGATTGTGATTTTGTACTTGCCGCCAATGATGGCCAGAGTGGCTTCTAGCGGGCACTCAAACTCTTTGAGCTTCTCGATGTCCATGGTTGGTTCCTACTATATTTTAGAAAGTGACTTACTAAAAGTATATTACATTACAAAATAGTGCGTTCTTGTCATATAGAAAATTCAGTCTATCCTGAAAGTATGAGGTAGATGTGAGGTCAAGTCCACCTCATTGCTTTTTACGAAGTTCGTATTTTTGGAGGATTGTTTTATGGCAAAAGCAACTGTTGATGACTACGAAGCCATCATTGCTACCGTTACCAAATACACCGAGGGCTGCAAAAAAGGTGATACTGCCTTGATGCGAGAGGCTTTTGATAAGGGTGCGGTTATTTATGGATATCAAAATGGCGTGTTGGGTGCAGGGTCGATCGAAAACCTCTATACCGCTGTTGATGCGGTCGGTGGTGATGAGAAGGCTAAGGCTCGCATTGATGTCCTGGATGTGTCTGGTACTGTGGCTACCGTGCGTGTAGAGCTTGAGGACTGGCACCAACTGACTTTCACCGACTATCACAGCTTGATTAAGATCGATGGCCAATGGAAGATTGCAGCCAAGGTCTTCCACCAATACTAGTCATGGCTTAGGGCGCTAACCCTAGTCTTAGTGCAGCGTATTAGGCGCAAATTCACAGCCTCTATGGTGAAGCTGGTCGTAAGCCATAGGGGCATAGTTAGTGAGCTTAAGTGCTAACTTGCTAATCCCCACTCCCACTCTCACTCTCACTTCCACTTCCAGTCTTTCTTGCTCCATGTTTCTTTCTTGTTAGCTTGCGGCTTTAGCAGCTTTGTGGTGCATTTGGTTAAATCCATGTTAAACCGCCCGAGAAAAAGTGTGTACGGGCACATTTTTTTTTTGCATTTTGTCTGTATAGCCTAGGTTTTGGCTAATTTTTGCGATCTAGCATTGCCGCAACTGTTAAGATGGGGAGGCACTGTTACGTGTGGTCATGCGACCGTTTGTTGTGCTTCAAGAGCATGGTGTGAATTTAGGAAGCTAGGAAGTGAAGAACAAGCCTAAGGAGAGAGTGTGATGTTAAGCAGATTGAAACGGAGCCTGCGTGAGAGGGCCACTAAAGCTGCTGCTATTAAAGCTAACGCTAGTAGCAGCTACGAAGTTGGCGAGAATGAGCACAGAGTGGTGTGCTTTTGTTGGGTTAGGGCTATTCATAATTTTGTGCATCGTGGTGTCGGGCCTATCTTGTTCTTGGCCTTTGCCGCAATGCTGCTTCTTACGCTATCGCGTCTGTTGCTGACCTTGTGGCAGTATGATCAGCTGCCTCCTGAGTCTGGTGCTGCCGCTTGGGCTCATATCTTATTCCAAGGCGTGCGTGTTGATTTTGCGTCGATCTGCGCTCTCTTTGCTCTTCCTATGCTCGTGCTAACGCTTGTGAGCATGATTCCCTTCATTAAGGTTCACCGTTTCATCATCACCGCTATCAAAGCCTATTGCGCGCTGTGTTTGGCTTTCTTGTTGATGAACGAGGCCGCTACCCCTGGCTTTATCCTTGAGTACGGTGTACGCCCTAACCACATTTACGTTCAATACTTGGAGTACCCACGTGAGATTTTTGCGACCTTGTGGCATGGTCATAAGGTGGCATTGCTTCTCAGCATTGTTGGTACAGCGCTGACTGTGGTGGCTGGCTGGAAGTTGGGCTCATGGGCTTTTCAGGGCTATGAGCAGAGCTCGAAGCTAGTGGCGGTGACGGCCTTGGTGTTTACTGTGGCTATCGTGCCTTTAGGCATTCGTTCGACCTTAGGACACCGTCCTCTCAACCCTGCTATGGTGGCTTTCACTAACAACTCACTCGTTAATACGCTGCCACTTAACTCCAGTTACAGTGCGATCTACGCCTTTGCGCATCTCAAAGACAGTCAAGTTTCAGAAAGCCAGATATACGCAAAGGTGACTCCAGAGCAAGCACTCTCTAGCATTGGCAGCCTTTCTAATCGTTCAGAGCCAGCAGTTTTTGACCCACACTGCCCAATCAATCAACGCGTGCGTGCGTTTGCTGGCTTGTATTCGGGTATCAGCAACGGTAACAGCACTGAGACCAGTCGCGATCAGTTCGCGGCTTCCGGTATTGATGCTGGCTCTATGAGCACTATTCACGGCCCAATTCCTGTGCTGTCGCGCATGAGTAGTGCTGAGCCTCTGCTTAATATGAGCGAAAGTGAGCGAGAGGGCTCGCTGCAAAGAGCTATGCACTCGGTGATGCCGATGCAGCCTTACAACGTGGTCGTGATCTTAGAGGAGTCGTTGGGCGATAACTTTGTGGCTTCTCAAGGTGGTGTGCCTATGACACCAAATTTTGAGAGTCTGCGTGCCGACGGCTGGTGGTTTGAGAACATGTATGCCGCTGGCCACCGCTCGATTCGTGGTATTGAGGCTGTTACTGCTTCGATGCCGCCATCTGCCTTGCAGAGCATCGTGAAGCTGCCATTCCCTAAAGACCCATATGCCACTTTAGCTGAGATCTTTAAGCGCTCCGGTTACGCCACCAGCTTTATCTATGGAGGCGAAAGTCACTTCGATAACATGCGCAGCTACTTCCTCGACAACGGTATGGATGAGGTTGTGGAGCAAAAGGATTACCAGAACCCTAGCTTTGTGGCCTCTTGGGGCGTGTCGGATGAAGACCTCTTTGCGCGTGCCAACCAAGTCTTCCGCGAGCACTTCAAAAATGGTCAGCTCTTCTTCTCGGTGGTGTTCTCGTCCTCATTTCACGATCCATTTGATATCCCTGAGGGCAAGGTTTCCTTAGATGGCTTCCCAACAGAGGAGCCTGCTCGTATGCTTGCCGCCAAATATGCTGACTACGCCTTAGGTCAGTTCTTTGCGCAGGCCAAGCAAGAGGATTACTACAACCACACCGTGTTCTTGGTCATTGCTGACCATGAGAGCCGTGTACGTGGTAGTGGTGACTTCCCGCTGCATGACTTCACCATTCCAGCAGTCATCATTGCCCCTAACGTGTTGCCACACACAGATAGCCGTGAGGTGAGCCAAATCGATATGGGGCTGACCTTGTTGAGCCTTGCAGGTATCGAAGGTGAAGTGCCAAATGTCGGCCAAAACCTCGTCGATCCAAAAGCTAAGTCCCGTGCGCTGATGCAGTTCAACAACATCTTTGGTCTGTTAGAGGGGGATAAATTCTTAGCTTTAGAGCCAGAGCGCTTGCCAACACTCTACAGCGTTGTGCGTCATGAGACCTTAGCGAACCCACACGAAGCTTCTACTGATGCCGAAAAGGACATGGTCAGCCGTGGAATTAACTACTCCAACTTAGGTATCACCATGTATAACAAGCAGCTGCTGACAAGTAACTGCATTAAGCTTGACCATGTTTTCGACAGCACCCCACATCATATTTTGGCATCTCCTGTCCGTCACAATAAGGATGCTGAGCCAGAGAGTGAAGCCAAGGTCAGGGTAGCAGAGAGCAAGTAGGTATTAGCATTAGCAGCAACAGTTGCAGGAGTTGCTGTTGCCTTTGCCTTTGTTGTTGTCGCAGCCATGCCTCATTGCTGCGTACCAAGCCCCGCTGGAGCTGATGGTGTGAGCCAAACCATGGACAAACCATGGCTAGGCCATGGTCAAGCTATGGCAAAGCACCATAGCTGGTGGTTGGCAGTGGTATGTGGGTGGTATGGCAGTGACAGGGGAGAGAACTGGCCAAAAAAAGCGTTTTCTTTGATTTGTGTTGTGCTAAAATAGCTTGCCTTTTGCTGTCTAGGATGGGGCAACCTGTGTTAGGCATTGTAACTGGTAGTAATGGGGAACGTAGATGCAATGGCGTTCTTCGCTTGCTAGCAAGAGGCGGAAATTAGTGTGCATTGCAGTTTTGCTAAAAACACACACTGTTCACCAACACTTTATCAGGGTGCTAAACGGTGAAAAGTAGGTGGAGGAGCATGAGCTCCTTTTAAGTTCTTGCCACATCGGCCTTTGCTCCCTGTGCCGTACTTTGAGCTTAGTGTCGTGGCTTGGGCCTAGAAGCATGAGTACAAGCTAAAAGCTACAAGCTAAAGCTACAAGCTTTGCCTTGATCGCCTCATGCATTACGATCACTCGTTGTTTGGTGAGTGACGTGGCCACATCTACATCTGTGTAGGTGGCCGATTTCTAGAGCTGACAAGATACCTGCTTCAATATTAAAGACCTGTTGTCTAGGGTAAGACCAAGATGCGGCTTGCTACTAACTAGTAAGTAGTTGTAGTGGTAGTGAGTGTGACTCTTTGGCGAAGCGACAACAAGGCTCAACAAGCTTGAGGCCTTAGCGCTAGTCTTTGTAACGTTTGTTACAGTGGCGAGCGCCGTGAGGAAGCTTGGTATGGCTTGGTCTTTAAGCGTTTAGTTTGAAAAGTGGAACAGTGGAGGCATAACCCAATTTTTTCAAGGATTCTTACTATGTCAAACATTTCGATGCGCGATATGTTACAGGCTGGTGTCCACTTCGGTCACCAAACTCGCTACTGGAACCCAAAGATGAAGCAGTACATCTTTGGTGCCCGTAACGGCGTGCACATCATCAACTTAGAGAAGACCGTGCAGTGCTACGAGGACGCTTTAAACTTCTTAAGCTCCACCGTAGCTCACAAGGGCAAGATCTTATTCGTCGGCACCAAGCGTGCTGCCGCTGACAAGATCGGTCCTGCTGCTAAGGCTTGCGATCAGTACTACGTCGATCACCGCTGGTTAGGTGGTATGCTCACCAACTGGAAGACTGTTCGTCAGTCCATCAAGCGCTTAAAGGAGCTTGAGATCCAGTCCACCGATGGTACCTTTGACAAGCTCACCAAGAAGGAAGCTTTATTACGTACCCGCGAGCTCGAGAAGTTAAACCGTTCCTTAGGTGGTATTAAGGACATGGGTGGTCTTCCAGATGCTCTGTTCGTCATCGACGCTGAGGTCGAGCACATCGCCATCAAGGAAGCCAACAACTTAGGTATCGACGTTGTGGCTGTGGTTGACACCAACTCTTCTCCAGACGGCGTGCAGTACGTCATCCCAGGTAACGACGACGCTATCCGCGCCATCGACCTGTACTTAAAGGGTGTCGTTGAGGCTATCAACGCCGCTCGTGCTGAGATGACCCGTGCTGAGACTGAGCAACCAGCTGAGGGTGAGGCCGTTGCTGAGGCTGCTGCCGAGGCTCCAGAGGCTGCTCCTGAGGCCTAATGCCACTTCAAGCAAGAGTGAGATTGTTTGATCCATTTCTTGTTACCCAAGGTAGGTGGTCGTGTGCATAGCACGGCCACTTGCCTGCGTCATACAATCCCTGACGCTCCTCCATCAATTCTCTCTGTGCACTGAGGTGTGACCTTATGTGCGAGCAAGCAAGAAACAGTGATTTTTGATTTCTCTTGCTGCCTGCCTTGTTTTTACTCATATATCGACTGTATTAGATCTGCATGCCTTTAGCTTAACAGAGCAGTTAAGCCAAGCTTAAGCGCCTAGAGCTAAAAAGCTAGTAAGCTCAAGCTTAGCTTAGCTAAGATTAGCTAAGCAAAGCTGTAAGCAGCAGCTGCTGCTGCAAGCTGCAAGCTTGCCGCAAGTAAGTTTGAATGAGTCGGTGTGGAGTTTAAGCAATCAGTCGTTAGGGCAGGGATATAGGCAGATATAGGCATTATTGATGGTGATGGGCTTGGTGGGGTCGATTCTGATTCAAAGATAAGGCAGGACTATCCTGCCTTTTGTGAATACATTGAGGACACAATAATGGCTGAAGAAGCTAAGATTAGCCCAAAGTTAGTGAAGGAGTTACGCGAGCGCACTGGTGCTGGCATGATGGACTGCAAGAAAGCCTTAGTTGCTACTAACGGTGACATCGAGGCCGCCATCGAAGAGATGCGTAAGTCTGGTGCTTTAAAGGCTGCTAAGAAGGCTACCCGTACTGCTGCTGAGGGTATGATCGCCTGCGCACACGAGGGCAACGAGGCTGTCTTAGTCGAAGTTAACTCCGAGACTGACTTCGCTGCTAAGAACGAAGAGTTCGTCGCTTTCGCTAACAAGGTCGCTCAGATCGCTTTAGCTGGCAAGATCGAAGACGTTGAGGCCTTAAAGGCTGCTGACTACGATGGTCAGACCGTCGGCGACGCCTTAACCGCTTTAATCGCTAAGATCGGTGAGAACTTAGGCATCCGTCGTATCTCCCGTACCGTTGGCGACACCTTAGGTGTTTACGTCCACTCCAATAAGCGTATCGGCGTGGTTGTCTCCTTAGAGGGTGGTGACACCGAGCTCGCTAAGAACGTCGCTATGCACGTTTGCGCTTCCAAGCCAGACTTCGTGCACCCAGAGGATGTCTCTGCTGAGGTCGTTGCTAAGGAGCGCGAGATTCAGATCGAGATCGCCGTCAACTCCGGCAAGCCAAAGGAGATTGCCGAGAAGATGGTTGAAGGCCGTATGAAGAAGTTCACCGGCGAAGTGTCCTTAACTGGTCAGCCATTCGTGATGGATCCAAACATCACCGTTGGACAGTTATTAAAGGAGCACAATGCTGACGCTAAGTCCTTCGTCCGCTTAGAGGTGGGTGAGGGCATCGAGAAGAAGGAAGACGACTTCGCTGCTGAAGTTCAGGCTCAGATCGCTGCATCTCAGAAGTAATCCTCGAGACCATAGCACTAGAGCACTAAGAACAGAGGCAATTGCCACATGACTTCAACTTTGCAAAATCAAACTGTAACCTCAACCACTAAGTCCGCACGCCGTATTCTGTTGAAGCTGTCGGGTGAGGCTTTAGGTGGTGCTACCCAATTTGGTATCGAACCTGAGATCTTAAGCGAGATGGCCAAAAGCGTTATCGCTATCAAGAACCAAGGCGTACAGGTAGCATTAGTGATCGGCGGCGGTAATATCTTCCGTGGCGCTGCCTTACAAAAGGCCGGCATGGATCGTACCGTTGGCGACCAAATGGGTATGTTAGCTACTGTCATCAATGGTTTAGCCATGCGCGATGAGCTTATCCGTCAAGGTGCTCACTGCGTGTTGATGTCAGCTTACGGCATCCCATCTATCACCACTCAATACTCATCCCAACAAGGTCGTGAGGTGTTAGAGCAGGGTTCTGTGCTGATCGTAGCCGGTGGCACCGGTTCACCATTTTTCACCACAGATACTGCTGCGGTGTTACGTGCAGTAGAATTGCACTGTGATGAAGTCTTAAAGGGCACCAAGGTCGACGGTGTGTATAGCTCTGATCCTATGAAAGACCCTAATGCTACCTTGTATAAGAGCCTCACCTATCAAGAGGTGATCTCCAAGGAGCTACAGGTGATGGATCTCACCGCCTTTGCGCTGTCGCGTGATCATCATATGAAGATTCGCGTCTTCTCGATGACCAAAGACGGAGCCCTTTTAAATGCAGCTACCGGAGGCGATGAGGGTACTCTCATTTCCGACTAAGTGCTACAAAGGTGTGGCCGCAGCCAAGACTCAGTTGCAGTTAAGGCAGTGGCCATGCCTTTTGCATTATGGGGATGATGGTGCAAGCTAAGCAAGATTGTGCGCAAGCGCGCGCAAGTTTGCGTTAGTGCGTGCATTTTTGCACCATAGTGCGTTATGCTCTAGTCTGATCAAATGTGAGTCCCACATCTCTTTGAAGGAGAATTTTTTACTATGGTCAATGACGTTAAAAACGACGCCCAAGCTCGCATGAAGAAAGCCGTGGAGTCGTTAGGCAGCCGTTTAAACAAGATCCGCACTGGTCGTGCTCAGCCGGGCATTTTAGATGGCATTATGGTTGAGTACTACGGCTCTCCAACGCCATTACGCCAAGTTGCTCAAGTCAATGTCGAAGACGCTCGTACCCTGAAGCTGACCGTGTTTGATCGTAACGCTATCAAGGACGTGGAGAAGGCCATTCAGAAGTCTGAGTTAGGTTTAAATCCAGTGGTTGCTGGCGTTGACATTCGTGTGCCACTTCCTCCATTAACTGAGGAGCGCCGCAAGGACTTAGTTAAGGTCGTGCGCGGTGAAGTTGAGCAGTCTCGCGTTGAGATCCGTAATGTCCGTCGCGATGCCAACCAAGCATTAAAGAACCTGCAAAAGGACAAGTCGATCTCTGAGGACGAGCAGAAGGCAGGCGAAGAGCAGATTCAGAAGCTGACCGACGCTGCCATTAAGCAATGCGAAGAAATCTTAGCAGCCAAAGAGAAGGAGCTGATGGAGGTCTAATCCTTCCATAAAGCTCAAGGCTAGCTTCACGGGCCTAAAAATGCTGTGCCATGCACCTGTTGTTTGTGCCTACATCATTTCGCGGCCCGTTTTTTGTCTTATCACGTTGTGTGCGCCCGTCTAGGGGAGCCATAACGTCAGCTTCATCCCGCCCTGTGCCTTTGTGCCCTGTGCCCTTGTGCCATTTTGCTGCTTGAGAGCTCAAGATGCTTAGATCAACTGACATTAGCTCCACTCCAAAAAACGGTACCTCTTTCTCAGACTCAGAAATCCACACGTCTCTTGTAGCGTCTCCTGTGGTGTCTCATGTAGCGTCCTCTGTACCGCATCACCTCGCCATTATCATGGATGGTAATGGACGTTGGGCCAAAAAGCGCGGCATGATACGCCTTATGGGACATCGCCAAGGCTCCAAAGCGGTAACACGCATTGTTGAAAATGCTGCTCGCTACGGCATCCCTATCCTCACCTTATTTGCCTTTTCTTCGGAAAATTGGAAGCGTCCACCAGATGAAGTGGCAGGACTGATGGATCTGTTTGCTAAAGTGCTGACATCAGAGCGCGAGCGTCTCCACCAAAACGGTATTCGTGTCCGCTTTGTCGGTGATATTTCCCGCTTTGGAGATAAGCTCATCAAGGCTATTTCCGACATCGAGGCTTTAACGGCCAACAACACCCGCATGACCCTCAACATCGCCATCAACTACGGTGGCCGCTGGGATATTGCACAGGCTTGCCGTGCTTTAGTCACCAAAGTCGCTGCCGGTGAGATTGATGTCGATGCCATCACTGAGCGCATGGTGCAACAAGAGTTGGTTGTGAGTGATGATGTAGATCTTCTGATCCGCACTGGCGGTGAGCAGCGTATCAGTAACTTTCTCCTCTATCAATGCGCCTACAGTGAATTCTATGTTACTGATGTGCTCTGGCCTGACTTCGACAAAAAGGATCTTGATGCAGCCTTGGAGTACTATAACAAACGCGAGCGCCGTTTCGGTATGACTTCCGAGCAGGTGCAAGCAAAAGCCTAGGTCTGAGGCTGGGTCTAGGTCTAGGCTCTGGCTCAAGCTAAGCGTGAAGCACCTTGTGTAAATGAGCACGTAGTGCACATCGGTTTACTCAATAAAAGGTGGCGGCCGTAACACTTTGGCGGCTACTACCACAGCAATAGCCCTGTATGGGCTATAATTTTTTGGGGCTAGCATAGAGGCTAGTGCCTATCACTGTAAGCAGAGCATACGGGCTACAGTGAAGATTGCTTGAGAGTCTCAACACCTGTGCTCGTCTCCACTATGGCGCATGCGATGACAGCTGTTAGGGCTCTTGTGAGTCCTTTTTTCGTGTGTTGATTTTTGGATTGTCGATTGGAGCGCGATATGGGCGTGAGAATAGCCACGGGCGTAGTGTTGATTGCTTTAGTGGTAGTGTGGCTCTTTGTGGCAGATTATGCCTTTTTTACTATGGGCGCCCTCTTGATGTACATGGTGGCAGCCTATGAAATGGGCCCTCTGCTTAAGTATAAGAGCCGTATCCCTTTTGTGGCTATCGCAGCTGTGTGCGCCACTTTGATGTTTATCGCAGCCCCTCCAGGAGAGTATGTCGCCACGCCTGTTCCTGTCTACATGAAGTATTTGGTGGCTATTGCCCTGCCTTTCTGGTTGGTTGCTATCTTTCTCGTCAAGAGTTATCCAAATATCGTTAAGTGGCACGATAACATCGTGATCAACACCATTGTCGGTCTGTTGATGCTATTGCCTTTCCTCCAAGGTCTCCTCATCTTGCGCGCCACCAACTTTGCTATGAACTATAACGAGGGTGCTTTCTTAGTCATCAGCGTTATGGCCTTGGTGTGGGCTGCTGACTCAGGTGCCTATTTCACCGGTCGTATGGTTGGTAAGACTCCTTTAATGCCAGAAGTAAGTCCTAAAAAGACCCGAGAGGGTTTATATGGCGGCTTGGTCTTTGCCATTGTCGTTATGTATTTGGCTAAGTATTACCACTTATATTCGATATACGGCGTAGATGAGCTTGCTTTCTTGGTTGCAGCCTTTGGCGCTATCGTGATTTCGGTGTTTGGCGATCTGATGGAGAGCATGTTAAAACGCCTTGTCGGCATCAAAGACTCAGGCAAGATATTCCCCGGTCACGGTGGCATGCTCGATCGTATCGACTCCCAGTTAGCTGCCATCCCTGTATTCTTAAGCTTATATTGGCTTGTCAGTGGAGAGCTCTTCCATGTCGCCGCTTAATGCTTCAGATTTAGCTTTAGCCTCAGCCTCAGCTTCGGACTCTGTTTCTGCTGCTTCAGCCTCATCCTCTTCTGCAATGCAAAAAGTCACAGTTTTAGGAGCTACAGGCTCTATTGGTGAGGGCACCTTTGCCGTACTGCGTCAGCATCCTGAGCGCTTTGTCGTGCATGGTATGGCTGCTAAGGGCAATGTCGATAAAATCCTGCCTCTGATCACCGAGTTTAAGCCAAAGCGTGTTGCGCTCTTTGATGCTGCTGCTGCCGCACAGCTGCGTGAGCGTTTAGACTCTGATGCTACGCTGGCAGCTCTGCACGTGGATGTGCTCGCAGGTGAGAGCGGTGTTGTGGCGCTCTCAGGTGACGGTGAGGCTGATATCGTGGTCGGCGCTATCGTTGGTGCCGCGGGCTTGCCACCATTGCTTGCAGCTATCAAGACAGGCTGCCGTATCTGCCTTGCAAACAAAGAAGCGCTCGTCATGAGCGGCAAGCTCTTTTTTGACCTTGCCTATCAGTATCACAGCACTGTAGTACCAGTAGACAGTGAGCACAGCGCTATTTTCCAATGTCTGCCACCATCAGAGCAGGTGTGCATGGGCCGTTGCGATCTTGCGGGCGTGGGCGTGCGTGAGATTCTGCTTACTGGGTCAGGTGGCCCTTTTAGAGATTGCCCATTAGAGACTCTGACTACTGTGACTCCACAGATGGCCATCAACCACCCTGTGTGGTCGATGGGCCCAAAGATCTCGGTCGACTCAGCTACCATGATGAATAAGGCGCTGGAGTTTATTGAGGCTCGCTATCTCTTTAACGCCACCCCAGAGCAAGTTAAGGTCATCGTGCACCCACAATCTGTGATCCACTCTATGGTCTCCTATGTCGACGGTGCTGTGTTGGCGCAATTAGGTCAGCCTGATATGAAGACCCCAATTGCCCATGCTCTAGTTTACCCAGAACGCATCACCACTCCGGTGAGCCCATTAGATTTCACCAAGGTTTCAGCCTTGACCTTTAAGGAGCCTGAGTACAAGCGCTACCCATGCCTCTTTATGGGCATTGAGGCCAGCAAGTTAGGCCAAGCAAGCACTACAGCCTTAAATGCTGCTAATGAGGTGGCGGTGGCTGCTTTCTTAGCTGGCCGTATCAGCTTCTTAGGCATTGCTGAGGTGGTAGAGCACGTCTTAAGCAAGATCTCTGGCAGCTCAGCCTATGAGCTTCCTGAGATTATGGCTATTGATAATCAATCCCGTAGCTTAGCTTCAGCTTTCATTGACGCAAAATAAGGCAGCTAAGCTAAAGCTGCATATAGCCTGCTACTCTAGGCTTAGAGTGTTAGACACAGCCAAGCTAAGCTAAGCTAAGCTGTGCTAGTGCCAAGCTTTGCTCGATGCGCAAAGCCTCATTTCCACTGCGACTTTCTTGTAAGAGGAGAGGATAGGGCAGTAGGGCGTGGGGCTACATCCTTAGAATCCTGTTATTTTTCCTGTCTCTAGCCACTTTTCTTGGAGAATATATGGGCTCAGCCTTGTGGAATCTCATCTTTTTCATCATTGCCATCGGCATCTTGATCGCCATTCACGAGGCTGGACACTTCTTTGCTGCACGCAAATGCGGTGTTAAGGTCATGCGCTTTTCTATCGGCTTCGGCCCTGTGATTTGGCGTAAGCGCGGCCGTGATGGTACTGAGTACGCGCTCTCGCTTTTCCCTCTAGGCGGTTACGTCAAAATGAAGGGCGAAGCTGGTGATGAGGAAGAAGCTAGTGTTGTTGATCGCGTGGGGGGTGCTGTAGTCGCTGAGAGCAAGAGACAGAGTCAAGACAACAGTAGCAGCAACAGTAATAGCAACAGTGACGCAGATTCCTCAGATCGCAAGACTATCGATACCGACTTTGCCCAATTGCGCAGCGGTAATTGGGATGGGGTGGATGATGTTGTTGGCGTTGCTGGTGCGGGCGCTGGTACAGTTATTGGCAGTGGTGTATCAGCCCCTGATGACGATTCCTTTAGCTCCAAGACCATCGGACAGCGCGCTCTGATTATTGGCGCTGGCCCTTTGTGCAATATCGTGCTTGCCTTTATTCTCTACACCGTGGTCAACTTGCTTGGTGTGCAAACAGTATTGCCTGTGGTCGGTGAGATTGATGCTGGGAGTAGGGCTGAATCTGCTGGCTTGCAACAGTACGACTTAATCCGCTCGATCGACGGAGTGGAGGTCAAAAACTGGCAAGAGGCCGCAACTGAGATCATTACTAATGTCGATTCCAATGTGGAGTTGGTGGTTGCAGGTGCTATCGGCAAAGACTCCAATCGTACCCTCACTCTCAACCTACACGATCTCAACATCACGCCACATTCAGGACCTTTTGAGGAGGTTGGTTTTGAGCCTTGCTTAGGTGAGGTGCAGCGTGAGTTAGCTTTAGTTCAAGAGAACTCTCCAGCTGCGCGTGTGGGCTTAGAAGTAGGCGATACTATTTTGTCAGTCAACGGTATACCTACCCCAGATTGGCGCAGTGTACAAAAGACCATTTCCTCGTACCCAATTGCTTCCATTGAGGCTGGTATTCCTTTGACCTTAGAAGTGCAGCGTGGCGCTGAGCAATTCGTGGTAGAGCTGCTTCCTGAGCTGCGCTACGACGATTCACGTAAGGTGTCACGTCCGATGATTGGCATCGGCACCATGGTTACGTCAATTCCAGAGCTCTACACCGAGGTTAAATACGGCCCTGTAGATGCCATGATTCATGCGGCCTCTGATACGGCTCATATGAGTATGGTCATCTTAAATTCGGCCAAGCAGATGATCTCTGGTGCGCTTAGTGCGCAAAATATCGGCGGCCCTATCACTCTTGCTAAAGGTGCTGGCGCTTCAGCCGACATTGGTTTGACCGTGTTTTTGTGGTTCTTAGCGACGCTTTCCATTAATTTAGGTGTGCTCAATTTGCTGCCAATTCCGATTTTAGACGGTGGACAATTAGTTTATCTCTTGTATGAAAAGGTAACGCACCGTAGGCCTAATGAGCGCGTGCAGGTGGTGCTGACAATGATCAGTTTGGGTTTAGTACTAGGACTGACATTCTTGGCGATTTTTAACGATCTGACGCAACTTTAGGCTAAAATGATTTGGATTTAGAGATAGCTTTTGCGCTATGGCTATCAAGCCATATACTAAACGTGTCAGTACGTAAATAGACACACAAATAGGCAAAAGCTTGCTCCTCTATGCGCGAGGCGCTCAAGGCCTACCGATTTATTTTTTTGATTTTGCCTGACAAAAGGGCGAGATTGGCGCTTTGGTGCTTGTAGCACGAAGTGTGGTTAGGTTTTGGTCTTGGGCTTTAGTGGCGGTTGTAGGACGGTATTCATTGCCCTTTGCGGCGGCCTACTTGAGCCTAGAGGCCAACGACGTAATAACATTGGGGTGCTCACAACTAAAAGACGAGATAGATTTAGGCGGTAGGTAGGAACCAAGGTCGAGATTCAAGGTTCTGCTTATCTCTTGAGAGTTTTCATGGTCTGCAAAGTTGCAAATCTGCAAATCTGCAAAGCTGCAACCACTGCAACAACTGCATGGTCTGAAGGTCTGAAGACCTTAAGACCTGAAGACCTGTAAGACTGTTGTTCTTAGGCTTTGATCGCTCTTGATCTTCGTCATTCTTGGTTTGGCGGGCTGATAGTTGAGTTTAAGATGGCAAAAGATATTAAGCACAAGCACAAAAAGCGCTCATTATTGTTAGGTGGTGTGGCTATGGGCGTGATGGCTGCACTCGCTCCTGTCGTTTACGCTGCACCAGCAAGTCAGTCCGGTACCGTCGGTACTAGCGCCAATGGCGTGGTGATCGAAGATATCGCTGTCCGCGGTCTTAACCGTGTGAGCTTGGGTGCTGTTCTCTTAGCATTACCTGTGCGCCAAGGTGACGTCCTGACTTCTGAGGGCGTGCAGCTAGCTATGAAGCGCCTCTATGCCACTGGTAACTTCTCTGATGTCTCCTTACAGCTCTCTGGTAACACCTTAATCGTCAACGTCACCGAGCGTCCTACCATCGGTAGCATCATCTTTGCTGGTAACGAGCAAATCCAAGAAGATGCCCTCCGTGAGGTGATCGAGCAACAAGGTCTGCGCGCCGGTGAGCCAATTAACGTCCAGCTCTTAGGTCAGATCGAAAAGTCTTTAGAGGACTTCTATCACTCTGCTGGTATGTACCAAGCTGATGTGAAACCGGTGCTGACTTATCTGCCACGTAACCGTGTTGACGTGAAGTTAGAGTTCTATGAGGGTGAAGCTGCTGCTATCGATCAAATCAACATTGTCGGTAACAAAGCTTTCAGCGAAGACGAGCTCTTAGCCCAATTAGAGTTACGTGACAACGTGCCTTGGTGGAACGTGGTGGCTAACTCCCGCTACGATGCCCAAAAGTTTAGTGGTGACTTAGAGACTCTGCGTTCCTACTACATGGATCGTGGTTATGTGCGCTTTAAGGTTGATTCCACTCAGGTGTCCTTAACCCCTGATCGTAAGGGACTGTACCTCACTATCGCTGTGAATGAAGGCGATCTCTACACCGTAGGAGACTGCAAGTTAGGCGGTAACACCCTCAAGTACGGTGAGGGTATGCGCGCCTTAATCACCTTAGAGCGTGGCTCTACCTACTCAGCTCGTGAAGTCACCAACATGGAGAAGGTGCTGACCAATTACTTAGGTAAGTATGGTTATGCCTACTCTCGTGTGACTGCTGTGCCTGAGTACGACGAGGACAACAAAGTCGTCAACCTCACTTTCATGGTGGAACCAGGTCAACGTATCTACGTTACCAACGTCAACATCTCGGGTAACACCCAGACCAACGACACTGTTATCCGTCGTGAGCTCCGTCAGATGGACGGTACTTGGCTCTCCAACGAGTCGGTTGAAGCCTCCAAAAACCGTTTAAACCGTACTGGCTTCTTCGAGACTGCCGAAGTCAACGTGCAGCGTAACGGTACCTCTTCTGATACCGCTACCTTAGAGGCTAAGGTTAAGGAGCAGCCAACCGGTAGTATTCAAGGTGGTATCGGTTACGGTACTTCCTCGGGTCTGATGATTTCGGCTGGTATCTCGCAGAACAACGTGTTCGGTTGGGGTACTCGCGCTAGCATCAGTGCTTACCAAAACGATTACCGTGAGCATATTGAGGCCAGCTACACCGATCCTTACTACACCATCGATCAAATTTCCTTAGGTGGTCGTGTTTACTACGATAGCTTCCACGGTGATGATGCAGACGTGGTGTCCTACGATACTGATACCATCGGTTTTGATATCACCAGTGGTTATCCTCTGTCGGAGAACCTCTACATCAGCTATACCTTGGGTGTGGCTCAGATGGATCTCAAGTCCAACAAGTACTTCCTGCAAGCTTTGGACTTCTGGCGCACCTATGGCTCTAGTGGTAGTGATTTGTCGAACGACTTCTTAGACTTCACTTTCCGTGTGGCCTTAAACCGTAACAACTTAGACCGTACCGTGTTCCCAACTAGCGGTTCGCGCCAGATGTTGTCGGCTTTCATGACCTTACCTGAGATTTCGGATTTACAGTACTACAAGTTAGAGGCTCAGACTTTCCACTATTTCCCAATCACTGACGATCATGACTTCGTGTTCGCTATTCGTGGTCGTGCAGCTTATGGTGATGGTTACGGTACTGTTGATGGTATGGATCAGAAGTTACCATTCTTCGATAACTTCTACTTAGGCGGCGATCAGTGGTTACGCGGCTTCAAGCGCAACAGTATTGGTCCTCGTGCTCTGTATCCTGCTGCTAACAACCAAGTTACTATCGATGATAATGATAATTTAGGTGGTAACGCTTTGTGGGCTCTGTCGGCTGAGATCATTGTTCCAACCCCATTCATCTCTGAGGCTTACAAGAATCAGGTTCGTACCTCGATCTTCTTAGACTCTGGTGCTCTGTGGGATACCAACGCTGGTGACTACACCCAAAACTACACCAACGCTCCTGAGTACGATGACCCAAGCAACTTCAGTGCTGCTGCTGGTCTGGCGGTCACTTGGATGTCGCCAGTAGGTCCTCTGTCGTTCAGCATTGCTCGCCCAGTTAAGGAGCAAGACGGCGACGATACCGAGTACTTCAGCTTCGATATCGGTGGTCGCTTCTAGTCCCACACCAATGTGTGCAGCCTAAGCTGGTCTTAGCTGGTCTTAGCTGGCCTAGGTCGACTTAGATCGACTTAGATCGACATAGGTCGGCCTAGCGATAAGTGCGTGTAGCTGTCATACCACTTGCGGTAAGCAAAGTTGGTATGCACAGTAAGCTCCATAGCGTTTGTCTTTACTGTTTTATGCAGTTCAGTACTGCTTCTTGCATGAGCCGCCTGTAGGTTATGACCACAAGCGGCTCATTTGCTTTAAAATAGACTTGCGAAAATGCCATAACAAAGCCAAAACTCTGCACTAGAGGTGGTTTTGTTGGTATAGCAAACATAGTAGCGAACCTTGAGTAATCTAGGGCGGTCTAGAGTGGTTTAGAGTTGCCTAGGGGTTGGTGGGGTAGACGCTGTTTTCCTGTGGTTTCATTTTTCCAAAATCTAGGCCTTGTTGGCCTGATCTAAGGCTCCCAAAATCTAGGAGCGCTCGAGCTTCACACTTCTGCTGTTGGCGCCATCTTCACTAGATAAAGGCCGATTTTTTGGGTATTACAAAATATGATTAAGAAAGTTCTTTTAGCTTCTGTTTTAGCTGCCGCTATTGGCACTGCTCTTACTACCTCTAATGTGGCTATAGCTGCTGATAAGGCTGCTGCCCGCCAACCAACTGTGGCTGTGTTAAACCTGCCTTTTATCATGACTGAAATTCCTCAGGCCAAGGCTGTGCAAGAGGCTTTAGTCAAGGAGTTTGGCCCACGTGAGCAAGAGTTACAGAAGCTGCAACAAGACGGCGTCAAGTTAGGCCAAGAGCTTTCTTCTGGTAAGTACAAGGGTGATGAGTTAGTTACTAAGCGCCGTGAGTTAGAGCAGATGCAGTCTAGCTTCCAGTTAAAGGCTCGTGCTCTGCAAGAGGATCAGCAAAACCGCATGCAAGACGAGAATCGTAAGTTAGCTGTGACTGTGCAGCGTGCTATCGATGCTATCGCTCAAGAGCGTGGTATTGATTTAGTGCTTCGCGGCGAGGCCATTGCCTACACCATTGACGCTTTAGACATCTCTCAAGAGGTGATCAAGCGTGTTAGCGCCCAAGACAAGGGTGGTAAGTAATCGCTTTTAGCAGCAAATACTGGCGGTAGACGACCGCCACTTTGCAGCTAAAGCCGCTTGTCCACCACCACCAACAACAACAATACCTTCTCCACACAGTGGTAACAACCACCATAGCCTCTATCTTTTGAGGTAGAGGCATGGGACATGTGTGGACAGTGTTGTCAGTATGGTCAATTCAATATGGTCAATATGGTCATTAATGACAGTTGTGTGATGGTGGATGGTGGACAGAGCATAGCAGGCAGGGACATTGTTCAGGGGCATTGTTCCTTTTGCCACCAGATTCGTTGAGATAAGGATGAGTGTGAGATGTTAGTAAAAGAGATTGCGGAGAAGTTGGCCGCAACTGTTCATGGTGATGGTGAGGTTGAAATCCATCGTGTGGCTAATCTGATCACCGCCAAGGAAGGTGAGATCAGCTTTTTATCTGACATCAAGTATCGCTCGCATCTTGACGATACCCACGCTAGCTGCGTCATGGTCAAGCCTGAATTTGTGGAGCACTTAAACAACAAGTGCACCGCTATTGTGGTGAAAGACCCTTATCTGGCCTTTGCTAAAGTGGCTCAGATGCTCAACACCGAGCCTCCTATCGCTGTGGGTGTTCACCCTTCAGCTGTGATAGCTGACGATGTGGTGTTAGGCGAAGGTGTGGGTATTGGCCCTAATGTTGTGATTGGCGCTGGTGCTGTGATCGGTGATCACGTGCAGATCGGCGCTAACTGCGTCATCGGCCCTGAGGCTAAGATCGGTTCTTACACCAAGTTCTATCCTTTAGTCAGCTTCTACCACCACTGTGAGATCGGTTCGTACTGTTTGATTCAGTCGGGTACCACTATCGGTGCTGATGGCTTTGGTTACGCTAACGATCGTGGTGAGTGGGTCAAGATTCCTCAATCTGGCCGTGTAGTGATTGGTGATCACGTCGAAATCGGTGCAAATACCTGTATCGATCGTGGTGCTTTGGACGACACCATTATCGAAAGCAACGTCATCATCGACAACCTCTGTCAGGTAGCCCATAACGTCAAGATTGGCTACGGCACTGCTGTTGCGGGTGGCACCACTTTCGCAGGCTCAGTCACCATTGGTAAGTACTGCATTATCGGTGGTACTTCGGTGTTCAACGGCCATATCACTATCGCCGATCAGGTGACGATCTCCGGTATGTGCATGGTGATGCGCTCCATCAAAGAACCAAAGAGCGTGTACTCTTCTGGTATCCCTGCACAAACCAACAGCGAATGGCGTAAGACTGCCTCGCGTGTGCTGCATATCAACGATATGTATCACAAGCTTTTAGACTTAGAAAAGGAAGTCAAAACTCTAAAGGCTAGTGCAGACAAAGCTGCAGACAAAGCTGCAGACAAAGCTGCTGATTAAGCTACCTGCGAAGCTGCTGTGGTTACACAGTAGCCAAGCAACAAGATGTAGCAGTAAGTGGCAGTAGAGTGGTCGACGGCGCTCGGCATAGGATGTGCCGAAAAAAGCGCATTTTGTAGGACTATGACTTTTTTTAGCGGCGTTTTTAGCTTATTCTAGCGTGGTAGCGGCGGCTCTTGCTGCCTATTCGTGTGGGAATAAAATGCTGCTGCCGTGACGGTTTTTTTAAGCAAGGTGAATTTAAGTGACATCTAGTAATGAGATCCAAGAAAAGAAGACCTTAAACGTTGAAGAGATCATGGAGCTCTTGCCTCATCGTTACCCATTCTTAATGGTCGATAAGGTCGTAGACTATCAGATCACTGACGAGCACAAGACTTTACGTGCTATCAAAAACGTCAGCTTCAATGAGCCTTATTTCCAAGGTCACTTCCCAGGTAAGCCAGTGTTACCTGGCGTGCTCATTTTAGAAGCCATGGCTCAAGCCACCGGCGTCCTTGCCTTTACCATGGTTGGCAAGCCAGAGCCAGGTGAGCTCTACTATTTTGCTAGTATCGATCACGCTCGCTTCAGACGTCCTGTTAAGCCAGGCGACCAGTTAGTGTTAGACGTTGAGTACCTCAAGGAAAAGCGTGGCATCGCCAGCTTCAAGGGTGTTGCTACCGTTGACGGTGAGGTCGTCTGCTCTGCTGATCTGATGTGCGCCAAGGTGCGCAACTAACTAGCCTTAAATTCCGCGTAAGCGCTCTGCGTAAACGCTTTGTGGAAGCGCGCTGTGGAAGAACTCTGTGTAAGTGCTAGTTTTACGCCCTCAGTCATTATGTGTAGTAAGTGCTGAGGCTCATAGCACCTTAATTTTCAGCTTTTAGCTTTCTTGTCCCCGCCAGTGGCGGGGCCGAGCTCTGGTATGGCTAGGTGCGACAAAATCTCCATACTATTAGCTAAGCTGCCGTTTCTTTTCGAGCTTTTTAGCTTTTTAGTCATACAAGGGTGAGACGCAATGGCTGAGAACAACACTACCGGTACAGACAACACTGTCGGTGAAAACGATCCTCACAAGGTCAAGAGCGAAGGCTTAACCGGTGCTCGTGCCTATGCGCTGACCAACGAATTCCTTGGCACTCCTCAAATCGCAGCTTCGGCAAGCATCGCTGATACCGCCATCTTGCGTGGTAACGTGGTGATCGGCGAGAACGTGGTGATCAAAGATCACGTTGTGATCGAAGGCGACGTCACTATTGGTGAGGGTACCGTCATCGAGCCATTCTGCGTGTTCCACGGCCCTAGCGAGATCGGCTCGTACAACCATTTCTTCCAGTTCTGCTCCATCGGTGAGGCTTGCCAAGACCTCAAGTATCATGGTGAGAACACTAAGCTCTATATCGGTAACGACAATACCTTCCGCGAGCACTGCACTGTGCACCGTGGCACTACTCAGGGCTTAAACGAGACCCGCGTGGGAAGCAACAACCTCTTCATGGTTAACACTCACGTAGCACACGACTGTATAGTTGGTGACTCTTGTATCTTCTCGAATAACGCCACTTTAGCAGGCCACGTGACCATCGGTAGCCACGTGATCTTCGGTGGTTTAGCTGCTATTCACCAGTTTGGCCGTGTGGGCGACCACGCTTTTGTTGCTGGTATGGCTGCACTCAACATGGATGTACCTCCATATGTGATGGCCGCTGGCCACTACGCTAAGCCATTTGGTATCAACAAGGTCGGTTTAGCTCGCCGTGGCTTTAGCGAGAGCGCTATCAACGCTATCAAGAAAGCCTACATGATCATCTACCACAAGCACTTAACCATTGAAGAAGCTATTCCTCAGTTAGAGGAGCTTGCACAAAAGGAAAGCGCCGTGCAGGTGATGATCGACTTCTTAAAAGAAAACGGGCGCGGCATCATCCGCTAATCCGCCAGCTAATCGCTAGTTTGCTAATCGCTATTCGCTAATCGCGCGATCTGCGCCAGCGGTAAGCCCCTTTGCTAACGGGAAAAATAAGCCTAAGTCCATCGTGCTTGGGCTTTATTTTTTGGTGGCTAATCAAAAACTAAGCCTCAATTGGTTACAATTGAAAGTTTAGCGCTGTTGCCATCTGTCGGCTGCCTTTGATTTTCGAGCTGTGCGTACAGCAAACGGGTTTGGCAAGTTCAAACGCTTCTAAAAGAGGCTGCTTAAGTATAAACCTA
>CALXYZ010000004.1 GCA_944393075.1 uncultured Anaerobiospirillum sp. | reverse complement strand
CCAAGCTCGCGCTCGCTTTGCTGATTGCTGTAGACGCACTCCTGCTGGCCGCCCTTAGTTAAGACTACGAGACGGTTTATAAGACGCAGCTCGTCTTGGGAGAGGTCGCGACTTGCGCGCTTAAGATCACGCACAGTAATCACTATATCGGTAGGCATAGACGCCTCCTTGGATTTGGGAAGCCCACCAGCCAAACGCCAAATTAGCGAAATAACAGCTAAATAATGGCTGCTACAGCTGCTAAAATAGCGGCGTGGCTGGGGGCTTCAATGCTGATGTAAGCTGTGGCTTGGCTGATACAGCGGGGCAAAACGCTGCCAGCACAAAAACAAGTCACAGCTTGTCAATTCTCATTATCGTCTCTTTTGGAGCGATAATGAAGCCCCCAGCGTCTAAAAAGTGATCTGTATCAAAGTTTACACAGCAACTTTTCTTGCGAAGCCTTATGTGGTGCGCCTTGCGGCTATTCCATGTCTCCAGCCTTGATTCTGCCTACCTTCCGTTTTCAACATCCCCATTTCACCTAGCTCTTGGCTTATTTTGTAAATCAAGCGGTATCTATATTATTCCTTGCTATTAAGGGCTGCCAAAATCCTTTGCTTTAAAGTTGTTACTCGGTCTGCGTTCGGGGCTAGTTTTGTCGTCGTGGCTAATAGAGGTGGGACAGGGTTGAGGCTGTTGCTGTGGCGGTGGCTGTGAGGATGATGGTTGCTGGGGTAGTTGGTAGGTACAAAGAGAAAACCCCGCAGGATTTTATCCTTGCGGGGCTTTCTCTGGGGCGGCCAAGCCTGCTTGGCTGACTTGGTGCCTCTTAGGAGTTGAGCTCTAGCTCTTGGTCACGTAAGGCGAGGGCTAAGAACTTGGAGGCCTCGTCGTAGTGAGAGAGCAGCTTATTGAGTTCAGCTGCTAATAAGTAGAGATCGCGGCTCTTTTCGACGCTTAATGCTTGGCTTAAGTGGGTCTTAGCTTCGTTGAGCTTGCCTTCCTTAAGCTCTAAGTTAGCAGCAGCCTTGAGCAGGGGTACGTTGATGACCTTTTCACTGTCAGCACCTTCGCCTGCGGCCTTGGCAGGTAACTTAGCTAAGAGCTCGTCTAAGACGCCAGGGGCAGTGCTTGGCCACTTTGCAATCGAGTTTAAGAGCACCTCTTCATTACCGTCGCTCTTGCGCAGTAAGTTGAGGGTCATCTTGCCAGCACGGGCATTGTCACCGACGCTCACTAACTTAGCTACCAGTGGAGCCATGATGATGCAGTTGTTGCGCTCGTGACGGCTTAACTTGCCGATAAGAGTGTTGATGGCATCTGGATCATTGAGATCTTGAACCTCATGGGCCACGCACTTTTGCGTCCATAACACCACTTCCTCGGCAGTGAGGATGTTGAGCTTCTGGAGCTTTGGCAGTAACTCTTTGATGCCTTGGTAGTTTTGATCCTTCTTATAGCTCTTAAAGAGGATCTTCTTAACGGCAGCTTCGTTACCACTGCTAGCCTTAACCTTTTCGAGTAACTCTAAGGCGGCTTCAGTGTTGTGGATCTTTAAGTTGAGCTTAGCGCGCAGCAGGTTGCATGCAACGTGATCGCTCTCTGGGCTTTGCTCGGCTAAATCTAAGAAAGCACTGCACTCTTCATTCTTGCCGGCCTTAAAGGCGCTCTTAGCACCTAAAAGTAAGCAGATCATTGGCAGGTTCTTGCGCTCGCCTTGCTTGCGTAAGAGGTTGAGCACGCGCTCGTAGTCACCCTCTTCGTAGGCTAAGAAAGCCTCGCTTTGCAGTCTGTGCTGCTTCTTTACCTTGCGCGAACGGCACCACTTACCAGTAGTGGTAGGCAGCTTTAAGGTCTTGGTAATGAGATTGACCAAGATGTGCAGGATGATGAAGCTGACAAATGCGATAACGATGGCTGTAGTCAGAGAAGTCTCGACGATATAGCCTTCGGTAGCGATATGCACAAAGCCTTGACTGTCAGCAAGGCGCGGACCTAAGAAGACCGCACCGCACAGTAAGGCAATGGCGATGAGGATTTTAATCATTACAGTCCGCCTCTACCTAATAAGTGCTCACGAGCAAAGTTGGAAAAAGCAGTGGCACTACCTAACACATCAGGGGTTTGGATGGTGATCTCGCTGGAGGCGATACCCTTGAGGATTTCGAGAGTGCTTTGCGTTACGGTGCTCTCAGGATCGAAGTAGGTTTCGATCATCTTGATGGCATCGTTTAAGTTCTTGACCATGGCTTCCTTGTCACCATGTGAGAGGTCAGCCTTGGCAAGTAAGATGCGGGTCTTGATGTTCTCGCGCAGGTAGAGGTCTTGCTCTGGAGTTAAGAACTCAGTTGCAGCCTCAGCGTTGCGACGACGGACTTCCACAAAGCGGGAGGCGAAGTCAGCAGCAGACTTTTGCAGGTTTTCCTTCCAATCCTGCACGTTAGCGCTCACCTCGTTGTTAGCGTCCTTGTTGAAGGCAGCTGCACGGGTTTGTGGATCAGAGTAGCCCTCTAACACTAAGGCATCGACGTTCTCATAGGCACGCTCTAAGTTCATGCCAATACCACGGGTATCGACTTGAGCGATGTTCTTTAAGGTAGCGATATCCTTAGAAATAGCCTGACGCAGAGCAACAACTTCTTGGTCTTCGATGTCAACTAAGAGCTCATCGGCGGTGGTTAAGAGCCACACAGCAGCCTTAGTGTCCTTTTCAAACACAGCCTTGGCAGAAGCGTTGTTGACTAAGAAGTAGCTCTCAGCCAGCTTCCAATCGTTTGGATTGCGGTCTTGGTATTGAGCAACCTGAGCGCTTAAGGCGTTGACGGCATTGCCATGCTGTTGTTGAGTTGAGATGACCTCATTGACCTTCTCAATCAAGGCCTTGTCGTTAGCCTCTAAGACGTTGTGGCTTTGCTGTAACTGCATGTTGAGGCGTTGGGCTTGCTCAAATGCAGTAGCACTGCTTTCGATCTTAATGAGGGCTTCAGAAACTTGAGTCCTGCTGTTTTGCAGATCGTTATCGATAAAAGCCAGACGCTGTTGGTTTTGGAAAGCGGTATAGCCTGCAAAGCCAGCACCTGCTAAAGCAATCACAGTCACAAGCCATAAAAGGCCAGTCTTAGCACCAGATGAGGACTTGCTCTCAATCTTGCTATTGAGGCGATACTCCATCTCCTTTAACTGCGCTAAGGAAGCGTAGTCAGCGGTACCGGCGGTAGTACCAGCACTTGCAGTGCTGTTTGGCAGCATGACAGTTTTGCTGGTGGCGGTATTAGCCGCGCTTGATGCGGCTGCACCCTGTGGAGAAGTGCTTGCAGTGGCGGACGTTTCTTTTTCCATTTTGATCCCTGCTTGGGTCAGAACAATCGAGGATGGTCGCAAGCTCACGCTCTAAAGCTTCTTGATTTGTTGTAGATGTAGGCTCTAGTTGCGGCCTCAGCTGTGGTGGCTGGGTACCGTGTAAGTCGCTTCCTTCCTGTACTGCTAAATTTTGCCCCAAGCACAAGCTCTCTTCAGCAAGGCTCTCGTTAGAGTCCATAGCCTCTAACAAGGCCTTTGCCTCAGCATCAAGACTTATGCATGAGGGACGACACAAATTAGGCATCTCCCAAGACACTTCAGCGCTAGACACGAGATCTAGGTTAGTGTGCTCGGAAGCTAAAATCTGCTCTGCCTTAAGGAAAATTGCCTCAACCTCTTGCTCAAGCTCAGTCTCAAGCTCATCTGTTGTCGATAGAGCCGCATTAGCTACAGAGGTGGCCACATCTTTAGCAGCATCTTGGGTGCTGTGGTGGGCTCTGGGAGTAATGGCTTTACCTTGAGATGATGAGGTCATATTCCTTAAGACAAGGCAGAAGAAAAACTCGGAGCGCAGGTGCTATCTCTTCAGAGATCCTTGCGGAAGCCCAAAAGCTATAGGCACTAGAGGCGCTGATCTTGAATTTTACCACTAATAGCGAACTATTCTTAAGGGGCCACTTATGCGGCTAGTAGCCGTATAGTTCCATTATGGGGCAAGCAAAAACGGCATTTAGCCTTGAGCTAACGCAAAGCAAGCTCTAAGGCTAGCTCAAAAGTAAGGACAACTTTTTAGTGAAATTGTCGATCACATCACCATTAACGCCCTGTTCAGGGGTGTTTAGTCGTAGAGGAAATGTGCAAGTGCATTTGCATTCGCATTTGCACACGTTTTTGCTGCGGGCTAAAGGTGAGTTGCATTGCAGCCTTGCGATATAATGCTAAATGCGCTGATTTTTGGTCATTTTGTTATGTTTTGACGGCTTTTGAGTTAATAGTGCATGGTGCTGTGCATGGCGCAGTGCATAGTGCACGCGCACAGCTTGTGGCTTTTTGTTTTTTAGGTTCTTGGTTTCTCATGGTCTATATCCCGCAGCAGCAGATTCTCACGCGTTTACGGCGTTATAAGGCGCTCAACTTAACGCGTCTGCAACGTGCCGTGGCGCTGATGCACCACGAGGCGAGGAAGTGCCTTGAGATTGTGCCGGTATTACTCCATTACAACCACATCAACCTGCCAGGTTACCGTAAAGGTCAGGTACCTCACGGTATCGACCTCTTTGTGCCTAATAGCATTCAGCGCCAATACATTGAAGAGTTATTAAGCCCTGAAGCACCACCGCTGCAAGAGCCGCAAGAACATGCGATCTTGGGCCTCTATGCTATGGGCAGTACCTCGTCTTTAGGTCAGTCCGATAGCTCTGATGTCGATATCTGGGTGTGCGTTAAGGCCAACATCCCTGAAGAGCAGATGCGTGCTCTCCAAGATAAGTGCCGCTTTATCACCACCTATGTCAAAGCCCGTGGTGTTGAGCTCAACCTCTTTGTCACGCCCGAAGACCGTTTTACCAACTTCACCCCAGATAGCATGGATGAGGAAAACTGCGGTAGTGCCCAGAACTTGTTCTTGTTAGATGAGTTCTATCGCTCCTCTATTCGTCTCTGTGGTCGCTACATCATCTGGTACCTGATCTCCACCAAAGAAGAGCAGTGTGCCTATCAAGACTATGTCAACTTTCTGCTCCACGGTGTCTCAGGCTTATCGCAGTACTCTGCTGTAGAAGAGCAATCCTTAGACAGTGAGATTGTGCTCTCGCAGTTACAGATGCCAGCTAAACACCAAGATTACCAAGATCACCAAGATCACAGCGATAGCCAAGCCTATAACCCACTCCAAGATAAAAGTGGGTCTAGCATAGTTAGTGGTGAGATTGGTGCCGTTCCGACATCTACCTTCAATCAGAATGCCAGTTTAAGCTCAAGCTTGGTAACTGTGGCGCCTTCCTCTGTCGCTACTACAGGTACAGCCAAAGCCACGGCTAAAGCTGTGGCTTTGGCTGCAGCCGATGAGCTGCGTGATTGGGCCATCTTGGCAAGCATGTGCCCTGTCACTGCTACTTCTTACTACGCCATCAACTTTGTTGATGCTCAAAGCCATTCGGTAGTTTCGGCCCATGACGTGGCGGCCACCGCAGCTGTAGCAGCAGTTGAGGCCACTACAGAAGCAGCTGGGCAAAATGATGCTTTAGCTGTCGCGGCGCCTGTGTCCACCGTAGAAAGTGCGCGTCTTGATGACGATAGCGACACATGGACTGATGCGACCACTGACTCCTCTGATTCACCTGACTCCACTGTTGCCTCTGATGCTGCCTCTGATGTTACTTCTGTCTCAGCAGCCGAGTTAGATAAGAATGTGGCGGCCGCAGGTCATAGCAGTTTGCGTGTGGTGCAGGTAGCTCGCTCCTTAGTAAAGAGCACTAACTTTACTAAGGCCTTGCCTATGTTTTTCCAAGGCAATGGCGCGGAGTCGCATGGTAGTGGTGATGCCAAAAATTCTGTAGAAGTTCCAACGGAGCCGGTAGCTCCACAGGTGAGCGGCACAGGTGCGCTTACCGGTACAAGTGAAGATAGTAAGAACCACCTCTATTTAAACCAGAATCAAGCAGCAGATGGTAAAGACGGCATTCAGCGATTAATGGCTGCTATGGGCGTCGATACAATGCCTTTTGTTGAAGTGCCTCCTATGGCCGCAGATGCTATGGTCATGGGAATGGGCATGGAAATGAACCTTGAAATGAGTTCTGCTAGCGACAAGCGCTCAGCTGACGCCACGGCGTCAGCGGCAGCACTGGAAGCAGCCTCGTCTTCAGAGGGAGCCTCGGATCACGAGCTTTATGAGAGCAACTACCTCAACCCTGAGCGCTATGTCGACAATGAAGAAGGCTTTAATGGCGACGGCAATGGTGCTGGTGCCAATGGCTCTAATGGCGCAAGTGCTGCTATCTCTTCGGCTTTTCTGGATACGGGCCGTCCTCTGACTGCACCGACCGTAAATACTATGCCTTTAGGCGACGGTACCTCTGCTCTCAAGGTAGAGATTCAGCCAGGTGTGGTTGGTATCTCTGGTGGCTGGCGTAAGGAGGCTGTGACCTCATCTGCCGCCTTGGTCACTACAGCTAATGCCAATGAGCTGCGTGCTGAGGAGATCTATCCTGAGTGGGCTTATGGCAATATCCTCACCGAGGATGAGTGTGTGCAAGCGGCGTTGCGTGACGGCTGGCATGAGCATGAGGCTCCTTTAAAAGCTGATGAGTGGTTTGATTTCGGTTCGGTGCTAAAGAACTCGCCTACCGAGTACTTTGGCTCTGGTTTGTGGCTTTTGTATAAGGCCATTGATTCACCTTTTAAGGTGGTACTCAAGATCTTGTTGATGGAGGCCTACAGTAACGACTACCCAAATACTCAGCTTCTATCTTCTGAGCTCAAAGAGTACATGCTCTCGCACGATGGCTATAGCTTAGACCTCGATTCGTACTACCTGATGTACCTCAAGGTCTCTAACTATTTGCAAAGCCATGAACACGAAAGCCGTCTCTTGCTGATGCGCAAGTGCTTTTATATCAAGATCTTCATGGGCCTTAACACCAAGAATGCCTATCACCGTGAAGACTATAAGATCAAAAGACAGCTGTTAGATAAGTTCCATAAACGTTGGGGTTGGACTAAAGAGTTCGTGCGCGAATTAGAGAGCATTGCCTCGTGGAAGATGAATACGGTGCGTGCCTTTAACCAAGAGGTCTACAACACCCTGCTAGAGAGCTATTTAGCGTTGCTGCGCTTCTCGGTGCGTCATGGCATTGAATACGCCATCACCTCCGATGATGCCGGTATTCTCTCGCGTAAGCTCTATGCTGCGTTTGATAAGTACCCAGGCAAGATCCCTGTATTGCATACCTCTTTGCAGCACGACCTTGAGGAGCGTGATCTCACCTTTATCAAGCCTTCTGAGTACAGTTTGTGCCGTAAGGGCTGGCATTTGTATGCTGCTGCAGCGCACGACGTGGCTTTACTCAACACCGCGGTGTCTTATATCGGATCGCGTATGTGCGAGGTCGTCACTTGGGCATGCTTCAATGGCCTGTTGAGCCCACGTACCCGTACTTATGTGGTGGGAGCGCCTTCTATCATTAATTCTACCAAGATCAGGATGCTCAGCAGCGATATCAGACGTGTGCTAGAGCCTGCTTGTGGCAAGGTAAATGAGGAGAGTTTGCAGCGAGCCCCACGTCTTAAGGCTTGTGTCGTGGCTCTAAACCTAGAGCAAGATGATACTGAGCTGTTGCGCAACTCCATTATCGATATCGATGATGGCTCTACGCTCTGCTGTGGCCGTCAGCGTATCTGCCTTGTGGGCTCTATCGACCTAGTGTTCGTCAACAGCTGGGGCGAGATCCGCTCGGTGTCCTTACCAAACGGCGAGGAAGGCGTGGTGGAGCTGCTAGCTACCCTCTTGCGCATCATGAACAACAGTGGTGATGAGGTTGAGCTACCAACGCCAGCGCCATCAGCAGCACCTGCTTCAGCCTCTGCAATTAGCAGTAGTGTTGATTGGGACATCGTAGGCAAGACCATTGGGACTATTACTGCCCAAGGAGCCGCTGCCACTAAGGCAGCGACTGCTGCCGCTGGTTTGTCGAGCATGATCGGGGCTGGTGTAGCACCTGCTAGTACTGGACGTGAGGCCTTTGAGAACAAGTTTGAGAAGTTCGAGCAAGAAAAGGACAGCACCGCCAACCTCTTAGACCTAGTAGAGGTGTGCTCTTACGCAGCTTCTTATCAGGATCTGATCAAATATGACCTTGAGTCTACCTTAAGGCAGGTCTTTAACTGCCGTAATGAGGGCGGCTCTAGTGAGTATGTCTTTGATGTGGGCCGCAACACCTATATCGCCAGAGCCCAGGGCAAGCGTGGTGTGCTCATCAACAAAAAGAGTGTCTTTGGTTCCAATGAGTTTGATATCAGCGTACTCTCTGGCTATGGAATGCGTCCTGAGTTTGCGCTACAGGTACCACCAGTGGTCGATCGCTATGCGACCTCAGGTATTGTGCAGTACTTCTTTAGCCCATTAGAGACTAAAGGCCACTGGGATATCTACATCATTAATGAGCGTAATGAGGTTTCTATCTACCGCGACTACTATGGATCGCGTGCGTCCTTGGTAAACGCCATTAACCGCTTCTACACGAGCCAGAGTCAGACCTCAGCTCGCTCAGAGCACTCGGTGCGCTTTAATCTGCCGCAGTACTTCGTACTCACCAACGACCAGACAGCCATCCACCCATTTACCATTCGCGGTTAGCCGCCGCTCATGGTAAGTGGTTGGCGGTGGATCCTACATAGCTTTGATCATCATTTCGATGTAGGCAATCTCCTCAGTACAGAGCTGGTACTTGCGATACAGCTGCTGATCGATGTTCTCAGTGTTCTGATCCCAATCGATATCACTATCTTTGCCAAAGTTCTGGTACGGCACCCATTTGTAGGTGTCACGGGTCGCGTGTTGGGTGATCTTTCGCAATGAGATCAGGAAGCGGAAGAACTTCGTATGCACGTACTTGAGCATGTTGGCACAGTGTTCTTGGTTGTTGGTGTACAAGAACAGGTAGGTTTGGGTACACACTGACGGCTTGGGGGCTATAAAAGGCGTACTGAGTACACGGTCAGGGATACGCTGCCCGCCATCAGAGCCGGCGTTAGGAATCATCACCTTGTAGGTGTCGATGAGGTGCGTGCTCTTTTTGATCTCTGTGCGCTCAATGTAGCCTACATAGCGCTTGCCTTTTTCATTGTAAAAGATTGGTACTTCATTGCCTTTAGCTTTTGCAGCACCGCTTGCGTCTACTTGTCTAAAGTCACGGAAGTTAGACGTCCAACCAAACTCCTTGTCAACAGAGAGAATTTCCATCATCGATTGTGGCTTAGCGGCGCCCGCCCCCTCATCTGAACTTTGCGAACTACCTTTTTGCTGTTCAGCTATTACCTTTTTGAGAATAGTGAGAGCTATAGGGCTGCGGACAAAGATGTCGAACTCATCTAATTGGCGCATCGTTGGTTGTGAACGCTCGTTATTGCGAGTGGTAACAACTTCACATAAGCCTTGATGCTTTTGTGATCGCAGGAAGTAGCATACGCCTCCCTTGATATCTACGTTGCTGAAGACGTCTTTGGTAGCTGGGTAGTCGAAAAGCTTTTGAAGGTGTTTATCAGATAGCATTTGCTCACGGAAAGCATTAAGACCCAAGCCTGTGGCCATCCATCGCGCAGGAATAATGAGCGAGACGTATTGTGCAGGCATCTGCTTGCAGGCTTGCACAAACAGCTGGTACACCGGAGTATCGCGACTGGTACTACGGGTGTCGTTAGATGAGGTTTGGTATGGCGGATTGCCAACAATAGCGTTGAACTTCATGTCGTTATCGTAGTTAGCTTGCCAAAAGGTTTGTCCACGCTTAATCCGATTGATAAAAGGTTGAGTGTTATCTTTGATCTCATCAATCAAATTGTCGTAGAACTTTGCGTTGATCTTTGCTTTTCTAAAGCCCAATAAGGTTCGTTTGGTGATGCTTTGTGCCATCGGTGTTTTGCAGATGACAAAGATGTTACGCGCCAGAACCTCATCCCAAATGCTTTGCTGTTGTTCGATGCTGTCAGCGTTTAACCCTCTTTCACTGATGTAAGAGCGGTAGATACTGTAGGCAGCATATAGTGGGTAGAGACCTGATTTGGAGTTGATTTCCAAAATCTTACTCTCGGGGTTAAAAACTGAGCGAGCTATCTTGCTGTTGATATGGCGTGGCGTACTGATGCTGTGCTCATACTTTTTATCAAAGAAGTTGTAACCACCAAAGCAGTCGCCTAAGTGCATGTTCACCACACGCCAAGGAGTGAGTACCGTTTCTTTGTCAGGATTACGGAAAGTCGCGAAGAGTGAAGCAATACGATCAATGCGCTCTTCGATGCTTACATTATCGGCATTGCGTGCCATTGAACGGATACGCTTGCCCGCAGCTCTGAAGATATCAGGATCATAGTACTTCTTGAACTTCTTGAAGATCTCCTTGGTGACGCCTTCAGGCATAAACTCTTGCCATGACTGATCATCAATGATCTCTGTGAAGTTGTTGAGCGTAATGTAGTTCATGTCCTCAGCGCTATCGGACTCTGCATAATCCTCACGATTGCTAGGGGTATCTTCATTGTCGATATTGAGACCAAAGTCTAACTCATATTGCAGCTCTGCTCCGAAAATTAGCAAAGGCATACGAATAGAGATGCCTCTAAGAATAGAGATAGCTGCATCGCGGTTTTTCTTAGCCTCTTTTAAGGCTTCTAGAGCTTTGAGCTCTTCTTCAGTGAGCTCTTTTTTGCTTTTTTTCTTTTTTGATGCCTTGCTAGCTTCGTCGTATTCCTCATCACTTAGCCCTTGTAGGTTGATATCGACCTCATTGCTGCGAGGCATAGCCTTAGTAGTACCAATAATGCCCTTTAGCTTATTGAATTCGTCGAGATCGACATTGCTTAACTTCAATAGCTCGTCATTGTAGAGGGTGTCATCTTCAAAACCATGAGCCACAACGCGCTCTACATAAACCCTCTTAAGTTGCTCTAACATACTGTCGACGTTGAGCTTACTCATTTGCGAGCCATGAATAGCGATAACAGGGCAAAAGTTGAGAAACTCTCCCATGATCTTACGATCGCTTTCTTGTGTCTTGCCTGCCTGTGCCGAGATCTTAGCTGTTTCTGCTAAAACCTTAAGAGTGCGATCGGGTGCAAAGTCAAAGACATAGCACTGTTCCTTGACCTGACCATTGATGGTAGCTGGAGTTTGTACCCTAAAAATGGTCTGCATATAGGAGCTTGCTGCGGTCTTGTAGGAGCCTGCAAGCATCAGCACCGCTGTCCAAGCACCAACACTCACTCCCGTGGTCAAACGGCCACAGGTGAGCGTAATAGTACGTGTAGTCTCAGGGGTAGGGCCAATAGCACTTTTGACGGCCTCTAAAGCATCAAGATGGCGCGTCTGCTCAGAGAAAAGAGACTCGTCTTCAGCATCATCAAACTCACCAATGTCATCTCCACTGCCTGCAACATCAACGATTTGGAAGTGCTGAAATACAGGGTGTTCTTGCAGTAACTTAGCTACAGCATGAGCGGCTTTAACACCAGGCAACACCCACAAGGTGTGATTGAATGTTTGCTGATATTCCTTATTGGCAAAAGGGTAGCTCTGCTCTTTGTTGCCAGTACCTTGAGGTGCAGTCAACAAGTTGAGAAAAGCAACAACATCATAATGGTGAACAAGCTTGCCTTGTTCATTAACGCGGAAAAACTCTCGGAAGTTAAAAGCAACATCGTTGTCGATGAACTTTGGTAGCTCGTTACCAAGGTCATAGGTGAAGATGTTGAGTTGAGGTAAGTCAGAGTAAGGGTTGTGGTCTCCAGGGTGTAACAGATCCCATTCGTTCTTTGCTCTCTGCTCCATCACGTAGTCCCACGTGTAGATCTCGTTTTCTTTGAAGTCATGCAGCAAGTTGAATGGAGTGCCTGATAGGCGCAAAACCTTAGTGTCCTGGCCATTATCAGTAAGTTCTTGGATGACTGCTTGCCCTAATTGGGTCTGAGTACCCTCATGGGCTTCATCGATGATCAGAAGATCCCACTGTACTGAGAAGATCTCATCGTTTTTATCGAACTTGCCGCCCACCAACTCAGAGCCGCGTAAGTCTTGCATTGAGGCAAAGTACACATAGTGCAGGCTTTCTTTGCTTCGAGCTCGATTTTCTAGGCTACTAAAGCTGTCTCCTGTTTTCTTGGATCCATAAGCATAAGGCACTGTACTCTTATCTTTGTTGTTGAAGATTTTGCCAAAATCTTCAAACCAACCAGCGTTAACCACAGGGCGATGCGTGAGGATCAAAGTGCGCTGATATTGCTGTTCCTTGACGAGTTGTAGAGCAGAAAGGGTCTTGCCAAAACGCATTTTGGCATTCCAGAGCATCTGTGAGCTCTTTTTGAACTGCTTTTTCGTGCTTTCGATGGCTTCGCGTTGCTCGGGGCGGAGCACGATCTCAGGAGTATTTTCGTTGTTGTTGATCTCTTTGTGATCGAGAGCTTCTTTACCTGTTTTTACGGCCTCTATTGCTTTAATGACGGTCGCAAGATCAGTGTCAAACCACTCAAGTGCTTTGATGTTAGAACCGAACTTGTGGCGCTTGATATTGGAGCGGAGCAGTACTTGATGCACATCGGTGTCGGAAAAAACATACATGCCGCCATTGCGCTCAAAAGCTGCAAGCTCAGTGTAGAGAAGCTCATAGCTAATGGCCGCTGTTTGAGTGCTTGCCCTGATGCGCTCATGTGCGGAGTCATTAAGCTCTTTGCTGTTTGGCTTAATACCCCAGTATCCTTTTTTGCATAAGGTTTCACCTATTTTGAGGCAACCTTTATGCTGCTCGTCGTTGATACGATACACGTAGATGAGCTTGTAGCTTAGTGTATGGAACCTGCTCATGGTCTACGGTGCTCCTAAGTTGATACCTATATCTAAAACAGGTCGACAAAACGAAGTACATCGACCTTTTTCTTGCTGAACCAATCACGCACTAGACAATAGGTGCCATTGTGAGCATGAATGTTGTCAGTGCGGCAGCCATCACAGTAAACGTAGTCTGCGTCTGTGAACTCCTTGTTGAGTGATTGCTGCTGGTTGTCATCGTCTTCGATAAGATTCAAGAAATTACATTGTATTGCTGGCATTGTGAGTTGACAGCTATTGGGAATAACTCCCTTGAGCCCGTCCATTTGCCATACATTCCAAGCGATGATGAGCCCAATGTCCAAGATTTGCTCTAAATCTGGCTGTTGGCCGAACTTGTCTAGGCAGTAATCCACAAAGGAGCACAGCAACGATTCACGGGCTAAAAAGAGGCTATCACCATGCCATTCATAAGCGTATACGCTCTTAAAGGCATCTTTAGTGGCTTCAAACCACTCTTTGGGATCTGTTGTGTTTTCTCCCACAACACGTAGCTTGCGGTCTAAAAGACCAATGCGGTCAGTAACAGGGATGAAAGCGCCAGTGGTAGTATCGTAGCGGCTAGCAAGATAAGGAGCTTCACCACACGTGATTTCAAGACGCTGCTCTCGAACATAGTCACGCCATGTCTTTCCATTAGGAAAAGCTATTGGTTCGTGATTAGTCTGCCACCCTAAAGATAGAAAAGTCTTGTTTTCTTCTAGGTTGCCTTCGTTACTTTTGCTATATGTCAAATTTTCTGAGGTGCGGGCGCCGTCTACATCGCTAGCATTGGCTGCGGTAACAAGGTGTTTAATCTCTTGGTTAAAGACGTTTTTGCGACCAAACCATTGCTCATCAATGAGGTTGTTTTGCTCGTTACACATCCATGTTGGGGTGAAAACCTCGGCTTTATCGCGTATGCGAGCGTTTTGCTCGTCTTTGGTCTTTAGTACGCGTGGGCGAATCAAGCTTTCGTGCTCGTCTTTAAAGCATTGAGGTGTGATGAGGTCGCTATAGCTAAAGCCTGAGCCTAAGTACTCATAGTCGCTAGTTGCCCAAAAGATGTTGCAGCTGCTATCACTAGACGGTACATCGTACTTGTTGCGACCATGGGAGACGCTTGCTGACTTGGTCATATCTTTCAGCAAAAGCGATAGGATTGCAGGATTGCGCCTCAATCCGTAGTTGTCTGGAACAGCCATGTCTTCCTCATCAAGGGTACGCAACAAAAAAAAACAAAAACCAATAGAACAGGCTTACAGAATAAAGCCATGTCCTATACTACCATGCAGGTAAACAATGGCGTGCTATATCAGTAGGCTACTTTTTAGGTAGGATAATGCTTGTTGTGCCTGATATTGGTGCGCGGTTGTTAGGCTTTGCGCCAAAAAGCAGCGGCTTAGGTTTCGTGATAAGCTGAGTGCTATTGTTTTTCTTTGGTTTGCCGTTGGTGGCTTATGACAAAAAGTTTGATGTTTTGCCTGTCCTTAGGTGTTGCCGGTGCCTTGGTTTTGTCAGGCTGTGGTCTTAAGTACGACCTCTATTTACCTGAGGACAGAACCAACCCACAAAACATGCCGCAGCAAAGTGAGCAGGTGTCTGCTTCACAAGCTCAAGCTCAAACACAAAAGCACGAGCAGGAGCAAGCACTCTACCCTAAAGGCGGTACTTCTGAGCAACAGTAACAAGTAGCACTGCGCTGCTTGGGATTGGTTTTGCTCTCTGCGTTCCCAGTTCTCTCTGTACTCTCTTTACTTAATGTGCGGAAGCACAAGAACTGGTTTTTGTTAGTCTGTTTGGATTTGGTGAGCTGGGCTCTTCTATGGATTACTTCAACTACAAAGATAATGAGCTTTATGCTGAGGAGATCAAGGTACGCGATTTAGTGGAGCAGTACGGCTCTCCTTTATACGTGTACTCAAAGGCAACGTTAGAGCGCCATCTGCGCGCCTTTGAAGATGCCTTAGTAAGCAAGAAACACCTCGTGTGCTACGCCGTGAAGGCCAATAGCTCACTGGCGATCTTAAACATCATTGCTAACTTCGGTTGCGGTTTTGATGTCGTCTCTAAAGGTGAGCTCATGCGCGTGCTCGCCGCAGGTGGTAGCGCCTCTAAGGTGATCTATTCTGGTGTCGGTAAGCGTGAAGACGAGATCGAGTTTGCTCTGCAGCAAAAGATTAAGTGCCTCAACATTGAGTCCGAAAGCGAGCTCTACAAGGTCTCCGAGGTTGCTAAGCGCTTAGGCGTGGTCGCTCCTGTGGCCATCCGTGTCAACCCTAACGTGGACGCTAAGACTCACCCATCGATCTCCACCGGTCTCAAGAAGAACAAGTTTGGTATCGCCTTTGAGGATTCTCTGCGTCTGTACCAAATCATTAAGGACGACCCTAACTTAGAGGCAACTGGTATCGACTGCCACATCGGTTCCCAAATGACCTCGGGTGGCCCAATCATTGAAGCTACTGACAAGCTCATTGAGCTCTATCACCAGCTTGAAGGCATCGGCGTCAAGGTCGATCACATCGATATTGGTGGTGGCTTAGGCGTTACCTATAACGATGAAACCCCTCCATCTCCATATGAGTACTTGGCTGCTGTGTTAGAGCGCTTAAAGGACATCGATGTCTCGGTGTACTGCGAGCCAGGTCGTGCCATGGTGGCTAATGCCGGTATTCTGCTGACCAAGGTGCTCTACCTCAAGTCTAACAGCGAGCGTAACTTCTGCATCGTCGATGGCTCTATGAGCGATCTCATCCGTCCAGCCTTATATGGCTCATGGATGAACATCGTTCCAGCCATCAAGCGCGGTGCTGACGATGCCTTGGAGGGCAGTGACTCTAACGGCAACAAGCTCTATGACGTTGTAGGTCCAATTTGTGAGAGCGATGACTTCTTAGGTAAGGATCGCAACCTCAATGTTCGTGAGGGCGATGTGTTAGCTGTCCGTGGCGCTGGTGCTTATGGCAGTACCATGTCTTCCAACTATAATAGTCGTCCACTGTGCGCTGAAATCCTTGTTGAGGGCGATAAGGCCTTTGTGATTCGCGATCGTCAACGCGAAGAAGACTTGTGGGAAAATGAGCGCATCATTACCAAGATTGAGGAGCAGTTCAGCTAAGTAAGCTGGCTAGAGCTGCTGCCGTGGCAGCTACAGCTGCCACCAGTGCCGCCACCGCTGCCACCACGTAAAGCATATGCAGTGGCAGTAGCAGCGGTAGCGGTAGCGACGGCGATGTGGCAACGGTAGTGGCCGCATGCAGGAAGTCTTGGGTGTTGGGTGTTTGAGGAACTATCGATGCAGATTCGCTTTACCAAAATGCATGGTTTGGGCAACGACTTTATGGTGGTCGATGCCGTCACACAAAAGGTCTATTTTAGCAAGGATCTGATTAAGCGCTTAGGCGATCGTCATTTTGGTGTGGGCTTTGATCAGTTGCTGTTGGTGGAGCCTCCTTATAGCCCAGAAAACGACTTCCATTACCGCATCTTTAACCAAGATGGTTCTGAGGTACAGATGTGCGGCAACGGTGCCCGCTGCTTTGCCCGCTTTGTCGTTGATCATGGTCTCTGCAACAAACGTGAGATTAAGGTCTCCACTATGGCCAATGAGCTGACCTTAAAGATCGAAGATGACGGTGAGGTTGTGGTCAACATGGGCGTGCCTATCTTAGAGCCTTCCAAGATTCCATGCCTCTTAGGTGAGCAAAAGCCAAGCTACGAGCTGCCTTTAACCACAGAAAAAGGCCCAGAGGCCGAGGCTGTTGCCGCTAAGTACCCAGTGCTGACCATTGGCTCGGTGTCGATGGGTAATCCTCACATGACCACCATTGTTGATGATGTCGATAACTTCCCAGTCAAAGAGGTAGGTACTGTTTTAGAGCGCCACTCGCTCTTCCCAGAGAAGGTCAACGTTGGCTTTATGCAGATCATCTCCTCTAAGGAGGTGAAGCTGCGTGTCTTTGAGCGTGGCTGTGGTGAGACTATGGCCTGCGGTACTGGTGCCTGCGCTGCAGCAGTGGCTGGTATGGTTCAAGGTAAATTAGAGCCAAAGGTTAAGGTGCGTCTGCCAGGTGGTAATCTGTCTATCAGCTGGGCTGGCGAGGGTCAGCCAGTGCTGATGAAAGGCTCTGCTACTAAGGTCTACGAGGGTGTCATCGACATCTAAACTTGTAACCCCAATGGTGCTTTCAGCTTAAGCTTCCGCAAGTTTTTCTTTTGAGGGCCGAGCGCTATGCACTCGGCCCTCAGCACATCAGGGCTTCAACCATGGCTGCAGACCAAAAACAAAACCCACCTCTCACCCCTGAGCAACAGCAGCAGTACCTGCAATATCAGCAGTACCAACAGTTTCTCCAATTCCAGCAGTACCAGCAGTTCTTGCAACAGCAGCAGGCCATGGCCCAGTTGCAGCAGCAACAAGCGCAGCAGCAACAGCAGCAACAACAGCAGCAACAACAGCAGGTTCAGCTGCAAGCGCAGCAAACACAGAAAGTACAGCAGACACTACAAGGGCAGCAGGTACAGGGGGCGCCAATGATGCCTAATATGGCGGCAATGCCTAGTATGCCTCCAGCACAGCCTATGACACCTGAGCAAATGCAAGCTCAGTATCAGGCTTTTTTGCAATGGCAGCAGTGGCAAGCCTTTATGGCCATGCAGCAACAGGCACAGCAGCAGGTGCAACAACAGGTACCAGTGTCGGGGCAGCCACAGCCATATCCTCAGCAGCCACAGATGCTGCAAGGTATGCCTCAAGGCATACCACCAATGGCCACAGTACCTCCAATGGCACCAGTGCCGCCTGCCATGCCGGCTATGCAGCAAAGCGTTCCAGCAGTTGCTCCTATTGAGCTTGAGCCAGAAGAAGAACCTAAAGCACCCGCTGCTGCAACTTCTCCTAGCCCTGTACAGGAGCAAGCAGAGTCGCAAGTAAGTGCTCCAGCTACAGAGCCCGCCACAGAGATAGCTGATATAGCAGGAGAGAGTAGGGAGGCAGCTACAGAGTCTTATACTGTAGAAGCTGAGGTTGCAGCCGAGGCTGTGGCTGCGGCTGTGACCGAGGCGGAGCCAGAGGTCGAGAGTTCTGCCGCCAGTAATAGCGATGCTGATACTGATGCCGATAATGAAGAGATAATCTCCCCTGAAGAGCTAGAGGAGATTGAGCAGTACTTCTCGCTGCAAGAGCAGCAGGAAATCCATAAGGCCGAGGATGCTGAGGATGTCCCAGTTGCTCTAGCAGAGCGGAGCGCGGCCCCTAAGGGCCGTAGTGCCGAGGTTGCTAAGCACTATGCAGCTAGTGGTGCTCATGAGCGCTTTGTGGAGTGCTTCCCGCGCAATGATGGCCTCTTTTACCACGCCAATATCTTTGTGCGCTATATCCGTGATGAGAGACAGTACTCGCCTCTGAGTATCAGAGCCTATAAGGAAATCTTGGCTAAGGTCATTGGCTTCTTAGAAGAGCCTTATGGGTGTAGTGATGAGAAGAAGGCCCAGCTCCGCTGGGATATGGTCAACAAGAACACAATGCGTGCTATTGGCCGCTTCTTAAACTTTGCACCGCCCAAGCCAGAAAAGAGCAAGGCCAAGGATAAGGATAAGGCCAAAGATCAGTCCTCAGCTCAAGCCACAGGCCAAGGCTCCAGCCTTGGCCCAAGCCATGGCTTGAGTACAGAGCAGGCGACCGCGCCTGCAACAGCAGCAGCGGCAGCAGTAGCTTCTGCTGCTCAGGTCGCAGGGGCGGTCGCTGCTACCGATGCCCCAAAGTATGCTTGGGGCTCAATGGAGCAGGCAAGGCAAAAAGGTCAGGTGCGCTATGCCTCAGCCACGGTCGCACACTCGGTATACATCCTCTCGGCGTTTTTCCGCTTTTTAGTGGCTAAACACTACCTGAGTGCTAGCCCTATGGAGTATTTGTCGGCTCCACGTGTAAAGCACAAGCTGCCAAAGGTCTTATCTCTCCATGAGGTGGAGCTACTGACAGCTGCTAACAGTGGTGCCTCCTTTAAAGAGATCCGTGACAAGGCCATGATTGAGCTGTGTTTTGCCACGGGTTTGCGTGTTGGTGAGCTAGTGAGCCTCGATATGGGTGATGTGGACTTTGATATGCGCGAGGTGCGCGTTATCGGTAAGGGCAATAAAGAGCGTGTGGTGCCTGTAGGTTCGATGGCGCTTGCGGCCGTGCGCAGCTACTTAGATGTCCGCGGTGGTGTGAAGCCTAAGTGTAATGCGCTTTTTTTAAATCGCTTTGGGGAACGCCTCTCAGTGCGCTCGGTGCAAGACCACATCAAGAAAAAAGCCCAAGAGTGTGAGCTTACCGGTCAGGTGACGCCGCACAAGCTGCGCCACGCTTTTGCTACGCAGTTGTTGAGCAATGGTGCTGATCTGCGCTTAGTACAAGAGATGCTAGGCCACGCCAGCTTAGGTACCACGCAAATCTACACCCACGTCGATATCAAGCGTCTGCAAGCTGTGTATGCACATGCTCATCCACGTGCTACTGCACAGCAATCTCCAGAGCAACAGGCTAAGATTAAAGAGGCTTTAAGCGAAAGCGAGAAGCTCTTAGAGGACCTGCAGCTCCCTGGACACACCCCTATTGATTGAGCTGCTACAATGGAGATCCAACCTATCGCAGATAGAGGCGGAGCTAGCTGTGGTGATAGTGGCTAGGCAGGCAAAAGAGCAGATGCGCCTAGGCGCAAAAGAGGATTGAGAGTGATGGAAACAGCGTTGATCGATACGCTCAATGAGCAGCAGCGTGACATTGTGTTCGCGCCTATGAACGACATCTTAGTCGTGGCTGGTGCTGGTACCGGCAAGACTAGAGTTTTGGTGTCACGTATTGCCTACTTGGTAGAGGCTGAGGGTTTTGCCCCACAAAACATCTTGGCGGTGACCTTCTCTAACAAAGCTGCCCACGAAATGGATGAGCGTATTTGCGCTTTCTTTAAGTGGGAGCGCAATCAGGGTATGTGGATCAACACTTTCCACGGCCTGTGCTATCGTCTGTTACGTCGCTACACTGCCGAAGCACAGCTGCCTGCGGGCTTTTCTATCATCACCCCTGATGATCAAGAAGCCTTAATGCGCAAGTTCTACGTCGATCAGGGCTTAGAGGTGAAGCGTGGTAGTGATCTTGAAGAGCAGGGCTTCGATCATAAGAGTCTGCTGTTTGAGCTCATGAAGCTCAAGGAAAATAATGCTCTCCCACCTGTTGATCCACAGCTCGTGGAGCAGGCCTTCACTGACTTCGCCTCGTTCATTGATAAGGGCAACAAGTATGAGATCTTGGCGGTCTTTGCTGGCTGCTACAAGCGCCTGTGTGAAACCGCAGGTGTGGTCGACTTTGCCGACCTCATCAACAAGATGGTGCACCTTTTAAGTACCAACAATGAGGTGCGCACGGCCTTGCAACGCCGCTTTAAGTACATCTGCGTCGACGAGTTCCAAGACACCAATGTGATGCAGTATCAGCTCTTGATGCTGCTCAAGAGTAAAGATAATCACATCTTTGTGGTCGGTGATGACGATCAGTCGATTTACGGCTGGCGTGGTGCCTGTATCGACAATATGCGCAAGCTTACGGTAGATCTGCCGGCAATCAAGGTCTTTGCTCTTACCATCAACTACCGCTCAGCTCAGAACATTCTCAACTTTGCTAATGCCTTGATTGGCTTTAACAATGACCGCATGATCACCAAGCACTTGGTCAACCCTGGCATGAGTGACTTTATGAATAAAGAGGAACTGGCCATTCTGAGCAACACGCCGTCGGCCAACGTAGCCGCAGCTTGTGAGGCGTTGCAGTTGCCAACAGATGTTACAAAGCTCAGCTCCCCAGAGCGTGACCGTGTCATCATGAGCTTGTACAAAGCCCAAAAGATCAGCCCAATGGACTATGCCCGCTACACAACAAGTCGTTGGTGTACTCAAGGGGCCGATCAAGAGGTGCAAAGCACTCAAGCATCTACCACTAAGGCATCAAAGACCTCTAAGACCTCCAAGGCCTCGAAGACAGCAAAATCATCACAAGCTGCTCTCGCCGCTGCCGCCTTGGGGCTGACTGATGCTGCCGATGCAGATGATGCAGCCGCTGCTAAGGATGCTGGCGCAGCTACTGCCACCTCGTCCTTTTACGGTAGTAAGGTGCGCTTAGTGCACTTGTCTGGTGTAGCCAACTCCTATGGCAAGTATGGCGACCGTATATACAACCAGAACTTTGAAGAGGGTAAGTGCATCTTAGAGGTGGTCAAATACTGGCACAATGAGCTTAAGGTGCCATACGATCAGATTGCCGTGCTTTACCGCAAGAACTCGTTGTCGCTGTCCTCTGAAAACGTTTTCCAAGCCAACAACATCCCATACCAAATTTATGGCGGCATGAAGTTCTATGATCGCTTGGAAATCATGACCATGATGTCTTATCTGCGTCTGCTCCTTAACCCTAAGGACAATGCAGCCTTCTTACGTGTGGTCAACACTCCTAAGCGCAGCATCGGCGAGGTCACCATCAAAAAGCTCAGCGACTATGCTGAGAGCTGTGGTATGGCTCTGTACGAAGCTATCATGCACGTGAAGCAAACTGGCGATAAGGCTGGCAAGAAGCTGATTAGCAAGTTCGTGCCGTTCTACGACTTTATTGAGCGCTGCAAGGCCGAAGTGCCAAAGCGTGATCTCAAGTCGCTGATGGAGTTTGTGCTGCAAGAGAGCGGTTTAGAGGCTCACTTTGCGGCTATCGATAAAAAGGAGTCTTCCTCGCGCTTTGGCCTATCGCGTGTCGACAACCTCAATCAGCTGATCAACAATGCCGCAACCTTTGCTTCGGCACCATCGCTGCTTGATGACGAAATGGCTGACTTCGTAGCTGATGCCGCCCAGAACGCCCAGAATCCTCAGAGTGTTGAGACTGACGCAGCAGCTGGCGAGGCTGCGGGCGAGACTGCTGCACCTAGTGCAACTGTTGGGGTTACTTCGGTGCAGGCTTTACGAAGCCTGAGCAATGAGCAGATTCTGGCGAACTTTGTGGCCAATTCGGCTCTGATGGCTTCTACTGAGAGCACGGGTACCGGTGAGAACGTCGGTCGCGGTGTGCAGGTGATGACCATCCACGCCTCTAAGGGCTTAGAGTTTGAGTGCGTGATTCTGGTGGGCTTTGAAAATAACATCATGCCATCGCCTCTCTCTAAGGACATTCCTGAGGAGCGTCGCCTTGCTTATGTGGCTGTGACCCGCGCTAAGCGTGAGCTCTACCTCATCCACTCACTCAAGCGCTTTAGCTATAGAGATGATGGTTTGATAGACATCGATGTGAGTCAGTTTGGTGAAGAGACCATGGAGTTCTACAAGAACAACCGTGCTGCTGCCCCTTACGAGGAGCTGATCTTCTATAACAACAAACTGGTGCCACGTACTGAAGCTCTGTGGGCAACGCTCACTGCTCCTTCAGATGACGATGATGACGATGACGATGATTACGATGACGATGATTACGGTGGTTATGGCTATTATCGCAACCGTCGTCGCCGCTGGTAGCGGTCTCTGTAGTGGCAGTGGTCGCAGTAGCAGTAGCTGTAGTTGTTGAGGGGAGAGTGGAGTGTAGTGCTGAAGACGCTTGAGATGCTGTAGACGCTTGAGATGCACCAGCCCCTCTAATTGCTGCTTAGCCTTGATTGATGGTTAGGCGTTGAATCATGGGGGCGAGGGTTGGTGAAGAGGCTGAGCCTCCAGAGGGCATTGCCCATGGTTTTGACCATTGTCCACTAAGTACGAAGTGATGGGGGACAATGACGCTTAGACGTCTTGCTTTGGAATGCTTTCTAAGTCTGACTCAAAGATGCTGCCAAACTCGCAGGCATCATAGCAGGCGCCGCATTCAACGCAGAGCTCTGGGTCGATGGTGTGTTGTCCGTCGACGATGATAATAGCGTCGCATGGGCAGGCATCAATGCAGCAGTCACAGGCAGTGCAAGTGTCAGTATCAATGAAAAACATATTTGCCTCATATGAAACTTAGTGCCGCAGTCGCTCTCACTAGTTCTCACTAGTTTTCATTAGCTTGTACTAGCTGGATAAAGTGGTACGAGTGTGCACTGAAGTTTGGGGTGAATGATTTCTTGTTAGCGTGCGAACACGCGCGCTAATATTAGCCTAAACGATTTTTGGGCAAAAGATTGAGCAATGCAAAAGATTCTTGAAAATTTGAATGCTGTGCATCAGCAAATCACAGATGCTTGTGAGGCTTGTGCACCAAAGCGCGACAGTTCTAGTGTGCGCTTGTTATGCGTCTCTAAGACCAAGCCTATCGAGATGATCAAAGAGGCCTACGCCAGTGGTGAGCGCCACTTCGGTGAGTCCTATGCCTTAGAAGCTGTCGATAAGATCGCTGCTTTGCAAGAGCAAGGCTATCGTGACATTGTGTGGCACTTTATCGGCCCGATCCAGTCAAACAAGACTAAGCACATCGCCGCCCACTTCGACATTGTCGAAAGTGTCGAGCGTGAGAAGATCTTGGTACGCTTAAACGAACAGCGCCCAGAGGGCATGGCTCCATTGCAGGTGATGATTCAAGTCAACATCTCTCACGAGGAGCAAAAGCAAGGCTGCGAGATCGAAGAGCTGCCAGTGCTGTTACAAAAGGCCTCAGAGTTACCTAATATTGAGGTGATAGGCTTAATGGGTGTAGCCCGTATCGATGCTGATGATGAGGAGTTAGCTGCCTCTTTTGCCATGCTCTTTAAGCTGCGTGAGCAGTACCAGTCACAGTACCCAAAGCTCACCGAGCTTTCTATGGGTATGACCCATGACCTCAAGCAAGCCATTATGCAAGGCTCTACTGAGGTACGCATTGGTAGCGCTATCTTCGGCGAGCGTGAATATCACAAGGCTTAAGGCCTAATAGCTAAGGCCTAATGGCACAGCCCTAAGCCCTAGAGCTTAGAGCTTAGAGCTTAGGGCCAAGGTCTTCGGCCCGTGGCCAAGGCCTTGGCCGAGGCCTAGTGCCTAAGTTTGGGCAGCGCATGAGTTTTTTAGGTGGATTTATGGATAAGAATAAGCTCAAGATTGCTTTTATTGGTGGCGGCAATATGGCCTCATGTGTGTTTAACGGCATCGTGAAAACCCGCCCACATCAAGATGAGATCATGGTATCAGGCCCTCATGTCGAGAAGCTGGAGCACTTTAAGGCCCAAGGCGCTCAGGTGACTTCTGATAACGCCGCCGCCTTTGCCTTTGGTGAAGTGGTGTTCTTAGGCGTCAAGCCTCAGATGATGCCTGTGGTCTTAGATGGCCTCAAGCAAAGCGGTGTGTCCTATGATGACAAGCTGATTGTGTCGATGGCCGCTGGCTGGCGTTTACAAGCCTTTGAGCATCGCTTAGGCCCATGCAAGCTGGTGCGCATCATGCCAAACACCCCAGCCAAGTTAGGCTTAGGTGTGACCGCTGTGTGCACTGGCCGCGAGGTTTCTGCTGAGGAGCGTGATCTGTGCTTGTCCTTACTTGAGGGCTTAGGCAAGACTGTGCTCACCGATGAGGCTGGTATCAACAGCTTAGGTGCGTTAGCCGGTTCGGCTCCCGCCTTTATGTACCGCTTTATGGAAGCCTTGGTATCTGAGACCGTCAAGCATGGCTTTAGTGAGGCTGAGGCTCGTGCCATCATCGAGCAAATGGCCTTAGGTACCGCACAGATGGTGATCCACAACCAAGATCAGTCATTAGCTCAATTACGCGAGGCTGTGACTTCTAAGGGTGGTACCACCTTCCAAGGCTTACAGCAAATGACGCAATACAAGTTTGAGGAGATGATGACTGAGGTCATCGAAGCTTGCCTGCGTCGCACTCACGAATTTGAAGAGATGTTCGATTAACTCAGCGCGAGGAACTGACATGCATTTTGGCGAAGGCATATTTTGGGGTGGCCTCTATATCATTACTGCTGTGGTGATGCTGTTTCAGCTGCGTTCTATGCTGCAAAACAGCAATGCTGAATACTACCACCCATTTTCTCAGGCAGTGATCAAGCTAACAAACCCAGTAGTGCAACGCCCACCACTGCGCAATTTGCGCTTAGGCTCGTTTAATGTGGCTGGGTTTGCGGTGGCATTGGCTCTGGCCGTGCTCTTCTGGCCTTTAATGTTCATCTTTTTACCAATGCCAATGAGCTTTTTGGTGTTTGGTGGTTTGTTTCTCTTTGTGAAGTCCTTGGGCTTCTTGATCATCATGTTATTGATTGGTCAGGCTCTGTGCTCATGGATCCCAGCTTTACACCCATGGAGCCAAGTGTTTGGTGAAGCCACATCGATGATCACCTACCCAGTGCGTCGCATCATTCCTCCTATTGGTATGATCGACATCTCGCTGATGGTGGTGATGCTTGCGATCTTTGCGCTAGATGCTCTTATCACTAACATTCTTAAGGCCTCAAATATGGAACTGTTCTATTTGTGGGTGATTGTGTAACAAGAAAGCATTGATAGGCTGCAAACAGCATCAGGCTTTGCAGCTATTTTGGCCAGATGGCTTTGCTAGCTTACAAGTAGGCCAAGTCTTAGAGGCAGCGCTAAAGAGAGCCTCTAGGAGTGGCCTATTTTTGTGCTATGTGAGAGCGCTCGTAGTTCGCACAAGGTGCTGCATTTTAGCCGACAAAGGTTCTAGTATTTTGCTAAAATTAGGGCGGTTATCCACGTCGAACGGCGGATTTGCTATAGCTAAAGCTCAAGTTTTCATGTGGCGATAGGTGTGGCTGAGGAGAGCTGTGCGTAAGCTGTAGTCAATATAAGGGGCATGACGTGACGTGATATCTGTCAGTCAGTATGGCTGTATGGCTGTATGGCTTGTGTCCGTGTTGTTCGTGGCCCTTAGTGCGATGTGTGATTGCCATGTAGGCGTAGTCTCGTTGTCTTTTGTTGTTTTGAGGTCTGACGCTGTCGCTCGGTTTTTTTGTGGAGCTTTTTCATGTTTAAGATCTTGGCTATGGTGATGCTGTGCTTCACGCTCGCAGTCACTTCTTGTAGTAGTTCTAACTACAACAGCGACGAAGTGCCTGATGTATCGCCAGAGAACCTTTACAATATCGCCAAAGCCAGTATGTCCTCAGGCGACTTTACTGTTGCTCGACGCTATTTAGAGGCAATTGACTCGCGCTATCCTTTTGGAGACCTCACTTCTCAGGTGCAGTTAGACTTAATCTACGTCTACTACAAGCAACGTGAGTCCGATTTAGCTTTAGCTCAGATCGCCCGCTTCATCCGCTTAAGCCCAACCCATCCTAATATCGACTATGTCTATTACATGAAGGGCTTAACCGAGATTCAAAAGCGCTCGGATATGATCCAAGACTACTTAGGCTTAGATCGTAGCGAAAAAGACCCAACCTACTATTACGCCGCTTTCAACACTTTCCGCGATTTAGTGCGCACCTACCCAAACAGCATTTATGCTGCGGATGCTAGACAGCGCATGATCTTCATCAAGGATGAGTTAGCAAAGCGCGAGCTCGCTATCGCCCAATACTATTTTGAGCGTGAGGCCTACGTTTCCTCCATTCGCCACTGCCAAAACATTCTGTACACCTATCGCACTACCGATCAATTTGCTCCAGCTATGGAACTGATGGCAGAAGGCTACGAGCGTTTGAATTTACCTTTAGCTGCTAATAACGCCCGCCGTGTTTTAGCAAGCTCTACTGGTAATGTGGCTTTAGCTGAGAGCTTAAGCGCACCAATCGATCCACAAACTGGCATGCCTACTACCAAGCCAGCTGTCGCTAGCGACGAGGAAAAGGGTTGGTTTAGCTCCATGACTGATTGGTTATGGGGAGATGACGAAGACGAAGGGGGTGCTACTGCTGCTACCGCATCGGGCGCTGCCGCCGTGTCGAGCCTAAACGCCAGCACTCCATTAGAGCCACACAACAACATCCCAGCAACCCGTCCAAATGTGCAGGGTAGAGCTGCAGCAGGAGCTACTGGTGCCGCTACCGCCGCTCCACAAACTGCTGAGGAAAAGGGCTGGTTTGATTCGATTACCGATTGGTTCACTGGTGCTGACGATGGCGCCGCCGGTGGTAGCTCCGCTCCATCTGAGGTGCGTCGTGCCGGTGAGGGAACCGGTGTAGCCGCTGGTACTGGTGCAAGTATCTACTCTGCTGTGAGCAAGTCTGGTGGTCAGGCTGCTTCCTCCTCGAGTTCTGGTGAGGCTGCTGAGGGGGCCGCTGATACTGAGGCTGCCGCCGCTGAGGGCTCTGAGGCTGCTGCTGAAGAGTCTGGTAGTGGCTGGTTTGGTAACGTCTCTGAGTGGGCCAAGGAGTTAAATGAGAGCGCTGCCTCTGGTACCGCTGCTCCTTCTGAGCTCCGTGAGTCGCGTGCTCGTTCCGGTAACACCGGTAACACTGGCAAAGCCATCAGCGAATAAATTACGATGAGCGCCCTGCCAACGCAAAGCGCGTTGGCAGGGCATCTTGGCCGAGGCATCGGCCCTAAAAAGCTCGGGATTCCCGAGCTTTTTTGTCTGTGTTGATTTTGTGTTTTGAGGTTTGAGGGAAGTGTTCTCATGGCCACCAAGCGTGAATTCCACTATGATCCGCCATTAGTGCCGTTTCTCGACATCTTGTACGAGGATCAGGACATTATGGTGGTCAATAAGCCTTCCACCATCTTGTCGGTGCCTGGTAAGCTCAAGATCCATAAAGATAGCGTCATGACACGCGTGCAGAGCATCTACCCTGAGGCTTTTGCCGTGCACCGCTTGGACTACGGTACGTCCGGTGTGTTGGTGGTGGGCCTCAATAAAGCCGCCATCTCGGCTATGGGAAAGCAGTTTTGTGCCCGTGGTGTGAAAAAGGTCTATGTAGCTTGGGTGGATGGCAAGTTAGACGGAACTGGTGCGGTTGATCTGCCGTTGATCTTAGATATCGACAATCGCCCTTACCAAAAGGTCGATTTTGAGGTAGGTAAGCCATCTCTGACCTACTATCAGGCTCTTCACTACGACGAAGCGCTGAACCGTACCTTTGTGCGTTTATTCCCACAAACTGGCCGCTCACATCAGCTGCGTGTGCATATGCAGCAATTAGGTCACTCTATCTTAGGCGACCATCTCTATGCTTCAGATGAGATCTATGAGTGTGTGCCGCACTTGTACCTGCACGCGGCCTTGCTGCGCTTTGCGCATCCAAGCACCGGTGAGACGGTAAGCTTTATGGCGCCACCTCCATTCCCAGTGCCTGAGAACGTCACCATCGAGACTTCGTGGCTTGATGAGGATTTGAGCACACAAATCACCTCCACTTTCCGCACCGCCAGCCCAACTCACTAATCGCTGCTGCAATACTGCACTGCTGCATTGCGGCAATGCTGCTAGAGGCCTCCAAAAAGCCAAAGCCCACCGTAAAGGTGGGCTTTGGCTTGGGTTAGAGGGCCGAGCGCAGCTCGGCATGGAGCGGCGCTTGGGTGGCGGCTCTTACTTCTTGCCGCGGGAGGCCTTGATCAGAGCATAAGCAGCTTGGATCTTTTGGGCCATTTCGTTGGAGCGACGCTTACCTTCTTCTGAGAGCTCTTGCGAGGCTAAGCGGTCTGGGTGGTATTTGAGCATCATCTTCTTGTGAGCACGGCGTACATCATCCCAAGAAGCATCTGGAGTGATACCTAAGATGGTGTAGGCATTTTCAAGCTGGCTCTTAGCGCCCTCGCTCTCTGTATCGATACGATCGTCGTAGCTGTCTTCTTTCTGCTCTTGCTCGTCGTAACCGTACTTCTCATAGTGCTCGTAGTTTTGGCCACCGTAGTAGTTGTAGGTACCGCTGTTGCCTTGCTGCTCGTATTGGCGCTGACGCTGACGGTTGAATTGCTCAGCAAAGCGAGCGAATTGTTGCTCAGCAATACGCATGCGGATGAGTCGCTCGGTGGCATTGATATCCACACCTAAAACGGTACCAACATGCAGTAAGCGCTCATGTTCGCCTTGGTCTAACACGTCATCGGCTATGGCGATACCGACCTGCATCTCCATTAAGTAGGAGATCATGGAGGCGTTGTTGCCAATCAACTGGCGTAAGAAGATACCTTCACTGTTGATATCAAACTCATCGCTCTTGCCGTAGTTAAAGGCGTTGATGGCGCGAGCACGCATATCATCGTTCAGTTTCATCAAGTCCATGAGGTACTCGGCCTGCTTGATGTGCGACTCGTTGATACGACCAGCACCACGGGAGACGTAACCCATTAAGCGGAAATTACTCTCAATGATTTGCTCATGACCACGGGTACGGCCACGGGCGCCAGTGAAGACGTCGCTAGCGCGCTGATTTTGCTCTAAGAGCTGATTGCGTGGCTTGTCATAGAGGAAGTAACCTAAGGCAAAGCCAACGATGGCGCCAACGCCACCGAAAAACAGGCCAATAATGGTACCGATAATACGTCCTTTCCAAGACATGTAAGTGTGTCCTCAAAAAGCTGTGAGTGTGCGATGTTGTGTTGTGTTGTTGTTGTGTTGTTGTGTGGTGGTGGTGGTGATTACGCTAAACGCTATGGCCATAGCCATCGCTGTGACGTAAGTGTTCACGTAATTGCTCTAAACGCTCAATCGTGCCGACATCAAACCAAGGAGCTCGCAGCACTTCTGCGGTGATCTTGCGCTCTTGTACCCATTGATCAAAGTAAGGACGCAGTGGTTCACGTGCTACCTTACGCCCAGCGAATGCTACAGGGTGATACCAAGCGACACCTGCAAAAGTGTAGTCCTGTCCATATTGTAGAGCGCCATCATTAGTTAGAGCATAGTCTCCTTTGAGATTGTGCGCTGGGTTCGATGTTAGGTAGAGGTGAGCAAAGCTTTTAGGATTGCCGTTCTCATCAAGCTCTGTAAGTTCCTTTGGGCATGGCAGCACAAAGTCATAGCCGCTATCAATAAAGACGTCTCCATTGACGACTAAAAAAGGCTCCCCTTCAAAGAAAGGTAGGGCTTTGATAATGCCACCTGCGGTCTCTAAACCGTCACCTGTTTCAGGGCTGTATACCAGCTTCATGCCGTCTTGGGGATGCTCATTTAAGAAAGTAAAGAGCACTTCTGCAAGCCAAGCTCCGTTGACGATGATTTGGGTGATACCTAAGGCCTTGAGCTTTTCGAGGTGCCAGAGAATCAGGCTTTTGCCAGCAGCTTCGACTAGTGGTTTAGGAATGGTGTTGGTGATGGGACGCAGGCGCTTGCCTTGGCCTGCAGCAAGGATCATGGCACGCATGAGGGCCTCGTTATCAGCATCTACAAAGATCTTGCCGGAGCGACAAAACAGCCTCAAAAGCTAGTCTAGCCACGGCGCGAACGCTATCTAGTTTAACAAAGATGGGGTGGATGCGCGCACATATGCACACGACTTGCGAGCAAAGATTGTGGCAGGAGTGGCATTTTGGTGGGAACACCAAGCCGCAGCTGCGGCTTAGCTGCGGCTGCGGCTGCGGCTAGGTGCCAGCTAGAGGGCAGGCATGAGGCCTGTGGCTAACTGAGGTAGATTCTGAGGCGCTGTTCTAAAATCTTGCCAAAGGCAATCATCTCTGGCACTTTGCGGCAGTTTTCCAGCACGTATCTGAGAGTCTGTGGTAGGTGCTTGAGATATCCATCTTTACCATCTCGCAGGTGCAGACGGTTGAAGATGCCTAAGCACTTGATGTGACGCTGAATAGCGCAGACTAAGACATCCTGCGTAAACTGCTCTAAACTGACTTTTTCTGGGTCAATGGTGTGGGCTACCTTGTAGTTCTCATAGCACTGAGAGATCAAAAGTTCACGGTGCTGGGGTTCTAACACGGTGTAGCAATCAAAGACCAAAGAGGCTACATCGTAACCAATTGGGCCTAATACCATGTCCTGATAGTCGAGCAGAGCAAGCTTAGCTTGGATGGCACTGTCACAGCCATCTGGTAACACCATGATGTTGCGGCTGTGGAAGTCGCGGTGCATTGCCACTTGGGTTTGGCGGCGACACTCTTCGCTTAAGAAGGTGAAAGCCTCGTTAAAGATCTTTTTCTCGCCATCGGTGAGGTTTAGGTGCAGAGCCTTATCGACACACCATTCCATAAAGATGCCAAGCTCCATGCGGATAAAAGCATCATCAAATGGTGGTAGAGATTTGAGCGTCTCAAAGTCTGCGGCAGTGAGCTTGTAGTCGCTACCTGAGATGGTGACAAACTCTATAGTCTCAGCACTCAACGGAATCGCACCGATTTTGGTGAGTTCCATGGAGGCTCTGAAGTAAAAAGCTAAGCGCTCTTCTGTATCTGAGCTTGGAGTTATAAAGAGGGTGTTACCTAAGTCCTCCTGCACCATAAAGCCGTTTTCCACGTCAGCACACAAAATTGTAGGAACGTTGAGACCGGAGTGGCGCAGTAGGGTGTTGATGGCGACAAATTCGCGGTTCTTTTGCGTAGCAGGTGGAGCATCCACCACAATCACACTCACAGAGTCGGAGTTTTTGGTTGCGGTAAATGGCACGAGCGGCTTGAAACCGCTTTGCTTGAAGAGCTCTTGTTGCTTCTCTTGTGGCAGTTGGAGACGGTAATAGCGACGGAAACTCGCATCGCCACTTAGAGGTTGTAGCGATAAGGCGCACTGATTACCGCAATCACAAGGGTTGCACGAGGATACTTGCAACTGATGCTCTTGCAAAAAGTTTAAGAGCTCTTGATAGCGATCTTTAATCACGGATGAATACCAAATCCCAAATACCGTGGCCTAAACGTTCGCCACGTTGCTCAAACTTAGTTAAAGGACGCCATGCAGGGCGTGGAACGAAGCCGTCAGAGCCTTCAGGAGCCGTGTTCTTCAGCCCTGGAGCGTTAGTTAAGCACTCCAACATGACCTCAGCATAGTTCTGCCAATCAGTAGCCATGCGGATTTGGCCTCCGTGCTTGAGGAGTGGGGTCACTAACTCTAAGAACTGAGGATTTACTAAGCGGCGCTTGTGTTGGCGGGCCTTTGGCCATGGATCTGGGAAGAAGATCTGCAGCACATCGAGGCTCTCTGGGGCTAAGCACTTGGTTAACACATCAAAAGCGTCGTGCTTGATCACCTTTACATTGTTAAGACCCTGCTCTTCGGCTAACAACATGGTAGCACCAACGCCAGGAGCGTGGACTTCAATACCTAAGTAATTGCTATCTGGATCATTAGCAGCCATCTCAATAAAGGCCTTACCCATACCAAAGCCAATCTCCACCACTAATGGAGCCTCACGGCCAAAGATAGCAGTAGGGTCTAAGAGCTTAAGGTCGCTGACATCGACCATGTACTTTGGAGACAGCTCTTCTAAAGCACGGGTCTGTGCATTGGTGATACGGCCGGTGCGCAGGACATAAGAGCGCATGCGGTACTCTGGGTGCTCAGATTTTGCGCCTTGCTCAGCAGTATCAGCAGGCGCAGCAGTATTAGCAGTATCAGTAGTTGCAATAGTCTCAGCAGCTTCGGCAACCTGAGCCTCGGCAGCAGCAGTCTCAGTAGTGGTAGACTTGTTTTCTTCTAAGTTGGTAATGTTCTGTTGTGGTGCGTTGTCGGTCATAGATATAAAAATGCCGCCGAGCTGCCCACCACTGCACCATGACTTGTGGGCTGCGGTGGGAAACGGGGCGGCTAAAAAAGGTTGTTAGATTAATTCAAGATCCTGCATGGCGCTCTTGATGGCTTCTTTGGTGGCCTCTGAGAGTGGCACGATTGGTAAACGGCACTCCTCAGTGCACAGACCTAACAAGGAAGCGGCATACTTAGCACCTGCTGGGGATGGCTCCTTGAACATTAAGCCATGTAAGGTCATGAGCTTGTCTTGTAAGGCACGAGCTTCAAGCCACTGATTGTTGGCAGTGTATTCTTGCACTTGGTGCACTAACTTAGGGGCGATGTTAGCGGTCACAGAAATACAGCCGACGCCTCCTGCGACGTTGTAGCTGACCTGAGAAGCGTCCTCGCCAGAGAGCCAAGTGAAGTCTGGGCGCTTGATTAAGGTGCGCTCCACCCATGGACGGGCTAAGTCACCAGTAGCGTCTTTGATACCTGCGATACGTGGCAGCTCAGAAAGCTTGGCTAAGGTCTGAGGTAACACGTTGACCACAGCGCGGCCTGGGATGTTGTAGACGAAGATTGGTAAGTCAGTGGCGTCATGCACCATCTTGAAGTGGGCATAGAGGCCGTCTTGGTTTGGACGGTTGTAGTAACCAGCCACATGTAAGAGGCCGTCAGCACCAGCCTTTTGGGCTTCGATGGAGTAGTGAATAGCCTCAACTGGGTTGTTGGAACCAGCACCAGCCATCACAGGGACGCGCTTGTTGGCGACTTCACAGACAATCTTGACGACACGCTCGTGCTCTTCAGCAGATAAGGTTGGGCTCTCGCCAGTGGTACCAGCTGGCACAATGCCATCGGTGCCTTGTGCGACGTGCCACTCCACTAAGCGCTCTAAGGCCTTTTCATCGACCTTTCCGTCTTTGAAAGGAGTAATCAGCGCAACTAAAGATCCGTGGAAGGTATGCATGAGAACATCTCCTAAGTTTGAGGCACGATAGCGCAGAAAGCGATATCCACATCCCAAGTATTCAAGTATGAATGTCTGTGTGAAAGAAAACAGGGTTTGGTGCCACTTGATCCTATGACCTAGGATGCTTGGCCTAAATAGGCCGGTTGTGGCAAGTAACCTATCTATTTTACTGACTTTAGGACGTGGGAGTTATATGCCGGACTCATTTTAGTGCATGGGACGTGAGGCGCCGCGCAAAAATAGGGCGCTTTACCTACATCATCGGCACTAACGCTAGCCACCCCCAAAGCGCATTGCTGCTTTGGGGGTGGTGGACAAGTAAGGGCCAGTGCGGCGCGGTGTGGCGCTGCGCAGCTCTGCGCCGAGCAGTACAGCGCCGCGCTGCGCCGCTCTGCGCCGCGTTAGCTGGCGCTGTCTTACTTGTTTTGCAGACGCAGGGTTGGGAAGAGGATGACGTCGCGGATGGTGGAGCTGTTCGAGAAGAGCATAGCAACGCGGTCGATACCAATACCCTCACCAGCAGTTGGAGGTAAGCCGTGCTCTAAGGCCACCACGTAATCCTCATCGTAGTACATGGCCTCGTCGTCACCGTGCTTCTTCTGCTCAGCTTGCTGACGGAAACGGCCAGCCTGATCATCTGGATCATTGAGCTCAGAGAAGCCATTACCCATCTCACGGCCACCGATGAAGAACTCAAAGCGGTCGGTGAAAGCTGGGTTGGTGTCGCTGCGGCGAGCTAATGGGGAGATCTCAGCAGGGTACTCAGTGATGAAGGTAGGCTGCTGTAAGTGCTCCTCACATAACTCCTCAAAGAGAGCGGAGATGTAGTGACCTAAGACCCAGCCCTTGTTGATCTCAACGTGAAGCTTCTCGCACCATTCCTTGGCTTTAGCCTCGTCCTCTAAGTCTTCCATGGTGATGCCTGGGCCGTACTTGACGATGGCTTCCTTCATGGTGAGGCGCTCAAATGGGTTAGCGAAGTCTAAGTCTAAGCCTTCCTCGCCTTCCTTGCCGTAGTGGATCTTGGTGGTGCCTAAGACTTCTAAGGCCATCTTGCGGAAGAGGTCTTCGGTGAAGTCGATGAGATCGTGGTAGTCATGATAGGCCATATAGAACTCAATCATGGTGAACTCTGGGTTGTGACGAACGTCGATACCCTCGTTACGGAAGTTACGGTTGATCTCGTAGACACGCTCAAAACCACCAACCACTAAGCGCTTTAAATAGAGCTCAGGGGCGATACGCAGGTACATGTCCATATCAAGGGCATTGTGGTGCGTGATGAATGGCTTAGCGTTAGCGCCGCCTGGGATGACGTGCATCATAGGAGTCTCAACTTCCATGAAGCTGTGCTCATCCATGTAGCGACGGATAAAGGAAATGATCTTGGTGCGGATCTGGAAGGTACGACGGCTCTCCTCGTTGGCGATCAGGTCTAAGTAACGCTGACGGCAGCGAGCTTCTTGATCGACTAAGCCCTTGTACTTCTCAGGTAATGGACGTAAGGCCTTCACTAACAGACGCAGCGAGGTGACGTGTAAGGTGAGCTCACCAGTCTTGGTCTTGAAGGCGTAGCCGGTGACACCGATGATGTCGCCTAAGTCTAACTTCTTGAAGAGGTCTTGGTATTGGCCCTCTGGCAGAGCGTCACGGGTAACGTAGATCTGGATCTTGCCACCCATGTCTTGCAGGGTAGCAAAGGAGGCCTTACCCATGATACGGCGGGTCATGATACGACCGGCGATGGTAAAGGTCTGTTTTTGCTGCTCTAAAGTCTCGGAGTCTAAGGCACCGCACTTGGCCACGATGTCGCTGGAGATAGCGTCACGGTGGAAGTCATTTGGGTAGGCTTGACCGTGTTCACGTAAGGCATTGAGCTTCTCGCGACGCTCTAACATTTGAGCGTTGCTGTTCTCGGTAGCAGTAGCAGCTGCTGGAGCTGCTTGATTAGGAGTAGCCTGAGTCATAAAAAGTGATTCCTAAGGAATTTCAGACAATAGAGCAAAACGAAATCTTCGGCCTCAAGCCGTTGGTCTAGCCATGTTTAACCATGCCTAGCTAGGTCTAGCCGAGCTCATCGGCGGACTAGACCTCGGTACCTTTGGGGTACAAGTTAGAGGCTAAAGGCTAGAAGCTAGAGGCCTTGTTTGAGGCTAGCTTCGATAAATTGATCAAGGTCGCCATTTAAGACACGCTGCGTGTCGCGGCACTCAACTCCGGTACGCAGATCTTTGATGCGCGCGTCATCTAAGACGTAAGAGCGAATTTGGCTGCCCCAGCCAATATCAGCCTTGCTATCTTCGATAGCCTGCTGCTCGCTTTGTTTTTTGCGCAGCTCTAATTCGTAGAGTTTGGCGCGTAATTGGCGCATAGCCTGATCACGGTTTTGGAATTGTGAGCGCTCATTTTGGCATGAGACCACAATATTGGTCGGAATGTGCGTGATACGCACTGCCGATTCGGTTTTGTTGACGTGCTGACCGCCAGCTCCTGAAGAGCGGAAAACATCGATCTTTAAGTCAGCTGGGTTGATGTCGATCTTGATGTCGTTGTCGATATCAGGGTAGACAAAAGCTGAGCAGAATGAGGTGTGACGGCGGTTATTGGAGTCAAAAGGCGATTTGCGCACTAAGCGGTGCACACCAGTTTCGGTGCGCAGATAACCGTAGGCATGAGGGCCTTCAAACTTGATGGTTGCGCCTTTGATACCAGCGACGTCTCCTTCGGAGAGATCGGTGACGGTGCACTTAAAACCGTGCTTTTCGCCAAACTTGATATACATGCGCATGATCATCTCAGCCCAGTCTTGGGCCTCGGTGCCACCAGAGCCAGATTGCACGTCTAAATAGCAATCAGAGTTATCAAGAGGCTTGGAGAACATGCGCTCAAACTCAAGGCCTTCGACCTTGTGCTCCAGCTCCATGAACTCGTCTTGGGCCTCTTTTTCGCTCTGCTCGTCCTGCTCTTCTTGAGCTAAGGTGTAGAGCATTTCGACGTCATCTAAGCCCTGATCGATCTCAGAGAAAGTCTCAACTACATGTTGCAGAGTCTGCCTTTCTTTGCCCAAGCTCTCAGATTGCTTAGGATCACCCCAGACAGCTGGGTCTTCAAGCAGGCCATTGACCTCTTCTAAACGCTCACGTTTAGCATCTAAATCAAAGATACCCCCGAAGAGCATCAACGCGTTCGCGCAGCTCTGAGAGGCGGGTCGTTAAGGAAATGTGGTCTAGCACTTTTCTCACCTAAAAAACGCGATTAAAATCAACAAAACAGGATGCGATTATAGCAAAAGATGCCCTTTTCAGGGGAGATAACAACGATTCACCCGCCTTTTGGTGCTAAACTTTTCGTTTAGGTTCAGGCGCCACAGCAAAGCAAGCACAAGTGAGCTCACAAGAGCGCTCACAAGTAGAGCAAAGTGCAGGTGCCTTGGGCAAAAGATTTCCCCGCATCGCAATTTCGCAAGGATTTTTTCATGTTAGCTGACGATATCAAGGCCTCTGTGGAGAGTGCTTTAAAAGAGGACTTAGGCGGAAAGGTCGATTTAAGCTTAGATGTGACTGCACAGTTAATCCCTGACGATCACGTCAACGAGGCCACCGTAATCACCCGTGAAAATGGTGTGTTCTGCGGTAAGGCTTGGGTAGAGGAAGTGTATCGTCAGTTAGGTGGTCGTGTAGAGATCACTTGGTTCGTCAATGATGGTGATGAGATCAAGGAAAACCAAGAGCTCTTCCACCTCAAGGGCCATGCTCGCACCATGCTCACCGCTGAGCGTACCACTCTGAACTTTGTGCAGACCTTGTCCGGTGTGGCTTCGGTTGTGCACGAGTACGTTAAGGCTATGGGCGACACCAAGACTCAGCTCTTAGACACCCGTAAGACCATCCCAGGTCTGCGTACTGCCTTAAAGTATGCCGTGACTGTTGGTGGTGGCCACAATCACCGCATTGGTCTGTTTGATATGTACCTGATCAAAGAGAACCACATCATGGCTTGCGGCTCGATCACCGCTGCTGTCACCAAGGCTCGTGAGCTCACTAAGGGCATCAAGGTTGAGGTTGAGGTAGAGAGCTTAGAAGAGCTGCGTGAGGCTTTAGCTGCTAAGGCTGAAGTTATCATGTTAGATAACTTCAAGTTTGAAGACATGATTGAGGCGGTGAAGATTACCAATGGTCAGGCCAAGCTTGAGATCTCTGGCAACGTGAACTTACAGACCATTGGCAAGTTTGCCTCTACTGGTGTGGACTTCATCTCAGTTGGTGCTTTAACCAAGAACGTCCGTGCTTTAGACCTCTCGATGCGCTTTGTAAAGGACTAAAGCCCAGCAACGCAGCATCTGCAAGCTGCGCTGCCCGCTCCCCAGAGCAAGCTCGGGGCTAGCCCCAAATAGCAAAGGCCCGAAAGGGCCTTTGCTGTTTGGAGGGGACGCAGTGGACGTTCGGTTCCAATAACCGCCCGCGACCTTAGTTTAAAACCTCTGTGTTCACACGAGGCATGATGCGGCAGACTAACTCGTATGGGATGGTGCCGCAGAGGCTAGCAATGCGCTCTACTGGCAGCCCGTCACCCCAAAGGATGGCCTCATCACCGATCTTATCGGTGGAATCTGGGCCTAAGTCGACAAAGAGCATGTCCATGCAGACACGGCCAGCAGTAGGCACTAAGCGGTTGTTGATAAGCACAGGCGAGCCATTAGGCATGGTGCGTGGGTAGCCATCGCCGTAGCCTGCGGCCACAATGCCTAAGATGGTGTCACGTGGAGCTGTCCAAGTAGCACCATAGCCCACACGGTCGCCCTTTTTGAGCTTGCGCAATGCAATGATGGAGCTCTTTAAGGTCATCACAGGCTTCAGGCCTAAGTCAGGGCCAGTCTTATCATCGTATGGGGAGATACCGTACATGATGATACCTGGGCGCACATAGTGAGTGTGCGACTGAGGCCAAGAGTAGATGCCAGCGCTGTTTGCTAAGCACTTCTCACCGCTAAAGCCTTGAGCAATCTCGTTGAAGTAAGCGATCTGCTCTTGGTTGTAGTCTTCCATGTTAGGGGTGTCAGCCACGCTCAGGTGCGAGATCAGACCAATTGGCTGCACGACCTTAGTGGAGGCCTCTAAACGCGCCTTCATGGCGGCGACCTCATCACGGGAAGCGCCTAAGCGATGCATACCGATATCAATCTTGAGCCAGCCGTTGATAGGCTTGGAGATGTTGGAGCGCTCAATAGCGTCGATCTGCTCCATATCGTGAATGGCGGTGATAAAGCCTTGCTCGGAGATGACGGCGACATCCTCGTCGTTTAAGAAGCCCTCAAGCAGCACCACCTGCTTATCGATACCGGCAGCACGCAGTTCCATAGCCTCAGGTAAACGTGCCACAGCAAAGGCGTCGACATGAGGATCTAAGGCCTTAGCGACGGTGATAAGACCATGGCCATAAGCATTGGCTTTGACCACAGCCACAATCTTCGATTGTGGCACCCAGCTTTTGATTTGATTGATGTTGCCTACTAAGGCCGACAGGTTGATAACGGCGGTAACTGATTTCATCGATAAAACCGCGCTATCGCTTTTCTTACCTCACCAAAGAAACCACCAGCCTAAGGCTAGCTAAGAGCAAGCAGCAGGGCCTCAGGGCGCAGCAAAGTGAAAAAAGCCATAGTGCGGTGCTCTCCTTACTTGCTAGCAGCAACAGTGTAGTGAAAGATGCTGCCTAGCCCAACACACGACTATGAGAAGAAAAAAGGGGTACAAGCACAGCCTAGCATGGGCATGAGTAGCATGGGCGTGCGCATGCGCAGGAGGCTTGTGTTCATGGCCGCATCAGCATTCCTGTGCGGCCCATCTATTTTACCGGATTGCGCATCGTATCGTATGCAAAGTGCCACAAAGTGGCTAAATGCAGCGCATTTTGGCTGCGCCTGCACGGCTTGTGCAGCTTGAGCTGCTGGCTCAACGTGCAAAGCAGGGGCTAGTAGGCCATCACATCAGGCGATACGCCGGCGCCAAACTGGCTCTCAGCGTAGCCCTTATCGTAGAAAGCGGTGTACTCACCGACGAAGTGCAGATCGATATCGGCAGTGGCACCGTTACGGTTCTTACCGATGATCAGCAGAGCCTGATTGGAGTTGTCCTCGCCACCTGGAGCCTTACCGTAGACGGCCTCACGGTGGAGGAACATGATCATGTCGGCGTCTTGCTCCAAGGAACCAGACTCACGCAGGTCGGAGTTTAATGGACGGTGATCCTTACGGTTATCGACCTCACGGTTGAGCTGAGCTAAGGCGAGGATCGGTACGTTAAGCTCTTTGGCGAGCATCTTGAGCGAACGGGAGATCTCACCAATCTCCAAGGTACGGTTAGCGGCTTTAGTCTGGCTGCGCATTAACTGCACGTAGTCGATCATGATGACGCTAAGGCCACCGTTTTCCATAGCAAGCTTACGCGCACGGGCGCGCAACTCTAAAGGCGTGATATCACCGCTATCGTCGATGTAAAGTTTATCGCGGTTCTCGCCATCGACCTGCTCGGCAAGGAGCTTGATCTTGCGTACCATGTCCATCCACTGATGGTTTTGGACTTCACCTGCTTTGAGCTTGTTCATGCTGACACGACCAAAGGTCGATAGCAGACGCATCAGGATTTGCTCGGTAGGCATTTCCAGCGAGAACACCAATGCTGGCTTGTGGATATTAGGGTTCATCGCGATGTTCGCGACGATATTCATGGCAAAGGAGGTCTTACCCACCGATGGACGGGCAGCAATGATGTTGAGGCTGCCTGGTTGCAGACCCTGTGTGATTTGGTCTAACTCGGTAAAGCCGGTAGGCACACCGGACATCATCGACTCACGCTTAAGGTCGTCTTGGATCTTCATCAGAAGATCAACTGCCTTAGGCACGGCAGGTTGCGGGCCTGAGTTGTTATCTGCAGAGGCTTCAACAAGCTTGAAGATCTGGCCTGAGGCCTCATCGAAGATCTCTTTGACGCTACGGCCTTGTGGGCTGTAGCACATTTCAAGGATGTTCTCGCTGACGCTGATCAGGGCACGGCGCTTAGCCTTGTTGCGAATGATCTGAGCAAACTCAATCACAGCAGCGGTAGGAGCGCCACTGTTGATGACGAGCGAGGCGACGTAGCCACGGCCGCCAGCACGCTCTAAGTTGCCGTCGGTCTCCAGCTGATCGCAGATCAGGGTAGGGTTGAAGTCATCAGAGGTAGTAGAGCGCTTAAGGATAGCAGCGTAGATGATGCGATTACGCTCAGAGGCAAACTCCTCCTCACTTAAAGTACCGAGAGCATCAGAGATTACTGCCATCAAGGTACCGTCTTGCATCAAGGCGCCTAAGAAGCTGCGCTCCGCTTCAAGATCCTTTGGTGGATCTTGTAAGACGTTCTCGCTCAAATTACCGATATCTGACATCTAAGCCCCCTAGGATCCCAAAAACCAATGGCTAATTGATAGCCAAGCAGTGACCAAAAACTAGCCAAAAACTTATGCAGCAGGAGATGTTCCAAGCCCCGCATCACCTCTCATGAGAGTCACATGAGGACTCATGAAGTCTCATGAAAATGGCTTACGAATCAAGGTTTTGCCCGCCCCAGATCGTGCGACTGCTCGCATGTTTAACCTAGCAATGATAGCAAATTGCAGCTCACTGAGTTGCTGAAAATACGAGCGCAAAATTGCTGCAAAAGCTTGTGAATATGCCGTGAAAATGCAGTAGGCACACGAAAGCCAAAGCTTGAATTTTGTGATGAATTTAGGGAAGAAAAGGATTGGCGCAAGGCCGAAGATAAGAGAAAGTGAAGTGGCGCACCCGGAGAGATTCGAACTCCCGACCGATCGGTTCGTAGCCGATTACTCTATCCAGCTGAGCTACGGGTGC
>CALXYZ010000003.1 GCA_944393075.1 uncultured Anaerobiospirillum sp. | reverse complement strand
CGTGATTTAGCTGTAACATCAGTGTTTATATGGCTTTAGCCGCTGTGTTTAACCTCCTTATTCCGGAGAATATGGGTATTTTTAAGGCCGGCAGCAAGGCAAAGCAAATACAACAAAGACCTTAAAACAGCAGCGATACTACGCGCAAGCTCAGCTCTCAACGCTCAGCTCTCAACGCTCAACGCTCAGCGCCCAACAGGTAAACCCGAATTAAGCGATATCGTCGAGCATGACACCACGCAGGCTCTCGTTACTATTACTAGTATCGACACCTTGGGCCTTTAATTTTGGATCTGAGACCATTTCGTCATGAGCGATACGCTCTTTGTACTCGTTGATGGTCTTAGCCACACGCAGCATCTCATCAGAAGGGATCTGACGAATCACTTCATTAGACTTGGTATCAACGACATTGACGATATGGGCATCGTTGAACTTCTTGGCGGTATCAAAGCGCAGAGCGATCTGTTTTTGGTTGAGCGCCACGATATCAGCCTTGGCCTTGGCTAAAGCTTCCTCTTGCTCCTCTTTGACCTTCTCTTGGCGACGAGCCTCGCTCTCTTCGCGAATGCTAGCGATGAACTCATTCTCTTTAGCTAATGAGGCCTCGTTAGGTGCAGTTTCAGAGGAATCTGCAGCTCGCTTGTTGGAACTCAGATTGGCACTAGCATTGGCGCTAGCGTTAGCACTAGAGCTAGCAAAGACACTAGAGGTAGTGGCATTACTAGGGGTGATCGTGCTTGGCTGAGCCACAGATACTCTGCTGATCTCTCGGTTATTAGCAGTGTTTGAGGATACCAAGTCCTTTTCGACAGCAGGAGTGCTGCCAGTCTTAGCTACACTTACAATACTCATCGCGATGCTCCTTTAACTAGGTAGCCTACACCGGTACCGCCAAAGCTAATGGCAAGCAACTGTGGACACGTCGACCGACCGCAATAAGGCCACAAAACCATCTAATCTCAGGCATTTTGGGTACGCAGCAAGAGCAAGAGTAAATCACAAAAAAACAAATGCTAGTGCAAAACAAGCGTAAAACCAGCAAAACCGAGATCAGATCGCAAGTCCCAACTAACAAACTTCACTTCAGATTGCCATCAAAGCCCAAGCCACAAGGCTTAAGACTGTAATAACGGCGCTGAGCAACGTACAAGAGATAAGAGATAGAAGACAAAAAGCACCAAAGCATCAAGCTTTTGCCCAAAGACAACAAAGGCCATGATGGCCTATGCACAGCTCGTTTTAAGCAAAACCAAAAGATGCAGCAAAGCCGCGCGCATGGATATGCGTGCTAGCTTTTTTCTATACCACTATTTCCTTGCACCTGCTCACAGCTTAGTGGACTTAGACACTAAGCCAAAATCCTAGCGGATGTCAGTACCCGATGCAGAAATCTGCTCTCAAACTAAAAAGGCAAAGCACAGGGCACAGAAAGCCCGAGCACCTAAACCCTCTCCCCTTTATAACGGAATCTTAGCCGCAAATTTTAGTGCTCAAACGCGACGAAAGCCGATAAACATCGGCAAGAAGGCATTTTTTTACAGTCAAAATAAACTTGCGGAACCAAAAACACTTACAGTTTAAGATCGTAGGCCAAACTCTCACGAACCGCAATAATTAAGGAGTTTTTAAATGTAAATTTTCGTGCAGTGTGCAAAAACACATAGCACAAGCAATGAATCAGCCATGAAAAAGGGTAGCCGTAGCTACCCTTTCAAACACGTTTGTTATCTAGAAACGTGCACGACTACATGCGATTACACTACCACTACTACATGAAGTCGAAGAGGGTAGTGGAGTGCACGATGTTATAAGACTGTTGAGCCACCTGTAAGGCGTTGTTAGCCAACACGAGGTCAGAGACAGCTTGGAAGGCGTCGATCTCGGAGACATTAGCCTTAGCCTCGGACTTAATGAGGCTTAAGGACTCGTTGGACTCGATGATGGCATCGATGTTGGCGCCACGGGCACCGACATAACCACGGTAGGTATCAACCTGCTTCTTGGCGATCTCGATGTTCTGCTGCATGCGTGCGATGTTGCGGGTCAGCTGAGCAGAGGACATTGGGTTGTTGGGGTTATCGTACTCATCCGATGGGATCAAGAGATCATTAACGATATCAGTAAGCTGATTGAGGATATTGTCCTGCTCTGGAGCACTAAGTGTAAAGTTGATGGTGCCACCAGTGCCAGGAGCAGTTGGATCATAGTCTTCAGGCAGAGTGAACTCCATACCTTGAACAGTGATCTTACCGTCCTTGATATTGCCAGAATAAGACTCAGCTGGTTTTAAAGGTTGCCTATCTGGGCCATTCATGGTGAATCTACCATTAGTATCGATAATAATAGAGAAGTTGTTCTGGGTAGGATCTTCGTAGTTGTATTTATCCTTATAGAAAGTGTTGAACTGATCGTAGTCGCTTACTCCAGATAAGAAGCCATTACCAACATCTGAAGTTGCAGTGAAGTCATTAGCTAAGTTACAGTTCTCAAAGATGTTGAGACCGCTATCAGTGGTCTGTACCTTGATAGTAGGTGACACCAGCACATACTTGTTAGAACCGTCAGCTTGGCAGATGTACTGACCGTCTGAAGTTAAGGTGTAGGTTGGCTGATCGCTTTGAGCACCAGAGAAGATGTACTCACCTTCGGCGTTCTTGGTGTTCATCAGATCAAAGATCTGAGCTTGGGTCTGCTTGATGTCCTCAGCTAAAGCAGCACGAGAGCCATCGTCTAAGGTGCCATTCACAGCTTGGATTAAGCGAGTCTGAATGCTCGATAAAGCATCCCAAATCTGGCCTAAAGCGGTTTCTTCTTGAGATAAAGTATCAGCCACGATACCAGCATTGGTTCTGTACTGCTCATAAGCAGCGATATCGGAGGTGTACTTCATCTTAGCGGCCATACCAGCAGGGTTCTCACCTGCGGTCTGGAACAACTGGCCGGTGTTATAGCGCTTAGAGGCCTGATCTACCTTAGAGTTGGCCGTTTGCAAGTAGTTCAAATGCGATTGATACTGCATCGAAGTAGAAATACGCATTTCTTAGCTCCTTATACCTTCAAACTCACCTCACGCCCAAGCCTCAAGGTAGACCACAGCAGCCAACGCTGCTGTAGCTGCCTCAAGCTCTAGGCCACAACTACATCATGGCCGTTAATAAGGCATCAAAGATGGTTTGTGAGGCGTTAATGATGCGCGCACAAGCGCTATAAGATTGCTGATAACGAATTAAGTTAGCTGCTTCTTCGTCGAGGTTGACGCCAGCTGTGGAGGAGAACAAGCTCTGGCTTTGCTCGCACTTAGCTGTAGCAGCTGCAAGGTCAGTAGTAGCAGACATCACAGCAGAACCAACAGCACTAGTTAAGTCAGCATAAGCCTCGGTAAAGGTGGTTCGTACAGAACCGGTGCTGTACACCAAATCTTCCTGCTGGAGCTGAGCGATCAAGTTACCGTTGCTGTTGTCGTTGTAGCCGTCGGTATTGATCTCAATCTCAAAGGACGAGCCATTAACCACAGTACCCGTGAAGTTCACCTCGTATCCAGGATAACCAGAAGTGTCAGCATCGGCAGGAGCTGGTGGTGATATCCAACTAGTGTTTTCAAAAATAGCCTGACCATTACAGTTGTTAGGTGCTGTACCTAAACGCACCATGATGTCATTGCCTTGATCATCCTTACCCTTGCTATAGATCACGTAGTGACCATTAGGCACCTTACCCTCATACTGAATGAAGTTCGGGGCATTTTGGGTAAAATCAGGCTCACCATCGGCATTAATATAAATGCCGCTACTAGTATCAGTTGAAGAAGTGCCAGTATGAAAGACACCCTCTAACTCAGCAACAGCGTTACCTGCGTGACCATTGGTGTTCACACGCAGAGCAGAAGCAAAAGCAAACTCCTCAGGCTTTGTGAGATTGAGCTTCATATCAAAAGCAGCATTGAGGGTTGGCTGAGCATAGAACTTAACCTCCGCCTGCTCCATCGTAGTGATATCAGAGTTAAAGGTCATGGTGATGCCGTGACCTTCAAGCTCAACCAGCAATTGTCCACTAGCATCATCGGCATGGACTAATGCTGGATCAACCTGAGTCTTATTGCCATCAGAGTCAACCATAAAGACATTGACTTGGCCATTAGAGAAAGACACCTCATAGTCGCAGCTATGAATATCTGCACCCTCACCAGGATTGAAAGACACCGTCATGCCATAGGCATCGTTATTGGTGGCGGCCTTCACATCAGGCATGGTGATGATGTTCTTACCAGCTAAGTTCTCTAAGGTCACACCGCCCTTGTTCTGCTCATTCATGGCGTCAGCAAAGGCCATTGCAGACTGACCTAAGTCACGCATGGCTTGACGCATCTCATCAGAAGCAGCGAGATAACCACCGAGCTTACCGCCCCAGCTATCGTGATCTAAGGTGATCTCGGTCTTATCTTGTGTGTTATTAAAGGTGATACTGATCTCACGACGAGTACCGTCCTGTGGGGACTTGTTGGACTTTAAGGTCGCATAGGTATCGCCGTTTACAAGCAGCTGACCATTGCCTAAGTAGAGGCTGTAGCTGCCGTCAGACTCGGTGGTAACGTTGATATCAACGTAGTTAGAAAGCTCATTGACAAGCTGATCGCGCTTATCTAAAAGCTGCAAACCAATATCGCTTTGCAAGCCCTCATTGCTGAGGTTACGTACTTGGCGATTGGTCTCATAGAAAGCTTCAACGAGATCATTGATAGTGGTTACGGCATCATCGATCTTAGAGTTGATGTCCTTGAGCTCGTTGTTGATGTTGTAATTTAAGGAGTGGTAGCGATCAACTAAGGTTTCAAATTTGGTCAGCAAATCACGGCGGCTAGCAATAGAAGTGGTGTTTTGCACCGCAGTTTGCATCGTAGAAAAAAGGTTATCCAACGAAGTGGACACGGCAGTGTCTTTGTTAGATAAGAGGTTGTCGACTGTGCTCAAGCCAGTGGCATAGGAATCATAGAAGCCGACATTACCTTGATCGCGGAACATCTCGCGCTGCACGTATTGATCATACAGACGGCGAGTAACAGTAGCTCCGATACCCCATTCAATGGCGCTGGTATAGACCACAGTCTCTTGGCGCACATAACCGGAGGTATTAACGTTGGTGATGTTGTTAGACGTGGTGCCTAACATCTTTTGCTGCGTAAGTACGCCGTACTTACCAGTTTGCAACAAGTCGAGCATAACCTAAACTTCCTACCGTTCAGGACAGGTACAGGTCTTAGCCAGAGTACTGCACACCACCGCAGATCAAACCTAAGCTTCTAGACCCTACCAACCCTCAAAACAACAACAAAGCGGCGCTAAACAAAAGCAGCGAAACATCACCACCTCAGAAGCGCGCAAAACTAAGATCGAAAAGTCCCTACTCCCTGCACAATCCTGCATAGCTCTACACTGGCTAGCATTAGCTAAGCGGCCATCTATCTAGCGTTAGCGGCAATCGCTTTCAGGCTGATTTTGCCGCAACTGCGCTTCACTCGCGCCTAAAGGGCTGATACCACGAAAAAGCTAGGTAAAACCTAGCTCTTTGCCGCATAAGGAGTAAGTGTAAATGCCCTATTTCAGAGCATTTTAGTAGAGAAAATGCTATTAATATGCCATGAAGGCAACCTGCCGCGAAATATTCTTCAGCTTGGCTGCGTACTGCGGATCGGTAGCGTATCCAGCCTTCTGAATTTCCTCAAAATAGCGGTCAGGATCGTAGCTAGATGCTGCGGCCTTGGCATAGCGCTCATTGCCGGTGATCAAGGACACATAGTCCTGCATCGACTCCAGCACAGAAGGATAAGCACGGAAACGCGAGTTACGGGTGACCATACGGCCATTCTCAAACTCAGGCGAGTTCAGGTTCTCGGTAGGGCCCTGCCATGAAGAACCGGCCTTGATACCATAGTAGTTGTTGCCAGCTGGGATATGCTTACCCCAACCAGTTTCCAGTGCTGCCTGAGCCACCAATACCAGAGGGTTCATTGGAACACCTTCAACTGCCTTAACGGCGTAAGGCATCATCTTCGATACGAAGTCCTCTGGTGAGGAGAAGTTGCGCATCTCAGAAGGGGATGGCAGCGAACCATAAAGCTCACTTAAGCGCGACACTGAAGTGTTGGCGTTCTTGGAATCACGATAGAGCTGAGCTGGGCTAAAGCCAGAGGAAACGAAGCGATCTTTCTCAGAGAGCTGATAGTACTCAGGGCTATCCTCACCTAACTCATACATACCACCGGTGAGGCTACCTGCTGCCCCCTCATCGTAAGGACGACCTTCAAGGTGAGCCAATAAGCGCTTGCCCTCATCACCTAAAGAGCCGGCAAACTGCTTGGTGATCATGTAGCTGATGGAGTTTTTGTTGACGACGCCAGCGGAGGTGGCATTGCCATTTACCATGGCACCAACCTGCTGTTGAGCGAGCATGTCATCAAAAAAGCCCGAGTACTTACTGCGCAGAGGCGAGTCTGGATTGAGCTCATCATTAGTGGCACGCATGCCATCGACCCAATACTGCATCAGCATGGCCTCAAACTGTTGAGCAGCCATATACAGGGCCTGAGCTTTTTGCTGATCAGAGCCATTACCCAACTCACGTAACTTATTGAGTCCACGTGTATCGGCAAGCAGACCTAAGTCAGCTTTAACCTTTTGCATTTGTGGAGAGCTCGTATCCATAACACCAAGTCCAGCGAATTGCCTTTGCCATACTCTGCCTGCACAACCATGCCAATCTGTCTCTTCCACTTTTTACTTCAGATTCCACTTCACGCTACTGCCCAGCACGCATGCTCGGCACACAAGACCAAAGGAGCCCAAGGAGATTGAGTGGCAGAAAGGAAGAACAAAGACAGTGGCGCAAGCCCCTCAGATAGCAGTTCTCGATCTTTTTACGATTGCGATCACGATCAGCCATCTGCAACTAAAACCGGAAAAACCCAAAATTGTGTTGCCCTTCTACCGTCTATCGGTAGCCATGTGCAACGCACCTCTAATATCGAAAAGCACACAAGCTATCTTGAGATGGAGCTACAAGTTAGCGGCAAACTGCTAAAGGTGCAGAGTTTTTGGGGCGAAGTGCAAAGCATATGCCACGCACAAGGGCTTATTTATGAGCCAAACGGCCATTTCACAACCTTTGATGCCCCTCAAAAAGCACCATCTACGAGATTGCAGCATGACCTCTTAGCTCAAACACCGCAGGCACAACCACGCGCATCTGCTGCCGATACTGTGGTTAAAGAAGATAAAGAGATGATGGAGGTGGAGGTGGAGGTGGAGGTGGAGGAGGTGGTGGTGGAGGTGGAGGAGGAGGAGGAGGTGGTGGTGGTGGTGGTGGTGATGATGATGATGATGGTGATGGTTTAGTCGGAGGGGTAAATAGAGATGTAGTACGTGGCGAAGGTAGAGAAATCTCAAAAAACAAGGGCTGCTTAGGCTAACTTGCCCCCCCCCCTAATGAAATCACATAGCAAGATCAAAACTCTACAAACTTGACTTTTCTTGCGCTCATGTCTTCGCCAGCAGCGGCAAAAATGCGCTGACGTACACTCTCGAAGTATACGTCCTCGCAGCTGTATACAGATGACGTGTTTGCAGGCTAAAAGCAGCCACAAGAGTACGCATAACGCGACAAATCTGCCGCTATGCGGTATAAAAGTGCAGCATGATCATTTTAGTGCAATGCCTTTTTTTCTGGCAGTATACAAGCTAGTTATAACAAACGTGGCGCGAGCATTTAGTTTTCTCCCAAAAACGATTACCAAAAATCACGCTACGCCGCATAAATACTAGCTTTATGACAACACCTGCTCACCAAGAACCGAGCGCTCTCGTCCCTTTGGTCTCGGGGGATGTATACAGAAAATATGAGTGTTTACAAAGATAGACCAAGCTCACAAAAACGCGATAAATATCAGATCGAAGCATCGCAACGCCGCCAAACGGCCAATTCATGCGGAAAGCTCGCTATGCCCATTACTTAACAACGCACACAAAATTTAAAAAGAGTGATTTTGAAGCTAATATTGAGTATTCACTCTAGATACCGCAAGCACGAGTATACAAAACGGCGATAAGGCACTTGTTATCAGGCTTTGTTGTTGATGGTTTTGTAACCATTTTGGCAAAACCTAGATAATCACAAAAGCATTGCTATCGCTATTTATCAGGCTCTAGCGTTTTTGACAGGCCGGCAATATTTTGACAAATGCTTAGCAAAAAAGCGTATCATTAGCTTATTCCAAATCAGCTCAAAGCTTGTGGCATTATGTTTTCGCAGTGTCTTCACAGCTCTTCTTTGCCTCATTTCTGCTGACTTTTTAGCGCTCTTTTGTAGCTTGTTAAGGCGCGCACACTCTTTTTCAGGTCTTAGCTCCCAAAAAGCTTTTTACTAACTCCTGCAAAGCAAACGTTAGCAAAGAGCAAAAGCTAGGAGATCTCGGACTTGCACAAGAGGAGAAAGCGCCGAATGCATCGAGTTTTACTTTGCTTTTCTTGCGCTTCAACTTCATCAGTAAAAGCAAAAAGCCAAAGCAAAGAGATAAGCGATAAGCGATAGCAGCAAAGCGCGACCAACAGCTACCTACCACCCAATCTTGTTTCTCCATCCAAGATAAAGGGGCAAGCATCAGGCAGGCGGCATACAGATGGTCTACAAAAGCAAGTGCAGCAGCAGTAGCAGTAGCAATAGTAGCAGCTCAATAGCAGATCAAAGTAAGTGCAGGACACGGACTTCAAAAATAAGAGCCGCAAATCTGCCCATACGAAAAGCAGAAACAACACGGCTGTTTTGGAACTACGTCTAACAAGATGACGCTGTTGATGTCAGCTTAAGTTTGCAATGAAGAAAAAGATGCGGACGTAATGGGTAGTGAAAAGAGGTGTGTCGGTAGCGCAAAGGACAAAACGCTCAAGCTCTGATCCTAAACGCTAAGAATACTCCACTATTCTTAGTGCCAAGATCGAGTGGTCGAGACTTTACACACGCGCCATGGCTCTTTTCTTTAGGTTTTGCTCGTCACAGAGAGGCACGGTTTAGCAGCTAATGCCTCGGCTAAGGCTCAAAGCAGAAACCATCTCACATCCCAACTCCACCTTTTAACCTCAGATCAAACTTACGATGATCTTAAGATCGCAAGATCGCAAGATCTGTAGACCCTTACACATGTAGCTGTCTTAACTTTAGTGATTAAGGATGCGTGGTTTTGCCACTGCGCTTAACGAATTATTCAGGAGAGAAGTGCTTGCTGCCCATTGGCCTTATGATCAAAAGTCATGATGCCTAATTGTCGACAGCTCTCACTATAGAAATAGGTTTTCGCAGTACCGACGCTCAGTATGTAGCATGCATTGTGCCGTATGACCACAGCCGTGGTTAATATAGGACGCAAAAGCAAAGCCGCACTAGCGCCGTAACCATCGCATCAACACCTGATCGCATGACGCACTGCTCACGAGCATCACTAGAGGCTCAAGGATAGCAAAGACCCAACCGCTCCAAGAACAACACTGCGGATGGGAGCTGACACTACCCCAGCCTGTGGTGAGACTTGTCGCCTCAAATCTCCCTAATAACTCTCTAAGCACACCAAGCACGCCCTCCATCCAAGCACACGCGCCACTTGAACGATGACTGATAACCAAAAGACATCGTTAAAACAGATAATGCGACCTTAAGGCCACATACATAGCCATAGCCACTACTAAGTTCCTTAGCAGTGCGCAGCGCAAAGAACTTGCGCTCGCTTTAATATCGCCCTATCGCCCTCTAAAAAGGCTGGCAAACACAACGGGCACAGCGAGCTCTTTGCATCGCGTACAGAAGAGAAAAGCTAATGCTAAAGCTAAAATTAAAGCTAAAGCAAAGCGGCTAAAGCGACCCTGAAGAGGCTTAAGCGATCGTGTTTTTAGCTGTCATAGTTGATCTAAGCAAACAACAGGAGAGTATGAGCCAAGGCTCACTTCTGATGTGCTTGAGATGGGGCCTAGAATAAGGCGGAGTTATGCAATTTTCTGGAAACGTTCTGATCATCGAGCATGATCAAGATAAACGCCAAGCTCTGGAAACAATCTTTACGTTTTTGGGAGCGGCCACGCAAACTGGAGAAGTTGAGGATTGTCTTTCTTACTTAGACTCTTCCTCTGAGCAAATTGACGCCTGCATTTTAGGCAACCTCAATGGCAAGAATAATATTGCTAAGATCCTGCCTAAGTACCAGCGTACTGCCTTTATCATTTGCAACGACGAGTTCATTCCATCAGGAAAAGAGGACGCCAACTACATTGGCCGTCTCTCTAAAGAACCTACCTATGATGAGTTAGTGCAGCTCCTGCACTACTGCCAATCCTTTAGAACCATGAGCCACCTTGCAGGTAGAGCCGATGGTCGCCGTGGCACTTTAATCAAGCGCCTAGTGGGCCGTGGTGATGCTATCTGTCAGGTACGCCGTCTCATTGAGCAAGTAGCCCCTACTGACGCTAATGTTTTGATCTTAGGTGAGTCAGGTACCGGAAAAGAAGTGGTAGCTCGTGCTATACACGACTTATCCCCACGCTCTAAGCGCCCATTTGTGCCTGTCAATTGCGGTGCTATTCCTGGCGAGTTGTTAGAATCCGAGCTCTTTGGCCATGAAAAAGGCGCATTCACTGGTGCTTTTGCCACCCGTGAGGGCCGTTTTGAATTGGCTGAAGGCGGAACTCTGTTCTTAGATGAAATCGGCGATATGCCATTTCAGATGCAAGTTAAGCTATTGCGCGTGCTGCAAGAACGTAAGTTCACCCGTGTGGGTTCCAACAAGATCTTAAATGCTAACGTGCGCGTGATCGCAGCTACTCACCAGAACTTAGAGCAGATGGTTGCTGAGAACAAATTCCGTGAGGACTTGTTCTACCGCCTCAACGTCTTCCCAATCGAGACCCCACCACTGCGCGAGCGCACTGACGACATCCCAATTCTGATTCAAGAGTTGGTCAACCGACATGGTAAAGAACAACACACCACCATCAGATTCACACAGCGCGCCATGCTGACACTGATGCAAAACACTTGGAAAGGTAACGTGCGTGAGCTCTCAAACTTGGTGGAGCGCTTACTCATCCTCCATCCAAATGAGGTAGTGGATTCATGTGACCTGCCAGCTAAATATCGTGGTGACGTGATTCAAGACGATCCAGTAGCCGAGCGTGAGGCTTTATTAGAGGCCTTTACCTCTACCGATGACTTCGAGCAAGGCGCCTCATTTGATGATATCGACTTAGATCTCAGCGATCTCAGCGCTCAAAACTCAAGTCAGGCCGCATCTGCCGCAACCGCAGCCGCCGCAGCCGCAAGCCGAGGTAGCGCTGCCGCTACAGCTGCAAGTACCTCCTGTGGACGCCGTCGTGTTGCAGGTGGCGCCAGCGCAGCTGCCGCCGCAGTAACTGGCCAAGGAGACTCCAAGACTGATGCTATGGCCGCCGCTGCCGCTAAGGCTTACTCTACTGCTAATGACAGCACCTTGTTAGATGCTCGTCGTGCTGGTCGCGCTAGCAGCACTGACAGCTCGGCTGCCGCCGCTGCGGCCGCCGCCGCTACGGCAGCTGCAAGTGGCATCACCCCAACTGCTACAAGCAAGGCTAAGCGTGGTAAAGGCAACCTGCCTGATCTGCCTATTATTCGTGATGAGGATGATATGGCCCGCGCCTTTGTACCACGTTTAAGTCCAGATGGCGTTAATCTCAAGGACATGATCACCGACATTGAAATTTCGATGATCAAGCAGGCTCTTGAGCAGACCAATGGCGTGGTAGCTAAGGCTGCCGAGACCTTAGGCTTGCGTCGCACTACCCTCATCGAAAAGATGAAAAAATACGGACTTACAGCCCAATAGTATTGGGGGGTATAGCCCCCAAACGGTCACTAACACATCAAATTGGGCCGTTGTATGCATTAACATCAAAGCCCGCGTGCTGTAGCACTATCTTGTGCCATTCTCCACAACACCAACACAAAGGAAGTGGCGTGCTAGAACGCAAAGCTTAGAGCCTAGGCTTATGAAAAGCGATCACGGGATAAGCGATATGAGATCACAGATCACCGATCACAGATCACCGATCACAGATCACTGATCACCATCCACGATCACTCATAAGCTTTAAGCTGCAAACATTAATAACAAAGGAGGTGGCGCTATCTCCCCATGCCCTACCCTAGTAGTGCTATTGCTAGGAGAGACCAAAAGCCTTGGGGCTGTCGCGCCTTGAATTTATGACCGACATCCAACAGAAGATTAGCGAGTACCTCAAAGACAAGACCATTTTGATCACAGGCGGCACTGGCTCCTTTGGCAAAATGTTTACCAAGACTGTACTTGCCAACTACCCAGTCAAGAAGATCATTGTGTACTCGCGTGATGAGCTCAAGCAGTTTGAGATGCAGCAGCTCTACCGCAACGAAACACGTCTGCGTTTCTTCATTGGTGATGTTCGTGACAAGGAGCGTTTAGCTTTAGCCTTACGCGGTGTGGATATCATCATTCACGCTGCCGCCATCAAGCAGGTTCCAGCAGCTGAATACAACCCAATGGAGTGCATCAAAACCAACATCAATGGTGCCGAGAACATCATTGAGGCTGCCCTCAACGCTCCAAGCATTCAGCGCGTGATCGCTTTATCGACCGATAAAGCAGCCAACCCAATCAACCTCTACGGCGCCACCAAGCTCTGCTCTGACAAGCTTTTTGTGGCCGGTAACAACTTAACTGGTGGCCGTGACCTGCGCTTCTCTGTCGTGCGTTATGGTAATGTGGCTGGTTCCCGTGGTTCTGTAGTGCCATTCTTCCGCAACTTAATTGCCTCTGGCGCCACCGAGCTGCCTATTACTGATGCTGCTATGACCCGATTCTGGATCACCTTAGATCAGGGCGTGAACTTCGTGTTAGAGAACTTAGTGCGTATGCATGGTGGTGAGACCTTTGTGCCAAAGATTCCATCGATCAAGATAACAGATCTGGCAACCGCTATGGCTCCAAACCTCAAGCAAAAGATCATCGGCATCCGTCCAGGCGAGAAGATCCACGAGGTGATGTGCCCACGCGACGACTACCAACACACCGTTGAATTTGATAAGTTCTTCATTATCAAGCCATCGATCGTGTTTGCTGGCCGTAACAGCGACTTCACCAAGACCAACTTAGGTGAAGAGGGCCACGCTGTTGCAGCCAACTTTGAGTACAACTCTTTCAACAACCCGCACTACCTCAACGTAGAAGAGTTAGTTGAAATCAACAAGCGCATCTAAGCGCTAGCGTTCCTGTACGCGCGCAAGAGCGCCCGCTACACTACACTGCGCGCGCTACGTCGCGTCGTACCGCGTCGCGCTCTACCCACCAATAAGCCTTGGCACTCTTTTGAGCCTAGGCTTATTGGGGCACTCATGGTGCCAAACCTACTCCCACCTTTCCCTATTCTTGTGTCCGATAACAACGGTCTTGGGCAAAGCAATACGCAAACAAACGAACAAACAAACAAACAAAGCCCAGCCAGCGTGAAACGAGGCAGTCTAATGATTCCATATAGCACTCAATTCATTGATGATGACGATGTTAGGGCCGTCGAGCGAGTTTTGCGCTCTGACTTTTTAACCTGTGGACCACGCGTAGACGAGTTTGAAGAGTGCTTGTGCAACTACTGCGATAGCAAATACGCAGTGTCTACTTCCAACGCCACTGCAGCTCTCCACCTCTCCATGATGGCCTTAGATGTTGGCCCTGAAGATGAGGTTTGGGTCAGTGCCATTAGCTTTGTGGCCTCGGCCAACTGCGCTCGTTACTGTGGTGCAACCGTGCGCTTTGTGGATGTTGATCCACACAGTGGCAACATCGATGTGTATAAGCTCCATGAGATGCTGCGCGATGCCGAACAAAATCATAAGAAGCTACCAAAGGCAGTGGTGGCAGTGCATCTCTCGGGCAAGCCATGCGAACTGCGATACCTGCAAAACCTCAAGCAACGCTACAACTTTGCGCTCGTAGAGGACGCATCCCATGCTATCGGAGCTACCTACGAAAGCAACAAGATCGGCAAAACCATCTTCTCTGACGTTGTGGTGTTCTCGTTCCACCCAGTAAAGATCATCACCACTGCAGAAGGCGGTGCCTGCCTTACCGACAACGAAGAGCTCGCCCACAAGATCAGATTGCTGCACGCCCACGGTATCACTCACGACCCACTTGAGATGCAAGCCGAGAATGCAGCCCAAATTCCAGGTTACTATTACGAGCAATTAGAGCTGGGCTACAACTACCGTATGTCTGATATCCAAGCAGCACTCGGTATCTCGCAGCTCAACAAGATCGACGATTTCTTAAAGAAGCGCCGCGCTTTAGCCCACGACTACATTGATATCTTTAAGGACTTAACAGATCAGGGCTTAGTGAAGCTACCACAGCCTGACACTGAGGGCTTTGAGAGCTCTTGGCACTTATACCAAATCCAAGTGGAGCACCGTGACGAACTCTATCGCACACTGCGCAACAAAGGCGTCGGTGCCCAAATCCACTACATACCTATCTATCAGCACCCTTACTACCAAAAGCAGCCATACCACGAGAAGCTTGAGGGCGCCGAGTACTTCTACGAGCATACCCTCACCATTCCGCTGCACTACAAGGTCAACCGTGTCGACCAAAGCATGGTCGCCTCGATCATTGCCGCTGAGTTAGACAAGCTCAACGCCAAGAACTAGGAGCTCAAACATGACCGATGCTAACAACAACAACAACAACGACAACAAGATGCGCATGCTCGCCGTCATTCCAGCTCGTGGTGGCTCAAAGCGTATTCCGCACAAGAACATCAAGGACTTTTTGGGCAAGCCTCTGATCGCCTACTCGATTGAAACTGCTCTTAAGTCAGGCATCTTTACTGATGTGGTGGTATCCACCGACGATGAAGAGATCGCTAAGGTCGCTAAAGAGTGCGGTGCCCAGGTGCCATTTATGCGCAGTGCTGAGCTCTCTAACGACTTTGCAGGCACTGGTGTGGTGGCCTATGACGCCATCTGCCAAATGCGCAAGCTCGGCCATGAGTACGATGGCTGCTGTACGATTTACGCTACCGCACCACTGCTGACAGTAGAGCACCTGACTAAGGCCTATAACACTTTTGTGACTGAACACGTGGACTACATGCAGTCTGCCTGTGAGTTCCCATTCCCAATTCAGCGTGGCTTTTACCTCAAAGAGGACGGTACCCCATACGCTATCATGCCGGAGTGCCAGCTAATGCGCTCGCAGGACTTACCAAAGTCATACCAAGACGCCGGTCAGTTCTACTTCAAGAGTGCCCGCTTCTGTGAGCTTGAGCATAACGATCCACAGTGCCTCGTCAAGCCACTGCCTGAGGGTTATGTCTGGCGCTTGTATGAGATGCCACGCCACCGCGTGATTGACATCGACACCATGGACGACTGGCAGTACGCCCTCGTTCTAGCCAAAGCCGTACAAGAGCTCAACCTCAGCTAATAGCTCCAGCTGCCTCAGTGCAGTAAGCTGCGCTGAGAGCAACCGCACCGGCCAGCACAACCTATCCTAGCCCAGCCCACGCCCAAAGCGCTACTGCGACGCTTTGGGCGTGGTGTTTACAGATCGACCACTCAAGCCCTAAATACCATGCCACACACCTGTTCAGGCAGTTCATGCCGTCCATGTATCGCCATGATCTTACGCGCTAATCGTGAGATCGGCACTGGCCACCTCATGCGCGTCAAAAGCGTTGTGCAGCCACTAAAAGCCCACGCACTCATCAAACTCTATGTCTATGCTTTTGATGAGGCACTTCGCCCAATGTGTGCTGACTTTGATGAGGTCTACACCTTTAAGACCAAAGAAGAAATCCTAGACCACCTCTTAACCCTACCAGAGCGCTGTGCTGACAGTAACAGATGCGACAACAACGACAACAACGACAACATCTGCAGCAGCAACGCAGCAAGCACAGAGTTCTTCCCTGAAGTTTTGGTGATCGATGACTACGCTATCGATAAGAGCTTTGAGCAGCCATTAGCAGCTAGAGCCAAGATCTTTGTAATCGACGACCTGTTTGATCGCGACCACGACTGCGACATGCTTTTAGATCAGACTCTGATCACCCATCAAGAGGAGTACGAAAAGCGCTGCCCACCACACTGCACCCTGCTACTTGGTGCCAAGTACTCCCTTACCAACCCCAAGTTTTACCCACAAAACTACGCCCTAGACTACCAGAGCCCTTGCAGCTGTGGCAGTCACTACGGCACCCTAAGCTACCGTGCCTACATTGGCAAAGACGAGGCTGCACATAACAGCGCCCGCACCAGCACAACAGAGATCCCTACTCCAGCTCGCGTCTTTATTAGCTTTGGTGGAGCTGACCCTGTAAGTGCCTGTCTGACCTTAACCCACACCATTGTCAGAGCTAAGCTCTATCAGCACTATGCCTTTACCTTACTTGCAGGAGCAGCTAACAAGGACTTCGAGGCCATTAAAGAGGCGATCACTGCAATCCCATCAGAGTACCAAAGCAACTTTACGCTGCTACGTCACTGCTCTGATGTAGCCGATCTTTTGTTTAAGAATGATGTGGCTATTGGTGCTTATGGCGGTATGTTTAGAGAGCGCATTGCCGCTGGTATCCCTACAGCTGGAGTGATCATTGCGGACAATCAAAAAGGCGCCGACACTGTGGTAGACAAGTACAAGCTTGGCCTTAATCTCGGCCTTGAGGAGCTTAATGACGAAAACAAGGTACAAGCAGCACTTGATGACCTTATCACCCATGCCGCCACCTATACCCAAAACTGCTTTACCATCTACGATGGCCATGGCTTAGAGCGCATTGTCAGCGCTATTGCCTCTCTGCTCCATACAGAGCAACAAGAGCAACAAGAGCAACAAGCCTAAACCTCTCTTTCCCTCCCCTTCAGGAAGCACCACGCCCGTACCAAACTATCTTTGGTACGGGCGTGGCGGCAAATCATCAAGAACCAGAGCTCTCACCAGCTGGCTATAGCTTAGCTACTTAGCTACTTAGCAGCTCTAAAAGTTAAGCTCAGCAGGATCCACCGTCTGTGGCAGACGCCAATCAATTGGGGCCTTACCATGCTCTACTAAGTAGGCATTGGCCTTAGAGAACTGATGCTGACCAAAGAAGCCACGTGAAGCCGAAAGAGGACTTGGGTGTGGGCTCTCTAAGATCAGATTACAGCTGCGATCTACCTGCTTGCACTTAGCTTTAGCCTTACTACCCCATAAGATGTAAACCACATTCTTACAGTTAGCGTTAATGGCAGCGATCACAGCATCAGTAAACTGTTCCCAACCATGACCTTGGTGCGAGGCAGCAGCGCCCTCGCGCACAGTCAAGATAGCGTTTAACAACAGCACACCCTGCCGCGCCCACGATACTAAACAGCCATGAGGAGGAGCCACAAAGCCAGGAATATCGGTGCTGAGCTCCTTGTAGATATTGACTAAGGAAGGAGGCACACGCACACTAGGACGTACGGAGAAAGATAAGCCCATAGCCTGACCGACCTCGTGATAAGGATCTTGGCCTAAGATAATGACCTTTAAGTCAGCAAGCTGCGTGAGACGAAAGGCATTAAAGATCTCATGACGTGGAGGAAAGCAGCGGTGGCCAGCTGCTACCTCTTGGTCATAGAAAGCCAAAGCATTTTTAAAGTAAGGTTCTTGCTTGAGCGGGCCCAAGATATCGTGCCAAGTCATTTCATTAGACATAGAGGTTAGCACCATCAAAACTCCTCCAACAAAACAATCACACTCACATGGTCTCATAGTCAGCAACAGACAACAATACCGGCCTTGCCGAACTCAGACCTTGCAGGCTTTGCAAGCCTTGCAGACCATGCAGACCATGAAACATAGCACGACCATGACTGCGAAACTAAGGCCAACACCTCAACCAAGCCTAAGACTTAGATGCCATTGGGGTTGTCTTTGTGGCTTTAACGGCTTTTGCATCCTTTGCAGCCTTAGCCACAGCACATTCCTTGGCTTTAGCCTCTGTCGCCAGCTCTTTTTCAAGCTCCTTGCGACGACGCGAGACAGAGGCTAAGTACTCACGGCGACGTTTTGCTAAGTAGCGGATACGGGCACGACGAGCATCTGATTGCTCTGCAGTCTCTTGGCGGTGGTAAACCTCATAGTAGGAAATGCTATCATCTAAGAGCTTAGAGTCGATCAGCTTGGTTAAAAGGCGCAAACGGAAGTGCATCAGCTGCTGTAGCTGCTCTGTGCTGCAATCATCACTGATCACGCTGTCGGTAGGCACAAAGAGACACTCACGCATATCACCACTGCGAACTCTGCTCTCGACTATATCAAAAGGATCAGCACCAAACTTCTCATACTCTACGGTCAGCATCTCCTCTACGCGCTTGCCGATCCAGTTGCCATACTCATGGATGCAAGCACGCACTACCTGATCACGTGGTAAGGCAGTAGCTTTGACATAGTGACCACCAATAAACAGAGGTAAATAACGCATACGGGGCTGCGGCATACCGCTCTTACCTGCAACCTCAACCTCACGTACCGTACCGACCTCATCCTCTCCACAGTAGTGGCGCCACTTCACCTCCAAGCTTGGCTCTTGCCCTAAAGTCACACCCACGCGATTGCCTGCTGCCGCCGCTGCAACCGCGACGGCCGCCTTGCTGCCTGCGATCAAGGTCGCATCACCTCTAGCTCCAGCTCCAGTTCCAGCCCCAGTTCCAGCTCCAGCCCCAGCTCCAACACTGGCTCTAGCACCGGTACTGACACCGGCACCGGCAGCAGCTACTGCTGCATTTGCTGCCTCAAGCACAGCAGCATGCTCTAGAGAGGCCTTCTCAGGAGGGAACAGCTCATACAAGGAAGTAGAGCCAGCCATTAACTTGCGCTTACCAAAGATCTCAGTGGTAGCAGCCGAGCTCTGCTCGGCTAGGCTCTTACCCGCGGCCGCGACGGTAACCGCTGCCGCGGGAGATAGCCCCTCCTCATCGCCACCGTAGTAATCGAACACTACGTCCTCAAGTAGCGGTAAGGTTTGTACACACTGCGGATGGAAGGCGTAGATGCTCTCGTTATTCTGCACATAGCCACGCCACAATAGCAGCGCCATCTCATAGGATGAGGCTAACTGTCGCATATCGCCCTGTGTGAGCTCACGCGATAAGATGTAGCTGTAGTGACGCTCTAAAGGTGGCACTGCCGCCGAAAGAATCTCAGAGGCACGACGCTGCAAGGTAGCCTCAGCGTGCAAATCAGGCTCTAAGGACAGAGATGCACCACTGTGCGAGCTGTAGACATCAGCAACTAACAACGCTTTTGGTGCAAAGTGGCAGTGAAGCATATGCATTTGCACGGCACGACGTACCATACGGCGCATCATCTGCTCATTGTGCTCATTATGGCGTGTCACCGCAGCTAGCACAGTTTCGCCTAACTCGGCAGTGCGGTACTTACGACGCAAGCGAGCTTGGTTAGTGGAAGGAGGAATGAACTCCATAGTGCAGACACAGAGAGTCATAGCACCTAACTGTACCGGCGAGTACTTTTTGCCGTAAAGCACCTCAGCTAAGAACTCAAACTCAGCTAAAGGAGTGTCCAAGTTGCAGCTCTTAGGGACATTGATCAGCCACAACAATGAGCGTGCATCAGGATAAGTAGCCGCCATCTCCTCGCTTACAGGGCACCACAGCCCCAAAAGATCGTGACTATCGCTTTTTACAGAGCCGGAGTGACCCAAACCTACCAAATACTTGGAGACAAAGGTCTGTTCCCACGCGCCGATCTTACAGCCACTAAGATGCAGGATCTGCATGTTATGCAACAAGGTTGGGAACATGGTGCGAGCACCTGAGGTAATACGGCGACAGTGGCTAAACTTGTTTTTGTTTTTCCCTCTGCCCTTTCTGCGCTTCACCCCTGCCCCAGCCTTAGAAGCTGCTTTGCCCGCGGCCTTACCAGCCTCTGAGGCCTCTGCAGCCTCTGCCATTTCGGTTGCGCCCGCTGCGACTGCGGCGGCAGCGGCTGCAGCCTTCAATTCCGCGGCAACAGCCTGATCTGCAGCGATAGCTTTGCGCGCACGGCTACGCTGCTGACGCTTGCGCTGCTCTGCCTTGATCTTTTCTTGGGCGCGCATCTTTTTACTATCACATACCTTAGCTAAGACACCACCAGCTAACTCCGACAGCGCAAAGCCTGAGGCTATAGTCAGGGTAAAGGCCGATTGCGCCATGAGCTCCAACGTGTCGGAGCGTAGCTGAGCAAAGAGCAAATCCTGCATCTCTACCGTGAAAAGCCCCACGGACTCCATCATATTCAGCTGCTCAGTAAACTCAGGCTTTAAGGCAGTGTCCAAGTTGATGCCCATAGCACCGATCACGGAGCCATAAAAACACAGCCGCGGCACTGTGGAAAACAGGTCTAACCGCCACTCAACCTTATCGCCACCAGCATCATCGACACGTAGCTGCGAGGAGAGACTAAGCGCAATCTCGGCGGTGTCGCACACACCGCGACGCCCCCGCATCACACTACCTTTATCGTCTGCCTCGACCCCTGGAACAGGTGTCAGCAGCTCCTCGCGACTGGTAGGCAGTGGATGAAATGCCAGAGCCTGATCGACAGCGGTGGAGTATGAGTTAATGCCCAAATGAGTGAGCATGTTGTTGTAATGGGACTCAATACCGCAAGCTGATTCCTCCTCTTCTACCTGAACGAGGTTCTTACGCAGTTGCAGCAAATATAAAGACTGCGAAGCGCTTGAGCCTAAGGACTCAAACTTACTTAAATGCTCATACTCATTTTGTAAGCGCAAGAGTATCGACTGATCGGAAGCTTGGCACAAGTTCTCATAGAGCTGATGCAGCTCATCTCTGATCTGAGCAGGAAAGAGGTGGTGCATCACACCTAGAGCATGGTCATTAGATACCGAACACAGCGTAACCTTACCCTGCAAGATAGGATCTAAGGCGGCTGCTGCATCAGGGATAAAGCCACTATATCCACCCAAAGCACCACATTTGCTTACAGGCTGCATCTTCTCCAGCACTTGCATCACCAAGAGCATATGCACCGGCCGGATCAAATTGGCGATACCCCACTCATAAGTATTGCCCTCAGGAGACACGGCAGAAAGCACGGATGAACCTGCGGTGTCTCCTGCACCGTCTCTGAACCCAGCGCAGGTGCCAGTGCCAAAACCTGCCCCTGCACCTGTACTTGCACCTGTGCTAGGCTCAGTCTCTGCCTCAGCAGAGTCAAACGCGGAAGTTGGCTCCAACTCGGACGCTGACTCTGATGCTGGAGCTGGATCAAGCTTAGGACGCTGCACCGGTTCTAAATGTTCCATCAACGCCAACTCAATTAGAGGCAGCAAAGAGTTGTACGGGGCTGGAACTTCTACCGCAGTGGTATCTTTATCAATATGGGGAGCAGCAATACTGGCATTAGCATGAGCTGCTTGTTGGGCCTTGATGACATTGAGGTAGGGCTGCACTGAAGGGATGTGCACAACCTGAGTGGAGTACTCATGAGCATAAGGCTCAGAGAAGAGGCGCTTACGATAAAGGCGTAAGGCCCAAGGAAGAGTACTATGCGTAGCTGCAAAGTCAGCAAACTCTTTTTTACTGGCCGCGGCGTCATACAAAAAAAGTTCAGGGGTAGCAAACTCTTCGCAGGTGAGCGATGCCAATGACATATCAGATAACACTGTGGCAGCTGAATTGGTCGTAGCTGGTGCCTCAACAGGCTTGGACGCAGCTTGCGTGTTTGTCACCTCTCTCTCTTCTATAGCTGAAGATGCTGCTTTTGCAGGAGTAGACCGCACAGAATCAAGGCGCGGCACAGGATGCGAATCTGGAGCTAGGTCAAACGCAGGACTAAGCGATGGATTAGGTGCTGCATCAGCACAAGGATCTAATACAAGATCGGCTGCAGCAGGCGGTTCGATGGCAACTTGATCTATCAGAGTAGCGGCAAGAGTAAAGTCGGGGCAAGCATCGGGAGCGCTAGAGTCAGGCCAATCTGGTCTCTTATCATCAACGACAGAACTTGCAGAAGGTTCTATCTCCGCTAAGGTTGCTTTTAAGCACTTCATAACCAATCTCGCTTAGCGCTTTTCTTTAGCCCAAACCTATGCCCTAGGCTCTTATGTGTGCTTGATACGGGTTACAGCAAACCCTAAGGCTAGCACCATCCCATAAAGCAACCGCTCACAGAGATGTACTCAACCTTCTCTCACCGCACACTCAGACTAGAAACATGGAGTAAACCTAGAAAACCACATCAGCAAGACAAAACAAGCAAGCGCTAAGCACAACAAACCATACCGCTCTGCCTGTAAAAACTAACAAAAACAGACATAGCGCGATGCTATACATGTTTTTAATTGAGCTACGCTGAGAGCGCCTAGAGGATCCACTCTACTTGCGCACATCATTACGTAAAGAGCCCACAGCACTACACAAGGAGCAATCTTTCAAGATCACCACCAAATCTGTAGTACCAGCGGCTAAAACTCACCACAAAACCCCGACCACACAGGCAGCTATACTACCTACACAAACACATTATCACCGTAAGATTTAAGGGCCAAAGATCACATCACTGACCTTAGGCACCAAGGCAAACAGAAGCGCAAAGCATTAATCACAAATCATCAAACAAGGGTCGCATGGCAGCTTAGTGAGCAGCAAACAGCAGCTACTAAAAAGTAGAGATGAGCTGTCCTCACACAGGCTCAGTGAGGGGTAGACAGAGATAAAGCCCATAAAAGGCATCGCCCTATTACTCCGACTGAGGAAAACACGCGTAGATACAAGGGCTAGAGCTCCTCTCTCACGCTTTTACATACCACATACAAGCATGCATCAGGCTCGTGACCACTTGGTATCTGAAATAACAAAACCAAAAGCCTTAGGCTAACCGCACTTACCTTGCACTAGGTACCAGTCTGTCTCTCGCCTACCACACGAGCACAGTCACCAAGACCGAAAACACTTAACAAAGGTAACATTGGCTGCACCTACCTAAGAATAACGATCACCTCTCTAGATCCTACTAAAGTGGTGAATTTGGTTCATGATACTCCTATTATTACTAGATAACACAACAAAGATTTACGCACAAAACGCAAAAAGTGAGCGTTACCACAATATTGCTGTAAAAAGCACAAGCATAAAAAGCGGACAAAATGCGATAAAAACGACATTAAAGACACCGTGCACGTGACACGCACAAAGCAATATCCAGCTGCTTTTCACCTTGCACTCACATGTGCACTGTGCACGCACACATAGTGATAATCAAATTTTTAATAAATCTTATAAACAAGCGCCAGAAGTCATTATTTTCTAGGCAAAAATCGCAAGAAAAGTACGACTTTTGCGATCACAAAACACTTAGCCCCACACTAGATCAAAAATGGCTGATAATAAGTTGAAAACAAAAGTTAACTAGATATTAGTTTTAATGATACTGAAAATTAACAAAAGCAAAAACCAACAGGACAAACCAAGATATAGCGCTGTTTTCGGCCTCCCTATTAATCGCTACACACACACACACAAAAAAAAAAAAAAAAAATCAAACACTCCCCCCAGAAACCCCAGATCGTGATTAGCTCCTAGCCGCCCAAACGCCAATAACCCAATGCACCAAAAAGGCACTACAGCCAACAGCAAGTGCCCCATGCATGCTGCATGCTGCATGCTGCACGGACTGCACAGGCCACTTGCCGCGGCCACTGCACAACCACCTAGCCATACCTCAGCAAAAGCAAAGGGGTTTACGCCCAAGCGCTAGGCATTATGTCTTGCGCTTGGGCGTAAAAAAGCCCGCACAAGGCGGGCTTTTTCAGGGGCGTCATCACAGCCCATAAAAAACTATAACTCTACCCGAGATTAGACATTTGGACGTTGACGGACATGGAAGGCAAAGCCACCAATCTCATCCTTTAAGTAGGCGGTGACTAATTTGCCCTTAGCGTCATACATGAAGTTGGCCTCGTCGAACTGCACGCCCTTACGCTTTAACATAGCCATAGCACGTGGTAAGTCACGAGTGTCAACGCAGATGTGGCCGTGAGTGCCAACAAATGGCTTCTTTAAGACCTCAACTAAGTTACCGCTGAAGAAGGACAGATCAGTGTCACGCTTGTCAGTATCGAACAGAGCAGCAACCTGATTGGTCACAGTCTCGGCGTTCTCTGGGGTACCAGCATTGATACCAACGTGACCAACGCTAAAGCCCATGACCTTAGCCATGATGTCCTTACAGAGCTTGGTGATACCGTCCCAATCCTTAGCCTTCACTAACTTGGAAGGAGGGATGAAGCTACCACCCACAGCAGCGACGTTAGGTAAATCTAAGTAGTCGGTTAAGTTGTTGAGACCGACACCGCCAGTTGGGACGAACTTGATAGCACCGAATGGACCGGCTAAAGCCTTTAAGGTATTGATGCCACCATAGGCCTCAGCTGGGAAGAACTTGACTAACTTTAAGCCGAAGTTCATAGCTTCTTCGATATCGGAAGGAACGACAGTACCTGGGCAGACAGGCATGTTGTTCTTAACGCACCAGTCGACGACCTGAGCGTTGAAACCAGGGGTGATAACGAACTTACCGCCGTTATCTAAGGTCTCCTTAGCGTGATCGATATCGTGCACAGTACCGGCACCGACGATGATCTCTGGAACTTCCTTAGCCATGCGTTTGATGGCCTCGCCACCGGCAGCAGTACGGAAGGTAACCTCAGCGATAGGGATACCACCAGCGACTAAAGCGCGGGCTAATGGCACAGCATCATTAGGGTCATCTAAGGTGACTAAAGGAACGATACCGTACTCGCTAATTCTCTCGAACACATCAGACATAAAAAATCCTCTGCTGATACAAAATGACACCCCTACACCTCAAGCAGCACACCGCGCTGTGCTAGCAAGTCCTCAAGTCTAGGAGCAAGAAGAAATCTGCACCATGATCATAGCGAAGAAAAGTAGACAAAAACGAGAGCCTCTCTTAGTTTTCTGCCATTGATCAAAGGTGGTGCACCCCAACATCCGTTGGGGCGCAGCTAGCCCCAAAGCAGCATCAGTGCGTGCGCTTTGTGGCTAGGCAAGGGACTAGGCCATCACGGCCAATCCCATGTACTCAGGCACTCAAGCACAGAAGAACTAGAGCTGGACGCGCTGGTGGCTGTCCATGAAGGCCTTTAATAAATCAGGGGTTGGCAGACCCTCGTTGTCACCAACAAAAGTACACTGAATTGCACCGATAGCGCAGGCACGCTCCACAGCCTTTTCTAACTCTAAGCCTTCCATGATGCCGGTTAAGACACCGCAAGCGAAGCCGTCGCCGGCGCCCACAGTATCGACCACCTTATCGATGATGAAGCCAGGAACCACAAATTCCTTATCACCATCACGGACGAAAGCACCCTTTGGGCCTAACTTGGTCACCACAGTCTTAGCACCGCAACCTTGATAGAAGTCGCTGATGGCCTTTGGATCTTCGCTGTTGCATAAGATCTTACCCTCACCGCAGCCAGGCAGCACCAAGTCAGCGTAGGTAGCAAGCTCGTTTAAGGTCTTAACCATGACTTCTTGAGAAGGCCACAATTGTGGACGGAGGTTAGGATCAAAAGATATGTAGAGGTTAGCCTCGCGAGCCTTCTTGATGAGGGTCATCATAGCAGCACGGGTAGACTCAGTTAAGGCAGGGAAGATACCGGTTAAGTGGATGTGGCTGAACTTGCTGAAGTCGATGTGCTCAACGTCTTCTGGGCTTAAGGTTGAAGCAGCTGAGCCTTTTCTGAAGTAGAAGATCTCAGGGTCTCCCTTAGAGACCTTGCTCTTGAGCATAAAGCCGGTGGTACGCTCGGTGGTATAGAGCACATTGGAGTCATCGATCTTATTGTTACGCAAGGTACGAGCGATGAGCTTACCGAAAGGATCGTCACCTAACTTGGTTAAATAGGACACAAAGTGGCCTAAGCGGGCTGCACCGGTAGCTACGTTAAACTCGGCACCAGCAACAGCTAAAGAGTAGCCTGCAACGCTATCTAAAGAACCCTCACTTTGTGCGATCAACATACCCATTGGCTCGCCTGCTAATAATAAGCCCTTAGCCATGTCAAAAACTCCTTTACACACACGGAAATCCGCAGAACACCAATTGCAATTGCTGCGCACCGCGCTGTGACGAGCGTGCAAAGCTCATCACTAACTACACCAATTGAGTAGTTTAGCCTGAGACGGTGCCCAAACTCTGCATAGCCTCAAAAAACTGTAAAAAGCAGCTAAAAGCAACACATGTAACAACTGGCAGCAGCCTGCAGTAACCGGCAGCAGCTGGCAACCAGCAAACCGCCAACAAAAGCAATCAGTTTACGTGACAATGCTAATGCAGCCCTAAGCACTTGTAAACTAGTATGTAAGTTAAAAGAAACAGAGCTCACAAAACCGCATTCCTACCGTACTTTACCCTTGCGACAAGCCGCTTTTTTGTAGACCAAAAAACCTGTAATCTCCACCCTACCACCAGCACCACCTTGCACCGCACCATCTGACAAAACCTGACAAATAAGCCAAACTCATATAGCTCCCTAGCCAAACGCTAAGTTTCATTTTCTAAAATCAATCCTAGTCGAAGATTCCAACTCAGAGACATGCACCCCACGGCAGCATTCCTCAATCTCAAAGTCGTTGAGATCATTAATATCATCGAGTCTTAATGGCGCATGCAAGCCATTGTTAATCTGCGTGGCAAAGGAATTAAGAGAAAAGTTAGCACCGTCACAATGGAAGGCGCTGATTTTTGCTACACTAGGGAGCATTGAGAGCCACAAATATCGGGCTCGTTACTTTTGTAATACAGGAGATTTTGTATATGGCTAATCCGGCTATGGGAGTCTTAAACCGTGCCGCCCAAGGTGAGTTTAACTTCGGTGGCCTCGGTGAGGTTGCCACTTTATCTGGTGCAACAACCAAATCTTTATTTCTGGTAGTCCTGACCTTTGTGTTTGGCTCCATCACCATGAACTACACCCTCGCCAATGGCATCAGCTCCTTGGTGATGTATGTTTCTCTCATTGGTGCTCTGATCTTGGCTGTGGTCACCATCTTTAAGCCAACCATTTCGGCCTTTACAGCTCCTGCCTATGCTGCCTTTGAGGGTCTGGCTTTAGGTTGTCTTTCGGCCGTATTTGAGTACAAGTACCCAGGCATTGTCGCCACTGCTGTGATGTCGACCTTTGCTGTGGTGATGGTGATGTTAGCTTTATGGAAGTTCAAGCTCATCGTTCCAACAGCTAAATTCCGCAGTGTAGTGATTGGTGCTACTGCTGGTATTGCTCTCTTGTACATCGCCAACATGCTCTTTAGCTTATTTGGCGCTGACTTATTACCATCTAGCGGCCCAATTGCCATCGGCGTATCTTTAATCGTCTGCGTGGTAGCTGCCTTAAACTTAGTTTTAGATTTCGACATGATTGAGCAGTCGGTCAACGAGGGTCTGCCAAAGTACTTCGAGTACTACTGCGCCTTCTCCTTATTAGTGACCATTTGCTGGTTATATGTCGAGATGCTGCGTCTGTTAAGCTTAATCAACCGCGAGTAACAAAACAGAGATCTAACGATCTAGACTCTAGCGGTCAGGTGGTCTTTGCCTAGCGGCAGTCTAACGGCAGTCTAGCGACCACCCAACATAGCCCCACACTTGGGCACACGTTGTCAGAGCAGATTTAGTTTTCTAATATTAAAAGGCGATCACCAGATCGCCTTTTTTGTTTTGCTGCCAGCAAGAGCATTACCAGCAGCAGCAACTAGCCTTAAGCTAAAAAGCTACAGAGCTACTGAGCTACACTGATGCCCAAACCATGCACTTGCTCAGCACACGAACCTGTTACACTTACGAACTTCAATCAACAAAAATAAGAGAGTGCCTATGCGCGATTTACTTGATTGCCGTGATGCCATTGACGATATCGATAATAAGATCATTGCGCTGTTACAGCAGCGTCAAGAAGTAGCGCGTGATGTGGCGATCTACAAGCTCGCGCATGATCAGGGCATTGTCGATAAACAGCGTGAGGGTCAAAAGCTCAATACCCTGATGCAAAAGGCTGTCGCCCAAGGCATTTCTCCTAGCATGGTGCGCGAAGTCTACGAGCGCATTATGGCCCACACCGTGTCCTATGAGCAGAGCTACATCATCTCTAAGGTCAACGGACAGGACATTAACCGCAGCACTTCAGTAGCCTACTTAGGCACTAGCGGCACCTACTCCCACTTAGCGACCCACCGCTTCTTTGAGCGCTACGAAGGCCGCATGACCGAGCACTCTTGCAACTCCTTTAGCGAGATTGTCGGCAAGGTCGAACAAGGCCTGTGTGAGTATGGTGTGTTGCCAATTGAGAACTCCAACTCCGGCTCCATCAACGAAGCTGTTGACGTGATGCAAGGTATGGACGCCCACATCGTAGGCGAAATCTTCTACCCTATTGATCACTCGATTCTCTCTACCAAAGCTCACACTGTCACCAACGCAGGCCCACAACCAGTAGATTTTGCTGCCATCACCACAATATACTCGCACCCTCAGCCAGTAGCTCAGTGCTCCAAGTTCATCAAAGAGCACCTCTCCCACGCCAAGATCGTCTACACCAACTCTTCGTCTGATGCCATGCAAAAGATCAAGGAGCTGCAAGACGAACACGCTGTAGCTTTAGGCTCCATGCATGCTGCCCGCTACTATGAGCTACACCCTGTGGTCAGCGACATCGCCAACAACAAAAACAACTACACCCGCTTTATTATCTTAAGCCGCACCCCAATCGACGTGCCAAACACCTTAAGCGCCAAGACCTCGCTGCTGTTTAGCACCAAGAAGTACACTCCAGGCTCATTAATCTCGGCCCTCAATGAGTTTAGTGCCGCCAATATCAACCTCACCAAGCTCTACTCCCGTCCACTTGAGCTCAAGAGCCGTGACACTTGGGAGGAGATTTTCTTTGTGGATGTAGAGGCCAACCTCAACACCCCAACCATGCAAAACATCATTGAGCGCCTCAAGGAGCACACCACCAACCTCAAGGTCTTAGGCTGCTACCTCTCAGACGAGCCTCGCAAGAAGTAACTTTGGCCACTGGCCATGGGCCATAGGCCATGGCCCACAAAGCCCACGGCCACACCCACCGCATGCGGCGACCAAGTTAGCCAAGCAAGCTTAGCCAACTTGGCCGTATGCGGCATAACCCCCTACTCCCAAACACTGCCACAAGGCAGCTTGCCTCACTAAGACACCATGTCTCCACAAGCCGACTTCAGCAGTTCACTTGTCCACCACATCATGGAGGTCATCATGAGCAAAGGAAAACTAAGCACTTTCTTAGCGTGGATTGTGCGCATGTCGCTGATCAAGCGCTGGGCCTTAATGCACAGCTTCCGTGAGGAGAATGTCTCCGAACACAGCCACCAGACAGCAGTCATTGCTCACATGTTGGCGGTGATTAAAAACCGCCTCTACGGTGGTAACGTGGACGCAGGTCAGGTAGCTGTACTTGCCCTTTACCATGAGGTCTCAGAAAGCAAGTTGCAGGACCTCAACAGCAAGACCAAGTACCTCAATCCTGAGTTTACCCGTCAGTACAAGCTCATTGAGCACGACGCTGAAAAGGAGTGCTTAGCCACACTCCCCGTGGAGCTAAGGGACGATTTTAAGGACTTGGTGATCCAAACCAATGTTTCCAGCGAGCTTAAGTCCATTGTCAAAGCTGCAGACACCCTAGCGGCCTACATCAAAGCTAACGATGAGCTGCGCTTCCATAATGAGGAGTTTAAGCACGTTAAGGAAGGGCTTGAGCCTATTTTGTTAGATTACTGTGAGCGTATGCCGGAGGTGCAGTACTTTATGGAGCGCTTTGTGCCGCTGTGCTGGGCTACAGTCGACAAGCTCTCGGGAGTCGATAGCGAGCAAGAGGCCACCGACACCAAGTCATCCGAGCAAAAGCCAGAGACGCGCACGCATTAAGCGCAGGCAAGAGGCAAGGGACAGCACCCCCAAGCGGAGCGTGCGTAGCACGCCCCGCTTGGGTTGCAGCAAAGAGGGGGCGCCATTAAGCGTTTTGAGCGAAACTGCTTAAGGTGGTCTCGTTTTTTGCTTCGGCCTTATGAACAGCAGGACTGTCAGCATTTGCAGCATGCGACTGAGTCAGCTGCTTATGCTGCTGAGCTTGAGCTTGGGTCTGAGCTTGTGATGGGCCATTGAAGCTTAAGTTACGCAGATAGTCGTGGGCAGTGAGATAGGTGTAAAGCTTTTTGAGTACACGACGGGCTAGCTTTGCATCCTCATTGACGATGGCTGTAATGAGCTTGTAGTGCAAAGTCAAAATCACCTGCGTCGAAATCGTTGGCTGCAAGGCACTGAGAGCCGATTGCAGGCGACGAATAGCCTCTAACACCGAGTTCTTCACAAACTCGTTGACGATAGCGTTAAAGATGGTGATGTGGAAGTTAAAGCACGACTCTAAGAACAGACCTTGGTCTTGGAAGGAGAGAGCACGCTGCTGCTCTAAATAGGTACGCAGTTGACGCTCTAAGCCCTTAAAGCACTTATTGAACTTACGCATCTCGATAAAGATGGCAGTAGGAGCGACGATCTTGAGGAACTCTAAGATCTGCACGATCTCCTTTTTCACCGCCATACTCTTACCGGCTTCTTCGAAGATAGCCTCGTTGTGCAATGGGGCGATAACAAAGGTACCAATACCCTGTTTGGCCTTAAGCACATTAAGAGCGGCTAATTGCATAATGGCGCTACGTAATGAAGTACGCGACACATTAAGACGAGCACGCAATTGGTTCTCAGATGGAATCTTCGATCCCACCGGCCACTTGCCAGAGCTGATCATTTGCCGCATATAGCTAACGACTTCATTAGTTACGGCATCTTGGCGCTCACCCTCTGACATCACGTCCTCCACTCAGGCCTTCAGGCACAAAAATCACACAGTTAAGAAAAGCACTAACTTAAGAAAAATCGATTGAATCTGAAACCGCTACTCTTGCTAGCAAGCAAGCTTGCTTGCCTGCATGCCTGCTAATAGCTGTAACGCCATAGCATACCAGCCTAGAGTACTCATCTGACCATTGCACGCAAAAGATCCTGAAATCACCACTTTTGCCTATATGGGGCTCGCAAATAGCGAGCTTTAACTATACAGCTATGCGGCTACTGTCGGCCAAGTGTGCTTAATCGCAACAGGCACGGAATCAAATCAAAGCTAAAGTATACGTTAAGTACTTATGGCTTGCTGTGATCACTCTTGCAAAGTGGCTACATCATGGAGCATGTTTGTGGCAGATTGCGACATTTCGCCCAAGCCCATGGCGCGCCCCAGTCCCCCACTTTACGCCTCAAAGCCGCGACAAAAGCCGCAAAAGCCAGGTAGAAATCAGGTATAATTTGAGGTTCACTACCCAAATATCAACCTGAGCGTGCCCCAACTAAATACCCCAACCAAGCACGTGGCAGGCATAAATTGAAATGAGGTGATAATTATTCTCTATGGCTTCTGATGTTCGTTCTTCCTCGCGCATGCAGCGCTCAAAGTTTAGCGCTAAGTCTCGCGCTAGTAATTTCACGTCTCGTGACGGCGCTCAAGGTGGTGCTCGTCCAGCACGTGATGCGCTCCGTGGTCGCAAAGGAGCAAAGGGCTCAGGCTCTAGCGCTTCTAGTGCTACCACTACGCGCGGCGTCTATCGTGACGGCCATCAGGTAGGCACAGAAAGCCATACCATACCATCTTCCCGTGGCAGCTTCCATGGTCACCATGACCACACTCATACCTTTGACCACAGCACAGGTAATGGTAAGGGTAACGGCAAGGGCATTGGTAAGGGAAAAGGCGCAAGTAGCAAAATCGAGCCAAAGTCTCGCTTTAGCGAGCGTCGTGAAGGCCATGTAAGCGAGAGAGCTGCTGCCCATAAGATGCGCGCTGGTGTTGCCCGCCGCAAGGAAATCGTGGCCGAGCGCGCTCCACGCAAGCCAGGCTTTACCACCTTCCAACTGCGCCTTGTCAGTAGCATCCTGCACACTACCTTAGTGGACAAGAAGCCTCTTGATAAGTCCTATGCCCAGTGGTTTGCCAAGGTCAAGATTCCTGCTGTCGAGCAAGGTTTTGTCATCAACCACATCAACGCCATGTTCAGAAGACTGTCCTTCTACGCCCATGTAGCAGGACTTAAGCGCCCATCTGACTTTGAGCGCCACGTGAACCGCTTAATCTTAGCCTACAGCTACGATCAAGGCTGGCCACTCCCAGAATTAGACGCCGAGGGCTTTGACCGTGCCGGCCTCAAAAAGCGCCAAACCGAAGCCAACGAGCACCCACTGCTGCGCGAGGGCTGCCCATACTGGTTAGAGGAGCTCTGCTCTAAGGAGCTTAAGGAAGCTTGGCCACAGGAGCGTAAGGCTTTAGGCGAAAAGGCTCCACGCTTTATCCGCGTCAACACCTTAAAGTGCACCCGCGACGAACTTGCGAGCACCTTATCAGAAGAAGGCATCGTCACTAAGTCGGTCAAGGGAGTCAACACCGCCTTAGAAGTGACCTCAAACGCAGCTCTCTTCCGTACTGTGGCCTTCCACAATGGCCTTTTTGAGCAGCAAGATGCTGGCTCACAGCTGATTGCTCCATTCTTAGAGGTAGAGCCTGGAATGCGCGTCATCGATGCCTGCGCCGGCTCGGGCGGTAAGACTTTGCACCTTGCAGCTCTGATGCAGGGCAAGGGCACCTTAATCGCCTTAGACATTGAGGGCTGGAAGCTTGAGGAATTAGAGAAGCGTGCTCGTCGTGCTGGTGCCTTTAATATCAACACCCGCACCATCGACACCACCAAGGTCATCAAGCGCCTGCAAGAGCAAGCTGACCGCGTGCTTATCGATGCCCCTTGCTCAGGCTTAGGAGTGCTGCGTCGCACTGCCGACTCTAAGTGGGCCGACATTCAGCCACGCTTAGCTGAGCTCAAGAAGATCCAAGCCGATATCTTAGAGCGCTATAGCCTTATGGCTAAGGTGGGTGGAAAGGTCGTGTACTCCACTTGCTCCATACTGCCAAGCGAGAACCAAGAGCAGGTCAAAGCCTTCTTAGATAAGCACAGCGATAAGTTTGAGCTTGAGGAAGAGAAGACTATTCTGCCATCAAGCGGCTTTGACGGTTTCTACATGGCCCGCTTCAAGCGCCTTGCCTAAAAGCACGCACTTGAGCGCGCCATAAGCCCAACGCCAACGCCCGCGGCGGCTCACGCCATCGCGGGCGTTGGCGTTTTTGGGCTCAACAGAGCTGATAGCCTCCAAACCTCCAAACAGGGCTCAGTGAGTGCAGGCGGAGTGGGACGAGACGGAAAAGCACCCAGAGCCAGAGTTGGCATGCCTGCCGTAAGCCCCCCAAGCTCTAATCGTGGTGCACGATCAGGTCGCTGTCCTCGCCCGAGTAGCCTAATTGCTGCTCATCTAAGGCCAAGAGCGTCTCCATATCCTCAGTACTGAGCTCAAAGTCATTGATCTTGAGGTTAGCACGCATGCGCTCAGTATTAGAGGACTTAGGAATTGGCAATACGCCTAATTGTGCTGCAAAGCGCAAGCAAATCTGCGCTGGCGAACGCTCATACTTTTGCGCAAGCGCAGTAATCAGCTCGTTATCTAAAACCGCACCACGGCCAAATGGGCTCCAGCCCTCTACCACCATACCGTGGTCGTGGCAGAAGTCGACCAAGGCCTTTTGGCTGTGACCTGGATGAATCTCCAATTGGTTGACCATTGGCGGAACATCGGCATTGAGCAGGGCACGGAGATGGTGCTCTTTGAAGTTGGAGACACCGATAGCCTGCACATAGCCCTCACCGTAGAGCTCCTGCATCGCACGCCAAGTGTCGACATTAAGCTCTTCCCAGTTTTCGAAGCTAGCAGCATTTGCTGGCCAGTGAATGAGGTAGAGGTCTAAGTAATCAAGACCGGTGTCATTGAGGGTCTTAAAGAAAGCATCCATGGTCTTTTGGTAGCCCAGATTAGTAGGCCAGACCTTGGAGGTCACAAAGATATCTTTGCGGTTTAAGTTAGCCTTTTGCATGGCAAGGCGCACACCTTGACCGACGCTGTGTTCATTCTTGTAGAAAGCGGCACCATCGATGAGGCGATAGCCGCACACAATAGCCTGCGCTACTGCACGCACGCACTCTTTGCCCTCAGGAATAGCCCAAGTGCCAAAGCCTACCTGTGGCAGCACAATGCCAGTTGATCCCAAAGAAAAGCCTGCTTGCTCAATCGTACTCACTTACGCCTCCTAAATTAGCGGATGCCTTGTCTGATTTGCTGCCTAAAAACAGCCACAACTATACTAACACTACACGGTGCTCTCCCTAAAATAGCACCCAAAAGAGCAAAGCAAACCATCGGAATGAGGTTAGATGACAAGCCATATTGCAAAGTCCTGTACAAACTCATAAGATAGCGCACCCGCTATCGCTGCTACGGCCCCAAGCCTCTACCTAAGAGCAATGTTCAGAACTACGCTCCAAAGTAGCAAAAAGTACGCTACAGCGCACGCAGCAGCAACATGCGGAGATGAAGCAGCCCATCATCAAGAACAATGGGCAAGAACGAACAACGGCTGCGGAATCGGTTTTGTCTGAGGATCCTATGCAAACTTTTGGTGCTAACAAAAAAGGCTCGATTGTCACCTATATCGCGATGTGCCTCCTGATATCGGCATCAAGCTCGCTTTTCAATCCAGTGCTTTCGTACTATCTCAACACTGAGCTAGGCTTTAACCCTATCCATATCTCAGTGTTCTTTGTACTGCTGCCTATTGCCACCATCGTCATTGTGCAGACTGTAGCTCGTTTCTCTGATATGGGCTTGCAGCGTCCTGCCATTATCTGTATTGCCGCCTGCTTCGGCATCCTAAGCTCGCTCGTGCTCTACCTACGTCCGAGCTTTATTGTGATGTGCACTTTAGGCTTAATCTGCTTAGGCTCCTACCCCGTATCCTTTCCGCAGATCTTTGCTTCAGCCCGTGAGTACGCAATCAAGTACGTCCACGGCTCGATCATGTTTACCACCTTCTTGCGTTCGCTGGCCTCACTGTCATGGGTGATTGGCCCACCACTGTCCTTTACCATTGCCTTAGGTGGTAGCTTTGACCTGCTCTTTATCATCACGGCAGTGATGTTCTTACTGTGTGCACTCTCAAGCTTCTTCTTCTTGCCTAATGTCTTAGACAAGGAGACTCACGATAACAGCAAGAACATCAAGTGGTGGACTAACAAGTCGGTATTGATGCTCTTTGTGGGTATTGCTTGCCTCTTTACGGCCTTCTCATCCTACATAACAACAATGCCGCTCTTAGTTACCCAAGAGCTCCAATTACCAGAGCGCACTCCAGGTCTGATGATGGGTTTAGCCGCCGGCTTAGAAATTCCACTGATGTTCTTGGCGGCCAAGCTTGCTAAGGGTATTGGTCTTAAAGCCGTGGTGATCATTGGCGCAATTGCCCTCTTGATCTTCTTATTGCTGCTGCACTTTTCTAAGACCTTTGAGCAGTTGATGTGGATTCAGTTCTTCTCTGCACTTTACATTGCCTTTGTGGCCACCATGGGCATGGTGTTTTTCCAAGAGCTGCTACCAGCCATTCCAGGTCAGGCAACCTCGCTTTACATCAATGCCTCGACCGCCGGCCAAATTGCAGGCGGTGCCTTAATCTCCTTAGCAGAAGGCGGCTCCTACCTCATCATCCATGAGGTAGCAGGAACCATTGCTGCCTTTGGCACCTTGCTGCTCTTCTTTGTCCGCAAGCCACCAAAGGTCGAATAGCGCAATAGCGCGATTAATGCTGGTAACGACAGTTTATGCGCGCCCAGCACACCGACAAAAAGGCCAAGCCTGAGCAGAGCTCGCAGAGAGCGCAAAGCTCTTAGGCTTGGCCTTTTTGCTTTGGAGGCTAGTACGGTGCTAATCCCACCAGAAGAACCATACTGTGGACTGTTGCAGCGACTTAGCGTGAGAATTGATGGTCATATTGTCCGCTGAGTCGATGACATCAGGGGCAAAGGCATATTGCTTGATCGCAAGGTCACGCGACTCACTTGCATCCACACCATGTGGCACGATGTAGTCTAAAGAGTCGGTGTTGATCACCACGATCTGAGCACCATACTTCTCAAACCACAGCTGCGATACAGCCATAATCTGCTCGTTAGCAGGACACTCATTCCAACCACCAAAAGGCAAGTACGCAAAGACTTCAGAAGGCTTAGCTACAGGGATCTTAGCCAAGATCATGGGATGGGTTAAGCCCTTATCACTACTAAAGTCCCACCACGACTGAATCTGAGTGAGGACTTCTTCTTCACCGCCTTCGTCTTTGAGCATATCTTCAAAGACATCAACACCGCCAATGACCTCTTGGGTGATAGCAATGAGATCGGATAACACCCCAGAGCCGGTTTCAGCGCTGTGATCTAAAGCGAGCATATCTTGGCGGAACTTAGCGACGTTCTCTGGGTTGTAGTCAAGATCACCGCCACGCACTAAGGTTACACTGCTTTCAGCAGCAGCAAAGGCAGCAGAATTATCTGCCTTTTTCGACTTGCTAGCGCGGACATCGCAATCGCTGTCGCTATTGAGAATCATGCTCTCAAGGAGGGTTTTGTCGGCAACCACCATTACTGGAACAAAATTACCAGTAGCCTTACTCTCAGCTAAGGCCTCTTGATAGGCCTTAGTCAGAGGCTCATCATCAGACATCGGTGCAAAGTAAGTGCACGGACAGTTGAGGAAAGCCATAAACTCACGAACTAAAGCTGGAGCATTAACATCAGCCATATCCCACCCCTTGATTACTCTAAAGTCCAACTAGACTAGCCACTTATCTCGATTTTTCACTGTGAACACCATCAGAGAAAAAGTGTGCACTATTGGCTTTTTTGGGTTTTTGCCACAAGAGCTGCTTATAGCAGCCATATAGCCCATTTTCACCTAAAAATACGCTTTTGGCTATGATTTTGGGCCGCTCTAGGCGCTTTTTTGCAAAAAAGCAGTGCTTTTTGCGAGCTAAGGACACAAAAGGGAGGAGCTGATGAAGATGAGGCTAAGAAAAGGTAAAGCCAAGACAGGCCAAAAGAGGCGCCAAATAGGAACAAAGGGGACGGCATCGCCCCACCAAGCCGCCTTACGACGGCTTGGTGGGAGGCTCAAGATGCAAGATGCTGCTAAACAGCAAACATCCTAAAGCCTTGCTTAGTGACGACCGCGCTTACCGCGAGCGGCACTACCACCACCGCGACGATCACGCTCAGAGCGGCGTGCCATGGAATCAAAGCTTGGGCGAGCACGACGAGCCTCATGCTTGCCTTTAGCGCTGCTACCTTTAGCAGCCTTGGCTGGCTTCACACTCTTAGCACTCTTGGCAGCCTTTACTGACTTGGAGGAAGCCTTAGAGCCCTTGTCCTTATCATGCTTGCCGCGACTCTTTTTCTCATCACCGAAGTCATAACCAAAGCCAATACCGACGGTGTAATCGGAGGCCTTGAAGTTTGGTTGGTAGTCGACGCTGTTACCGTTGACGTCACCCTTCTCATGACGATACTCACCATCGTCCATGTAGGAGAACAGCTCATCAACCTCATCGGCAGCATCATCACGCTCATTGCGAACATCACGAGCATCGCGCTCATCACGCTCAGCGCTATCATCGCGGCTAGCACGCTCGTAACGCTCGCGGCGCTTACCACCACGCTCGCCGCGTTCACCGCGCTCGCTACGCTCGGCGCGATCCTCATCACCGTGGCGGCGACGTGGAGGCTCAGCAGAGTACTCGCGCAGCTCTAATGCGCGACCACAGACACGGGCACGAGCTAAGATACGCATAGTCTCAGCGGGCATACCCTCAGGCAGATCGACAATAGCAAAGGTATCGTAGATCAGGATCTCACCAATGTACTTGCTATCGATATCAGCCTCATTAGCGATGGCACCAACGATCTGACCTGGCTTCACACCATCACGGCGACCTACAGCTAAACGATAGCGCACCATCTTTAAGTCAGGGAACTCACGCAGCGGCTCGGCTTGGGCCGATGGAGCACCATTACGGCGGCTGCTACCACGCTCACCACGCTCACCGTGATCATCGAAAGTACGCATCTTTGGCTCAGGCTCGCTCTCATCTAAGAGCAAGCTGCCGTCGCGCTGTGCCATCTTGGCTAAAGCTGCTGCTAAGAGCTCTGGCTCAATGCTGTCATCCGAAAGGATGTCAGAGATAACCTCTAAGTACTCACCTAAGCCGCCAGCTTCGATGGTCTCTAAAATCTGGTTGCGGAAGTTCTCTAAGCGGCGCTTGTTGACGTCAGCGATAGTAGGCATGCGCATTGGTTCAATGCGCTGACGAGTTACACGCTCAATCTGACGCAGGGCACGACGCTCACGTGGCGAGACAAATAAGATCGCCTCACCAGTACGGCCAGCACGGCCAGTACGACCGATACGATGAACATAGGACTCGGCGTCGTATGGAATGTCGTAGTTGAAGACGTGAGTGATGCGATCAACATCAAGGCCACGGGCAGCCACGTCGGTAGCAATAATGATGTCAAGAGTGCCTTTCTTTAAGCGCTCAATGATCTTTTCACGCTGACGCTGTGGAATATCACCATGCAACGCAGCACAGGCAAGGCCACGGCCCATAAGCTTGTTGGCCACATCCTCAGCATCGGTCTTAGTGCGCACAAACACCAATACCGCCTCATATGGCTCTACTTCGAGCATACGGGTCATAGCATCGATCTTGTGGACGCCAGATACTACCCAATAACGCTGACGCACGGTGGTAGCGGTAGTGGTATGCGACTCAATGCGCACCTCTAAAGGATCTTTTAAGTGTGCTTTAGCGATGCGCTTGATCACAGGAGGCATGGTAGCCGAGAACAGAGCAGTCTGATGATCAGAGTCGACCTTATCTAAAATCCAATCGACATCATCGATAAAGCCCATGCGCAGCATCTCATCGGCCTCATCGATCACCACATAAGCCACCTCAGAGAAATCAAGACGGCCCTTTTCAATAAGGTCAATGAGACGACCTGGAGTGGCCACTACCACCTGAGCACCGTGACGCAGACTGCGAATCTGGTTCTCGTAGGAAGCACCACCGTAGATTGGAGCGACGTGGAAGTCATCGATATAGTGGGCAAAGCGCGAGAAGGACTCAGCTACCTGCAGAGCTAACTCACGGGTTGGCTCTAAGACTAAGGCGTAGATCTTCTTTTGCTTCTTTGGCAGCAGCGAAAGAATTGGCAGCGCAAAGGCGGCGGTCTTACCAGTACCCGTTTGGGCCTGACCGATCATGTCACGGCCGGACATGATGGTAGGGATGGCGCGCATCTGAATAGGTGTAGGCTGCTCAAAGCCTTCTTGCTTAATGGCCTTAAGCACAGCAGTCGATAAATCGAGGTGAGCGAAAGTAGTGTGATCCTCGTCATCCATAGCGCGCACTGCATCTTTTGGCACCGAAGCGATCAAAGCCTCAGTCTCATCATCCTCAGTGACGATCTCATCCTCATCAACAATGGAGGCAGCAGCACTAGCCTTGGCCGCCTCAGCCTCAGCCTCCGCAGCTCTTTCTGCTGCAGCAGCGGCAACGGCACTCTCCGCGACAGCATCAGGCTCAGCAGGCTCAGCAGGCTCAGCAGGCTTACTTTCTTGAGTACTACCGCCCATCAACTCAGAGATCAGCGCGTCAGCATCAGCCTCAAGTTCTGCCAAGTCATCATCATCCACACCTTGTAGCAATAAGCTCTCATCAGCACCGTGAGAGGTGGTCAGCTCTAAGTTGCGATCCTTGCGATCATTTTTAGACATTAATAAATATTCCCTAACAACCGCACTTGTCTAAAGCTCCACACAACTCCAAGCCTATATCTCACAACAAAGCACAAATAAACAGCACAGCCCCAGACCGAGTACTACTCAAGCCAGCTTAAAAACAAGCAGGCAAGGCAGGCTAAGGCCCCTACAGCGATGAGCTGTTTGCTACTTCTTAGGTTTGTTTGCTCTATGTGAGAAAAGGTGCTGCACAGAGCCTCACAATAGCTCTATGAGCGATCTTCAGGAATCGACAATGATGAGAGGATTGGCACTACAAGCCCCTCACGAAAGGGCACACAGACAAGAAAGTGCTACAAGCGCGGTTTGCGCAAATAAATCCACACGAGAGCGCGCGGCTCTCTTCCACACTGTAAGCAACTTGCGGCTCACACCAAGGCTCCAAACATTAAGGCCACAGCCTCAACACAACCTCACCACAAGTGCCTATGCCTATATCGTTACTCTTTGCCTCATGACAGCAAAGTTGCAAGTATGCAAGCAGCGCCATTGGATTAGAAAAAAGCTAAAAAGGCGCTTTGCTCAACACAGATTTTTGATCCCAGCGAGACGACGATCAAAAATTCGAGTGCATTAAAGCATTTATGACGCCGATTCTCAAGCCAAATCGATGTTATTGAGGAAAAAAGCCAGCTCCAGATATCGCCACCATCTCCAACCAAACTCCAACATAGCCACAGCGTGGCCACAGCGTGGCCACAGCAAGGCCCCAGCAAGGCGCCAGCATGACTACAGCACGATCCACCAAATCTCAAGCGCAACTCAAAGTTGCTATTTTTGCGACCGCGGCTAGGATTTCACAACACAAAAGTGCGCGTGCACAGTGATCGGCTTATAATGCTCAGTGTAAGCGTTTACTTAGGAAACGGGCGCAGGCCCTAACCGTTAGTTGTGAGGTTGTCGGAGTAAAAATGAGCGATATTTTTCCACAGAATCCAAAGCTGATCACCTTAAAGAACAAGGCTGGCATGGTTGTGACCTTAATGGACTGGGGTGCTACCATTCACTCGATCCAATTACCAGTTGGCGACAAGATGCGTGAGCTCTTATGTGGCCCTAAGAATCCAGAGGACTACCACCACCAGTACTGCTACATGGGCGCTACTATTGGCCGTTATGCCAATCGTATCGACAAGGGCCAGTTCTGGGCTAATGGTGTGAAGTGCACTGTTGGCGGCGGCAAGGACGTGGTGTTACACGGCGGTGAGGTCGGCTTTGACAAGCGTCGCTTTGAGGTCAAGACGCAAAGCGAGACCTGCGTAGTGTTCTTCTTACACTCTCCTGATGGTGAAGAAGGCTTCCCAGGCAACTTTGATCTTACCGTGAAGTACGAGCTGCGTGAGGACAACACCTTAAGCTGCGACTACCACGCTACCTGCGACAAGGAGTGCCCAGCCTGCATCACCAACCACTCCTACTTCAATTTAAACGGCCACCACTCCAAGGTGTTAGGCCACGAGGCTAAGTTCAACTCCAAGCAGATCTTAGTGATCGACGGCCGAGCTATTCCAACTGGCGAGCTCTACGACGTCACTGCTCGTACCGACAAGGTCGACAACTTCAACTTCACCAGCTTCAAGAAGCTGGCAAACACTGTTGAGGACTTCAAGGACGACAAGAACATGGAGTTCACCAACGGCTACGACCACGCCTTTGTGATCAATGACTTTGGCGATATCACCAAGCCATGCGCCACTGTGATTGGTGAGGCTGTTGATGGCAAGCGCGTGCAGCTTGAAGTCTACACTGACTACCCAGCATTCCAATTCTACTCTGGCAACGCCATCAACGTTGATGTCCCAGACTTAGCAATCGCTCGTGACGACAATCAGGCCTATGGCCCACACGATGGCTTCTGCATTGAGCCAGAGTACTTCCCAGATGCTCCACACTTTGATGCCTATAAGGACGTCAACCCAGTGGTAACCCCACACCAGTCCTTAAACCGCAACATCACCTGGAAGTTCACTGTCATCTAAGTCACCACCCATTAGACAAGACGACAGCGTCATAGCCATCTAACAGACAGATGGCACCCACCAAAGGGGAGTCCGGCTTGGCCGGACTCCCCTTTGGTCTTTTTGTCTGTTGTACTGTTGATCCCACACTGACTTGCCTTTAGAAGTCATCTTCCATGCCTCTGCTGTCATAAGAATCACCACTGTAATCACCATAGGCATCAAAGGAGGCGGCTGTCTTATCCGAGAACTTCTACAAATTAGCTAAATGGCTTATTTGTCTTATTTAGTGCATTACCTGTGGGGGCGGCGTATAGCCAT
>CALXYZ010000002.1 GCA_944393075.1 uncultured Anaerobiospirillum sp. | reverse complement strand
GAAAAAGGGGCTTCTTAGGCCTAGAATGTAGTCAATTACAGGCTTCTTGGTAAGGGTACCTTATTTGCACCAGATACTGATGGAGCGTGGCCACGGTAATGGCATCTTACCCTGTGGGCGCGCTGGGACTTGCTCTTGCTCATAGCGATCATGGATAGCGTCGATCACGGCCGCTGCAAGCATGCCTGAGCCCGCTCCTGCATCAAGAATACGAATCTCCTCAGGAGCGCTAAAGAGCAGTTGTTCGATATCGACCATGCTGGCGATCAGGTCAGCAGTTTCCTTGCTGGTAAAGAACTGGCCATAAAGCTTGCGCTCTGCTTTAGTGAAGAGCTGAAGGTGGTTCTGGGTACGTTCCCAAACGTAGGGGAGAAAGCGCATATGAGGTTGGGGGGAAAGGCTATAAGGCATGAGGCATGAGACATGAGATAGGACTTGTTCCCCAGTCCAAGCCATAGGCTTGGGCTGGGGAGGCGCTGCACGTATGCGCCACGCGCAGCGTAGCTGCGGCGTGCGCGCGTGCGCGACGGGCGTGCTAGATGTCGAGCACGGCGCGGTCGGCGTTGTCGGCGATGAAGATCTTACGTTCTTCAACTTCCTCACCCATGAGCTTGGAGAGGAGACTGTCTGCTTCGATCGCGTCGGCTATGCTGACCTTGAGCAGCGTGCGCGAGGCTGGGTTCATGGTGGTGTCAGAGAGCTGCTCTGCACTCATTTCACCTAGACCCTTGTAGCGCTGGATCTTCACGCCGCTGAAGCCCTCTTTCATTAAGGTCTCATAAGCCTCATGAAAGTCCTTCACAGGAATTTGCTTGTTGCCTGAGCGGACAAAAGCGCCTTCTTCAATCAGATCTGCGACCTTCTTGTTCATGCTCTTGAGCAGAGCATAGTCAGTGGAGTTGAAGAAAGCCACATCTAAAGCATAGCTGTAGTCCATGCCATGGATGTGTTGCACAATCACAGGATAGTAGAGCTGCTCTACATCATCGAACTTGATTTTGCCCTTGAAGTACATGCCTTCAGTTGGGATCGATGGCAGTGTCTTCACAAAGCCATCAAGCCAAGTTTGGAGCTGCTCCTTGTCTTGCATGATGTCTTTGCTGATACGAGCAAAATACATCAGCTTCAGCAGAATATCGCGCTGAATCTTGGTGCTCATCTTAGGCAGAGCGGTCATGACCTTGTTGTAGTCACTAAAGAGGCTCTCTAAAGCTACACCAGAGATTGGGGCTGCGTCGGCGTTGACATGCAGGCTAGCGTTGTCTAACGCAAGGGAGGTGCGGTATTGCAGAGCTTCCTTATCGCTTTGCACGTACACTGTCTGCTTGCCCTTTTGGTAGCGGTACAGAGGTGGCTGAGCGATATAGACATAGCCGCGCTCGATCAGCTCTGGCATCTGGCGATAGAAGAAGGTTAGAAGCAGGATTCTGATGTGAGCACCGTCGACGTCAGCATCGGTCATGATGATGACGTTGTGGTAACGGAACTTGTCTGGATCGTATTCATCCTTACCCACACCGCAGCCTAAAGCAGTGATCAAGGTGCCGATCTGCTGCGACTGAATCATGCGGTCAAAGCGAGCCTTCTCCACGTTTAAGATCTTACCGCGCAGGGGCAAGATGGCTTGGAACTTGGAGTCACGGCCACCCTTAGCCGAACCACCAGCAGAATCACCCTCTACCAAGAAGAGCTCGCATAAAGCTGGATCCTTTTCACGGCAGGAAGCTAATTTGTCTGGCAGCGAGTTGATATCAAGACCACCCTTCTTGCGGTTGAGGTCACGGGCTTTGCGCATAGCCTCACGCACACGAGCCGACTCGATGATCTTCATGCAGATCACCTCAGCATCGTTAGGGTTTTCCTCAAGGAAGTCGTTGAAAGCATCAGCCATAGCTGCATCAACAGCATTCGCGGCCTCAGAGCTCACTAACTTGTCCTTAGTCTGCGAGGAGAACTTTGGATCAGGCATCTTCACAGAGACCACAGCAGTCAAACCTTCACGTGAATCATCACCTGAGGTGCTGACCTTGTGCTTCTTTAAGAGGCCAGATTGCTCTAAGAAGTTGTTTAAGGTACGGGTTAAGGTGCGCTTAAAGCCCATTAAGTGGGTACCACCGTCCTTTTGTGGGACGTTGTTGGTAAAGCAGAAAATGCTCTCGTTATAAGCATCAGTCCACTGCATCGCAACTTCCACCTGAATGTTGTCTTTGTTGGTGGATTTGCAGTGGAAGATCTTCTTGTTTAAAGCGTTCTTACCCTTGTTGAGGTAGTCGACGAATTCTAAGATGCCGCCTTTGTGATGGAAGGTGTGGCTCTTGTTGTCGCGCTCATCGGTTAAGGTGATCTTGATGCCGCTGTTTAAGAAGGCAAGCTCACGCAGACGCTTTTCTAACACCTTGTAATCAAAGGTGGTGATAGAAAAGATCTCTGGGCTAGGCCAGAAGCGCACACAAGTACCAGTGTCGCTAGCATCACCGATAGCAGCTAAAGGAGCCTCAGGCACACCGCCATTTAAGTAGACCTGCTGCCAGATATGGCCTTGACGACGAATGGTGAGTTCTAAGCGGTCAGAGAGGGCGTTAACCACGGAGATACCCACACCGTGAAGACCACCGGAAACCTTGTAGGAATTGTTGTCGAACTTACCACCGGCGTGCAGCACCGTCATCACTACCTCAGCAGCACTCTTGTGCTCTTCTGGGTGCATGTCGACAGGGATACCGCGGCCATTGTCCTTGACTTCCACCGAGCCATCTTTGTAGATGGTGACGAAGATTTCGGTACAGAAGCCAGCTAAAGCCTCATCGATGGAGTTATCGACAGCCTCGAACACCAAGTGATGCAGACCGGAGCCATCATCAGTGTCACCAATGTACATGCCAGGGCGCTTACGCACAGCCTCAAGGCCATGTAACACCTTAATGCTGCTACTAGCATACTCGTCGCCATTAGCTTTGCTGCTAGAAGGAGCGGCATCAGTGGCGCTTGCTTGGGTAGCTGGCACTTCTGTCTCTTGTAGCTGTTGTGGCTGCACGTTTTGTTCTGACATTCTGGCGTTCTCGTTCGTTTCGTTCGTTGTTAGCGATAGTTAGCTTGAGGTCTGGGCTTCTTGCACCATACCCCTATCTAACTGAAAAACTTTGAAATCTGATCTTTCTTCAGAAATGAAGAGTGCTTGCTGAATATTGCTGATAAAAACTTGGTGGTTACACGCAAGTAGATGTTTGAGCAATACACTTTGAGAGTGGTCATCTAACTCAGAGTTGAGATCATCGATAAGGTAAATGCAGGTACGGCCAGTCTGCTCTTTGAGCAGCAGTCCTTGAGCTAATCGCATTGCGTATACCAGCATCTTTAATTGACCACGAGATAGAGTAGCACCTGCTAGCAAGTTATGATTTTTGATCTTTAAATCAGCACGGTGACACCCGTATAAAGTATAGCCTAAAGCCTTGTCTTTTTCAAGGTTTTGCGCCAGCAGCGCCCGTAAATCTAAGCCTTTTTCCCAGCCAAAATTCAATTCAAATTTCAGCTTAAAGTCGGGCAAAAACTCCCCCAAGATTTCTTGCAAAATGACTTGCAATGATTCGAGGTAAGCGATGCGTTTTTGCGTGATTTGCTCTGAGAGTGAAGCTAAAGCCTCATCCCACACCCCAATCTGATCCAAGTCCAAGCTAGATGCCACATAGCCCATGCTGTAGCTTGGGCTATAGTCTGTGCTGTAGCCTGAGCTATAGCTAGAACCATAGCCTGTACTAAAGCTCTGTCCATTCTTTTGCTGTGTGGCTGCACGGCGTAATAGCGCGTTGCGTTGCTTAAGGATCTTGCGGTATTGCATCCACAGTTGCTTGAACTCGCTATCACTGTAGTACACGCCCCAGTCGATAAAGCCACGGCGGCCTTCAGCCTCTTTGGTAATGAGGTCAACGCCTTGCGGGTGGATGATTTGCACACAGATGTGGTCGATGAGATCGACCAAGCGGTTGATGGGGTCAGAGTTGATCTTGATGATGGCACTATCACCACGCTCGCGCGATAAACCAATGGTGCTAGCCATCATGCTGTCGTCTTCTTGTACCGCCGCAAAGAGGTTGAACTGCCGTTGGCCGTTGCGAATGAGGTATTGGTAGGAGTTAGTGCGAAAAGAGCGCGCTAGGGCTAAGTAGTGAATGGCCTCAATGATGGAAGTCTTACCGCTGCCATTGGGCCCGCAGATAAAGTTAAAGCTCGGAGAGGGCTGTAACTCTACGTATTGCAGATTGCGAAAGTCATTGATCAAGAGACGGTTGATGTACATGGCTTCTCACAGGGGACAAAAGACGCGGTAGCGGTGGTATTGGCAGTGGCCGCAGCAATAGAGCAGCAGTGGCCTGCGATGATCAGTGATCATGATATCCGCCATGCCAACAGCTTACAGATGCAGCTAATACTCAAATGGCCCTTGCTCTGAGCATAGGGCCATTTGGGGGGCGGCTCGATGGCGTGGCTTGGCTTAGATTACTTAGCCGGCCTAGTCCTCGGGCCAGAGGGCATGCATGGTCAATAGTGGTTAGACCATGATGTGGCTGACGACATACTTCACGGTGACATCCATGTCATTGCCATTGTCGCGTGGGCGAATCAAGGTGTTCTGATATGGAGGTGCAAAGCCAAAGACCACTTCAGTGGTGTCGATGGCGTTTAAGAAGTCCTTGAGATAGTCAGCGTTGAGGTTGATCTCACGATGACCCTCTGGATCTGGGTAGTCGATAGCAATATGGGCAGAACCAATCTCGTGTTCACTGTTTTGCGAGAAGAGGTCTAACTTGTTCTCGGTGAAGGTGAGGTTGATGTGGTTGAGGCGCTTGTTGGAGAACAGAGCCACACGCTTCACATGGGTCTTTAAGGTAGCTAAGTCGACGCTGAGCTCTGGCGAGCAGTTCTTTGGTAACACGCCGCGCACGTTAGGGTACTTGCACTTTAAAAGACGGTTAGAGATGGTGTAGACACCAATGTGGGTAGAAACAAACTTGTCAGTGACATCGAGCTTGAGCTTGAGGTCTGGATCGGTGGAGAGCAGCTTTTGCAGCTCAGAGACACCTCGCAAGGTCATCGAGAAGGCAATTGGCATCTCAGCAGGCTCTGGCAGATGGGCATCTAAAGCAGCCATGCGGTGACCATCTAAAGCAAAGATAGCAAAGCTGTCGCCGTCGACCTCAAAGCGCACACCCTTGAGGTAGTCGCGGTAGTTCTCGTGCGAGACGCAGAACATCGACTTATCTAACATGTAGCGCAGCTTACGCTCTTCGATCACAAAGGAGCTTGGAGTGCCATCTTCTTCGATAGCAAACAGTGGGAAAGCATTGTCCTCTGGGAGCAGACGGACACGCAGACTGTACTTGGCCTGATCAGAGAGGATGGTTAATGTCTCTTCGTCATCCATCAACTCTAAGGTGACGTCATCTTCAGTACCTAAAGTCTTGAAGAACTCGCTAGCGCGGCTAGCAGTGATGAGGCAAGAGCCCTCAGATTCAACACCTTCTGCTAAAGGAATAACAGCCTGTAACTGCACGGTGTTATCAGTACCGGTCAGAGTCAGAGCATCCTTTTTGACCTCCATCAGCATGTATTGAGCAAGGTCATCAGGGTTAGAAGGATTAGATGTGCAAATATTAGCGACCTGTACCACAGGACCAATAATAGCTTGCACAGGAACGGTAAATTTCATCAGCTTTCACCCATATAGCAGAAAGTACTTTGCTTTACTTTCTTATTGAGGCCTCTTGGCCTGAAAAAATTCTTGAAGTTGAGCCCATATTATAGGGCGCAACAAACCATCACGACCGCTTTTCTATCAGCTTTACGCAAACGAGCACCAGCTCTTTGCTTGAGCCTTATGGAGTGCAGCCGTGCTAAGGTTCATCGCCTCATGGCTGGCTTTAAGACCTCCATGAGACTGCGTAAACTGTTATGCCTGAGCTTTGGAGAGTGCCTGTACGACGCGATGGCACTTGGACTTGAGCTCTAAGTCTGCGTTGATGCGATCGCGAGTACGGACGATAGCCTCATGCACCGAGGTGTGATCTTTCTTAAAGGCCTGACCAATGTCTTTGAGCGACAGGTTAGGCAATAAATCACGAATCAAGGTCATGGCTACCGAACGGGCAACCGAGATATGGCGCTTCTTACGAGGCGACTTCATCTCTTCTACAGTGACATTAAACTCAGTGGCCACTTGAGATTGAATCTCGTCGACACTCAACACCTTCTTTTTCACCGTCATAAAGCTACCTAACTTGTTGATAGCGTCATGATATGACAGGCCTTGAGAGGCATTCACGCCAGAATTTAAGGTCTTGATTGCACCGTCTAACTCTCTGAGATCAGAGCTGGCGTTAGTGGCGATAAATTGCGCAATCTCGTGCGTCATATTAAAGCCAAGCTCGGCGCTCTTTTCGAGCACTAAACGGGTTCTAGCATTGAGGCTAGCACCATAGAGCTCAAAGCACACACCAGAACCTAAGCGTGAGGTTAAGCTTGGGTCTAAGTTGCAGCTCTGTGTTAAAGCAGCAGGGCTGGCGTTAGCGCTGACAATCAGCTGCTTGCCCTTTTGCTCTAAGAAGTCAGAGACAATCTCATAAAAAGCGTTACAGGACTTCACACCCTTGAGCAAATGCACATCCTCAAAGACCAAAACGTCATACTGCGTAAAGGCCTTTTGGAAGTAGATCTGTTGAGCCGTAAAGTGAGTCTTCAATCCCTCTGTGACGGTTGCCACGTAGTACTGCACGAAGTCAGGAGCACGGATATATGCCACCTTGATATTAGGGTGGGTCTCCTTCATCAAGTTGATGGTAGCGTGCAATAAGTGGGTCTTACCGACACCTGATTGGCCAAAGATATAGAACGGGTTGTGCTGTGGCAGACCTGGGTTTTCAGCCATGATCATGGCAGCTGTCACCACTTGGGTGTTAGCACCCGAGTAGGCGAAGTTGCCAAAGGTCTTATGAGTCATGATTGGCTGAGTCTTGCACTTAAGTTCGATGTGCTCAGGCTCTTCCATCTGCACAAAATTACGTCCACCGTAGACCACACCTGGAGTTGCAGCCTTAGCTTCACGCAGACGACGCTGTTGCTCGTCATAGAGAGGATCTAATGGGCCACGCTCTGCTTCCATGCCATTTGGCAGAGGAATAGGGTTTAAGAACATCGATGGAGTGGCATTGTTGGCGTTAATCACACCGCTGCCATCAGGACCATCGTTTCCTAAACGCAGGCTCTCACGAGTTGGTTCTTCAATTAATGGACGGCCAGCATGCATTGCAGGATGATCGGCTGGCAAACCAACGATATGGGGTGGCATGTCGATGCCATTTGGCTGCATTGCAGCTTGCTGCTGCATTTGCTGTTGCATCTGCATCTGCATTTGTTGCTGCTGTTGCTGCATCTGCTGCTGATACTGCACGTCAAACATGCTATCGCCTTGACCTGAGGCCATGGCGTGTTGACGCTGCTTATAGGCTAACTCCTTGGCCTGCATGCGATCTCGGTGGAGACGCTCTTGAGCCTTGGCAGTGACTTCCTCTAAAGCAGCAGACACCTCACCAGGTCTTAGTGGGGTGATAGCAATTTGCTCAGCATAAGTGTCGGCATCGACAACATAGCTGCCATTCATGTTCTGTAATAAATTTGGAACAGGCGCAACGGCAGATTGAGAAGCTGCACGATGCTCATAAGTTCCGCTGTGGGCGGCCCACACCTCCTCGACATACTCGCTGTGGCGTGGCTTAGAGCTTAAAGCAGGCTTCTTTTGCTGTAGTAATTCAGGGCTACCACTATCTACACCACCAAGGTTTTCATCCACGATAACAGCGCTATCTAAGATTGGGGCGCTCTCATAGGACTCATAGCCGCAACCGAAGCCAGCAGAACCATGCTCAAAACCATGCTCAAAACCATGCTCAAAACTAGGAGCATGATGTTGTGCATCAGTAGGGGCTCTTGATGGGGCTCTAGAGGCGTTGATAGCAGCGGCGGCCTCAGCAGCGTTAGTAATCGGGCCAGCAAATTGAGCAGCAGGATCAAACAGCGGCTGTTGCTGTGGCTGCTGCTGTTGCTGCTGCGGCATTGGCATTTGTGGCTGGAACTGTGGCTGCTGTGTTGGCATAGCAGGCATAGCAGGCTGAGCCTGATAAGGCTGTGCTTGCTGCATCTGCTGCATCTGCTGCATCTGCATGATGTGCTCATAGCTTTGGGCATAGGCGTCCTCGGCCTCGTGCCAAGCGTTCTCACGCTGGTAGGCCTCAACGGAGTTCATTGCCTGAGCTAATCTATCCTCCATGGATTTCTCGGAGGTAGGGGCTAACATCTCGCGGTGAGTTACAGCGTACTCACGAGCACGTTGCTCGCGCTTGGCAGCTTCAGCATCGAGCTCAGCTTGACGCTGAGCCTCACGCTGCTGACGATAGATCTCGCTTTGGCGCATAGCCGCAGCTAAAGGATCGCGATCAGCAAGGTCGGCTTGGGCCTTAGCATTGGCGCGGGCTGTGTTGATGTTAGAGCGCAGCATGTCCTCAAAAGCCTTGAGTTGTGCTGCATCAGCATCACTAATGGTGCTATTAGCATTAGTCTCGCTATTAGCACTAGAAGCAGAAGCAATGGCAGCATCGGCAGATGGGCTATTTATAGGGGATAGCTCATCTGCCTCCGCGTGCACTTGCACTTTAGCTGTGGTCTTGATATCAGCATCAACACCAACAGCGCCCTGAACGGAGAGTTCACCAGTTTCAGCAAAGACATCAGCTCTACTACTCTCGTCGAAGGAAAGATCAGCTGGCGCGGTGACGATAGCGTCAGTTGATGGGTCTTCCGCGACAATTGCAGCAATATTAGCTGTGATCCCAATGGTGTCTGCACCGTTAGAAGCAGCTGCCACAAAAGGATTGTTAGTTTTTAAAGTGGCAGCTACACCCACGGCCTCAGCAGGGGCCAGAGTTCCGTTGGCTACGTGACCTTGATCTTGGGTCTGTGTCTGCATCAGGTTCTGTACCTGAGCGTCGCGTGCTTCTTCCTTGTCAGACTCAAAGTAAGTCAAGGAGTGCAAGGTTGAGAAGCGAGCTTCTGAGACGTTTTGGTCACGCAGTAATTCGTTGTAGTGATCTTGAGCTAAAGCCTTTGCCTCTGGGGTCAGAGCGTTGTGGATCTTATCGCGAGTGACAGTGAGATCCTCTAAACGCTCCTTGGTCATAGCATTAGTAACGGCAAAGAGGCCAGCAGCATTCTCTTCGCAGATAGCTGCAGCCTTAGCCAGAGTCATTTGTGGCTCATCAATATGGATGCAAGGGTCGTTTTCGCGTGGCTCTTTAAAGATCTCGCTGTTGTCGTTGAGATCTTGTAAATCAGTCCATGGCAGCAATGGATTGTCATCACGGAAAGTGATGCTGCTGCGCAGGCCAATATTTTCACCAATAGTTCTATCCTCAGCTTCATCGTCATCAAAAGCTGAGGCTAAACCGGCTAAGACGCCCTTTTGTACAAAGTCTCTCTTAGATTCTGCAATGCTGGCAGTGCCAAGTTCACGGGCAGCCATACGGGCACCGCCTTGGGCTGGCAGCTCTTTGGAGCGCTCGGCAAACCAAGCAGCATAAGGAATACGCTCCTTATGCACCTTGCCATCAGGAGAGTTAAAGGCACTAGCGATACCGTGAATTTGTTCGGTACCGTCGCCATAGACCTTAGACTCGTACTCACCCTTAGCAATAATAGCAGCTAAACCCTCTGGATCCTTGACGTAGCGACGACGCAGCTCTTCTAAGCTCTCGTTGCTGCCGTAAACACCATGTAAGTGAGACAGTGAGCTTGGGCGGCTTTGAGCGTTTAAGTGCACATTGCCACGAGAAGCCTCAGCTGCAGCGGCTGCTGCCACATTAGCTTGAGAGACAGTCAGCTTGCCATTGCCCTTAGCCGTGGCCTTGACCTTCTTGCCTTTAGCCTTGCTATTGCTCTTAGCATGAGCAGTTTGTGCTTGAGACTGAGCCTGATCTTGCTCCAGATCTTGCTCTAGCTCAAAGTCATCCTCATCAGGCAAAAGCAGAAGCTGAGTACCATCAGCATTGCTTAGTGGTAACTGGGTATAGGTTGGGACGCTCTTGAAGATGTGCTGCTGATCAACAAGATCCTTAACCTCGCTATCGTGGTCGATATCGAGGCCAGCAATGGCGTCTTGCATGGCCTTTTCATCAGTTTGCAGGTTGAATTGCACCTGATTGCGGGCACAGGCAATCTCCATCGTCAGATCAGCATTTAGCTTCTTGTCTTCAACAGAGTAACCCTCAGCGATATTGCTGTGGCTTTGGATGTTGCTGAGATCAAAGATACCCTTGACGTGGGAGCAAGTGCCGTCCTCGTCATAGGTTTGGATCTTAGCGACATAGCGGCCATCGCCTAAGGCGCGGCCTAAGATCAGCTCATGGGCAGCAATAGTGTGAGCCTTTGGCTTGTTGAGCTCAGCGATACGACGCTCTTGCTCACGCAACTGCTCTAAAGCTTCCGATTCTGGCTTGATAGGTGGCTCGTTTACAGGAGTCGACCACATGCGCTGGGCATTGGCCACCACTGAGGCCACATCAATAGCCTTAGGATGAGGTTTGATCTCAACGTTGACCGAATCGACCGAAGTGACCGAGTCGACCGAGCTCTGAGCAGCAAAACCGCTTGCAGCTTGGGTTTGACTGTTGGCGGTGGCAGCAGGAGTGGAGGTCGCGGCTGTGGTAGCAGCGGCCATCGATTCTGGGTGACGATCAAAATCGAAGGCAGAGCTGTGCAGGCGATTTGGAGCTAATTGCTCCTCGCTTTGTGGCTTGGCGTTGAGAGCAGCACGAATGCTGGCAATAGACTCATCGATTGGGTAGGCATTACGGCTAATGCTGTAGTTGGCCTCTTGCTTGATGTACTCCACGCTCAACATCGAGAGTGAAGCAGCCTCAAGTTCTGGATGCTCCTTAAAGAAGTTATTGCTCTTATCGAGATCAGATGCAGGGTACTCGTCCTTAACTGTATAGGCAGTACGTAAGGCATTAAAGATAGTGCTTTGCTCAGCGTCACTCTTTGCGTCCTTGATAGCGTCAAGCACAGCGTGATCAAAAGGCAATAAGCTCTTCTCGTCTTCAAAGGCAGGGGCGAAGACTGGGGCAGAGTTTGAAGCTGAAGCGGAGGCTGCAGCGGCAGCGGCAGCTGCATTGTCTGCTTTGGTGGTGCCATTACCAGTGTGAGCAACATCATTGCCTTGGGAGTAGGCAGCTGGGGTTGCGTTACGGGTATTAGCACTAGCCTGTTGCTCGGTGCCACGTGGAGCAAGCTTGAGAGTACGGAGTGGAGAAACAGCAGTTGGAATGACGAGAGCGCCTTCATCGGAGGCGATGCATGCACTGATTGGATAAAGAGGCACACCTAATCCTGCCAACTCGTTTGGAGTAGCATCGACAGGGAAAGAATCAACGAATTCACGTGGAGCAATGAGCTGTTGGTCGTGTAAAGACGCAATATGCTCAGGTGTAGTCAGCTCAACACCAAAGCAAAGCTCAGAGATAGGGCAACCTAAAAGCTCCATAGACTCGGCATCCGAGATCTGCGCCTCAATGATGTATTGCAGCTCTCTGAATGCGCGTAAGCTATAGTGCGCAAATGTGCGGTAGAGGTACTCGCTCTTACATAAAAAGTGAACGCTTCCAGCTGCACGGTTCACGTACAACGGAATTTCAAAAAAGAAGAGCTTAATTACGTTAGATTCGAAGCGATCAGACGTAGAGCTGGCAACGCGCAGCAACGCTAAGCGCCAGCATAGCCAAATATCTTCAATCTGCATCTTCGTCACCTGCTGTCTCCCAAGCTAAGCAGCAACAGCATTTTGCTGATGAACGCCGTTACTCTTAACCAAGGACAGTCCGGCAAGCGCGCTATCCACAGACAAGCCACAAACCGGAGCTTGTGTCTGAGATAGGGCATCTGTCCATGCAAACACAGCTAAACAGTTCTGCTTACATCACATTCACCCCAACAGCACTCAAGTACTAAGCATTCTCTACCTATGAATACCTCTGAAACATCTGACAATAAGCATTATGAGCCATAAACCTTGATTCAGCCTTCCATGGCCGGTAGGCGTTGGTCATGCTATATGCCATATGCCGTGTACTAAGAAGCAGCTTTGCTTAGGAGCACACATCCTGCGTGCAGTGTGTGTGGTTGTGGGTAGCTTGCGTAAGCAGCTCGTTGAGCTAACCCTGCCTTATTCCAAAAACTCACATTACAAGACCAAAGCTCACCCTCAGCTTTAAGGCTAAAGTGCTGATGTCACCTTGGCTTGGAACCCTCTAAACAGCAACAAAATAAGAGGCTGATCTCTTCTTGATTGCTGTGGCGGCGAAACCTCTAAAACCAACAAAATGCTGGGTGTACTGGGCGTAGTAGTGGTCGTCGTAGTCTTTGCGCTGACTTAAGAATCAAAGCTAACACATTGCGCCCTAGGTTTTCACATGAGCAGAGATTGCACTAACGGCTTTGATGTTTTTTAAGGTGCAAGGTCGCTACTCAAGCCTATACAGAAAACCCCAAAAGAAACAAAGAATATCGAGGTTGGCCTAATGCCTAATGTTTGCTTGGTGCAGTGGATCGCAGCGCACAGTCGTACTAAAACACAGACTATTACTACGATTCCTGACTCATTCTCAACAATAACGAGCGCCTCGCGGCGGGCGTGAATTGGGTATGACTAAGGTCTCAGACTTCTTTTATCTCGTGATGCCTCTGCTAAGAGCAAGAACAAGAACAAGCTCAATCTCAAAGCTAAGACGTTAAGGCTAAGTTAAGCAAAACCTCACAGTTGTGCCTCAGTATTGCAACACTTTGCACCTCAAGTACCTAGTGCCTCAGTATTGGTCATTGGGCCTTTTTAGGGCGCACGAAACGACGGTACTGCGGACGCATTACCAAGTATCTACATCGTTTTTTTTTTTTTTGCAGAGCTTAGCGAACGATCATCAGAGAAAAAGAACTGAAGTCAGCCTAAAACTCTCTGAATTTCAGACTGCCTGCCTATTGATATATAGGACATTTCGCTTGTAGCCAAAGTCAGATCTGCTGCGCTACCGCTGCAAAGTGTGACCCCATGTCTAGCATGAACCCAAGAGGCTACAGGCATACTAATTGTTATGATAACACAGGCTTAATATTGAAAAATTTTTTCGTCGAAAAAACTTTCCTCGCAACTCGTGCCTAAGTCCGTGCTCGCACGCCACTTTTGATCCAATCAAAACGCCGCAAAAGCTATCTTTTTCTTTTCAAAATGGCGCAAAAACATCTTTTTTGCCTGATTTTTTTTAGTTGCGCTTGTGCACATGCAGCACGTGCTCAGTGCGAGCCCTGTGCCTGCACAGTGTGCCTCGGCATTGCTTGCTACAAGAACCTACAAGAACCCTAGAGCCCTCATTTTCTAGAGTGTAACTTTGATGGTTTTAGTGCCCTCAAAGTCGCATTTTGCTCTAGCTAAGGTTGTACTCTATCGCGCTTCCTATATGGTTTTCCGAGCTATGACGTGATGCTATTTTTGCTATAGCTGTCATGATCCATGCTCAAAAAGGGGCACTAAGAATGGATTGTTCTGCCAGCGTTGTCAAGAACAATCGCGCTAAGCCGCGTTGTAATTAGCGTGACGATGGTGTGGCAGTGGTGTGGCGGTGATTTCAAGTGTGACAGCGTTGCTATGATTGGAGCTATGAGGTGGTGCCAAGCGGCTTTTTTAGCGGTGATACAGGGAATATGAGACGCATCCGAAAAAATCTTGATTTTGCAATAGCGAAAACAGTAAAATGTGCATTTCAGTACGCCCGCCCTTAGCCTAGGGCTAATGTTTTTGGTAGGGGCTGTACTCCGGATTTCTCAGGGATCAGCAAGGTTGCCGCAGGCTTTTTAGCGTAATAGCGACGCCCTTGCTGATCCTTGATCGTGTTTGTCGCTCTGCGACGATGTGTTGTTTGTGAATACTGCGTAAGTATCCACTCCCAGCTGCAATCAGGGGACGAACACAGTTAAGCAATACTAGAGTTGCTAGTGTTCAGCGCTAGAGTTCAGCTTTGGTTTTTGCGGTGTGCTTCCTTGTAAGCAGTTTGGTGTCCTGATTTTTTGGTTGAGGAAAGGATGTCCTGACCTTGATCAGAGTCCTTTTGGAGATTTTCTTAAATGAAACGTACTTTTCAGCCTAACGTTTTAAAGCGTAAGCGTACCCACGGTTTCCGCGTGCGTATGCGCACTGCTGATGGTCGCAAGGTTCTTTCCCGTCGTCGTGCTAAGGGCCGTAAGCGTTTAACCGTCTAATCACCATCAATGCCTAATTACGCCTTTCCTCGTGAGATGAGATTACTCACCTCCGAGGAGTACAACCAGGTATTTAAAAAGCCCGTCCGTGCTGGAGCTAAGGGTATGCTTATCTTGGCTTGCAGAAGCCAGAACAATTGCTCTACTCCTAGGCTCGGACTGGTTGTACCTAAAAAGGTCTTAAAGCGAGCTGTGTGGCGCAACCGCGTCAAACGACTTGTTAGAGAGTCTTTTAGGCTATCTCAAGATTCCCTTCCTAATGTAGATCTGGTCTTTTTAGCAAAGCCAGGCATAGGTGACATTAGCAATCGCGATCTCAGTTCAACCTTAGTTCGGCTATGGGCACAAATCTCACGCCAGTTGGGCAATCAGCGATCTTAATGATTCGCACCTATCAGAAACTTCTAAGTCCATTATTAGGTCAGCATTGTCGTTTTTATCCAAGCTGCTCGCAATATACCTTAGAGGCCATTCAAGAATGGGGTCTAGTTAAGGGCATGTGGCTCGGCACCAAACGCATTTGCCGCTGCCACCCCTTAAATGAAGGCGGTATTGATCCAGTGCCACGTCGCGATGGTTCTTCCTCGATCGATCTTGATCCTGCTCCAGCTTCGGCTGAAAGCAACACCAAGGCCGATGAAGAGGCTGTGGCCAGCGCTTTAAACGTGGCTTCATCTTGTAGTGACGTCAGCTCGCAAGAGCAGGAGCTCAAGCAGGACAAGCAGAACGAGCAAGAAAAGTCTGATGACTCTTCTGTGCTTTCTGTTTCTTCTGCAGCAAGTGAGTCTCTACAGGCACAAGACGACGCTCAGGTTCTGCACAACATGCAGGACAAGAAGTAGTCTTTGGATCTGCCCCTTATAGATAGCCATGCCTTAAGATCTTATTCTGAGGCGTATGCACACTCTCTTACCTGTCATGCTGATCGTTCTGATACAGCATAAGCTCAGCCTCCCTCTAAGTCCTTTCTACTAAAATTTGCTTTTTCCCAGATGCACAAGCCAGTGCTTTGTCTGTGCCTGAGCGACGCCGCAACCGCCAGATGCATAAGCTCACGATTGATAAGGGCGGAGAGCGTAAGCTGAATCATGCTCCTTACGAGCTATATGGCTTGCGGTTATTTGATAAAGTTGCTTATTTAGGGGAAATCGGCTTTATCTTCGGCCGCCGTAGGAGAGGAATTTTTGATGTGCGTAGACTTGATAATACGCGCATTAAAGAGGTCAGCTATAAAAAGCTGCAATTGCTGCAAAAACGTAAAACGTACTTAAAGAAATTAGAAAGGAGGAGGCGCTTCCTCACCAGAGTTTCCTCTGAGGTGCCCGCGCCTAATTTTGGATGGAACAACAAAGAAATATTCTTTTCATCCTCTTTTTGACGCTGTCCTTGCTCATTTATTGGGGTTGGGAGCGCGATAAGATCAATGACGCACAGCAGGCAGAATTGCAGGCTCAGCGCATTGAGCAGATGGCCACAGTGGATACTACTGAGACTGTCGGCAAGTTGATTACTGTTGAAAGTGACACCCTGCGTCTGACCTTATCGTCCGTTGGTGGCGATATCATCGACGCTAAGCTGTTGCAGGTGAAGCAAGAGCTGGGTAAGGATGATCCTTTCCACTTGCTGATGAGCGAGCCATTGTTCGTCTATCAAGCTCAAAGTGGCTTGATTGGTGCTAATGGCCCTGATGCTAAAGCCCGTCCTACCTACACCACCACTACCGATAACTTTGTTATCGCTGAAGGTGCAGACGAGGTGAGCGCTGTTTTAAGCTTTGAGCAAAATGGCGTGAAGTACACCAAGACCTATACCTTAAAGCGTGGCTCTTACGTGGTGGACGTCAAATACGACGTCGACAACCAAACTGATCAAGCTCTTTCCATGGCATTTTATGGTCAGTTAAAGCAAACCGTCGATGCTTCGTTGCAGTCTAACTCTGGCCTCTTCATGGTCGCTGGTGCTTATCGTGGTACTGCTTACTCCACTCAAGATACCCGCTATGAGAAGCACACCTTAGACGACTTAGTGGATCTGGCTAACGAGAAGAGCTCCATCAACGTCGCTACTGCCGGCGGTTGGGTGGCCATGATTCAGCACTACTTCGTCTCGGCTTGGATTGGTGATACCACTGAGGGCGTGAAGAACGTCATCTACTCCAACTCTGCTAGCAAGGGTGAGCAGGCTATCATCGGTATCCGCAGCGAGCCTACTACCATCGCCGCACACTCTACTCATGAGTTCAAGTCGTCGATGTGGATCGGCCCTAAGAGCCAAGACGTGATGGAGACTGTTGCTCCTAACCTAGATCTGACTGTGGACTACGGTTGGCTGTGGTTCATCTCGATTCCACTGTTCAAGATTCTTGAGTTCATCCACGGCTTTATTGGCAACTGGGGCTTCTCGATCATCATCCTGACCTTAGTGGTGCGTGGTGTGCTATTCCCACTGACCAAGGCTCAGTACACCTCTATGGCTAAGATGCGCCTCTTAACTCCTAAGATGCAGGAGTTACGTGAGCGTTATGGCGATGACCGTCAGAAATTAGGTCAAGAGACCATGCGTCTTTATAAGACAGAGAAGGTAAACCCACTAGGTGGTTGCTTCCCACTCTTAATCCAGATGCCAATCTTCATTGCTCTGTACTGGACCTTAATGGAGTCCACTGAGCTGCGTCATGCTCCATTCATGTTATGGATCACTGACCTGTCGGTGCACGACCCATACTTTGTGACCCCAATTCTGTACGGTATCTCGATGTTCTTCATTCAGAAGATGTCGCCTACCCCAGTGACAGACCCAATGCAGCGTAAGGTCATCATGGCAATGCCAGTGGTCTTTACCTTCATGTTCTGTACTTTCCCAGCAGGTTTAACTGTCTACTGGTTGGTATCCAACTGCTTCACTATCTTCCAGCAGATCATCATCTACAAGTCGTTAGAGAAGAAGGGCTTACACGTAAGAACTCCTAAGAATCAAGACAAGGAAAAGGTCTAATAGGGCCTAAGGCTACAGCTGAGCTTGCACAGCTCAGCTTGCACAGCTCAGCGACAGCTGACAGCAGTTGCAGTAGCCTGATTCCTTCGTGTAGATCGAATGTTATTTGCTATGGCCCCAAGTTAAGGTCTAACTCCTTGCCTTGGGGCCTTTGTTTTAAGGCCGCCGTATGATCGACTTCACTGACTCTATTGCAGCTATTGCCACCCCACCAGGACGTGGTGGTATAGCTATCATCAGAATCTCAGGCCCAGAGGCTCTGGCCATGGCCTACGCCCTCACCACCCCACAAGATCAGCTTACCGACGCGCGCAGCAACAGCGCAGCCTTACAAGAGCTGGTGGCTTCAGGTAAGATCAAGCCTCGCTTTGCGCACTTTGGTAAGTTCTACGATGGTAATGAAGTCGTAGATGAAGGCGTGCTCCTTTACTTCAAAGGCCCTCACTCCTACACCGGTGAAGATGTGGTGGAACTGCAAGGTCACGGCGGTAATGTGGTACCGCAACGTGTTTTAAGCGCCGTTTTAAAGCTGACTGCGCGTGGCTTTAAGGTTAGACAAGCCGAGCCTGGTGAGTTTACTCGTCGTGCTTTCTTAAACGGTAAGATGGATCTCACCGCCGCCGAGGCCGTTGAAGACCTGATCTCTGCTGGCTCTGAGAGTGCAGCTAAGGCGGCATTAGCCTCCTTAAACGGTGCCTTTGCCGAGCGTTTAACAACCTTGACCGCCGGTCTTACCGATTTTCGTGTGCACCTTGAGGCCTGCCTTGATTTCCCTGAGGAGCACGAAGACTTCTTTGATTCAGGTAAGGCGGGCGAGCAGTTAGATTCGCTGCTCTCTTTAGCCGATCGTGCCAGCGAAATTGCGGCACAAGGTGTGAAGCTCAACGAAGGCGCTCGTATTGTGCTGGCAGGTCAGCCAAATGCAGGCAAGTCTTCGCTGCTTAACGCTTTGGCAGGTGCTGAGCGCGCTATCGTCACCAATATCCCTGGCACTACCCGTGATGTGCTAACCGTTAATTTAGAGATTGGTGGTATCCCTGTGACCATCACCGATACTGCCGGCTTGCGTGATAGCCCATCTGATGAGATTGAGGCTATTGGTATCCGCCGTGCTTTAGATGAGCTCAAGAAAGCAGATCTCATCTTGTTGATGGTCGATAGCTCTAAGCCAGCTTATGACGCGCTAGAGGCCTTAGGTCACATCAAAAAGCTCTTTGATAACCCAACTAACCTCTTGGTGATCAAATCCAAGGTCGATCTTAAAGCCGATGTGGAAACGGAGAAACTTCTTGCCAGTGAGCCATTAAACCAGTATCAGCAGATTGCAACCTCAACCAAGGTTGAAGATGGCCTCAAAGAACTGCGCCACAAGCTCTCTGAAGCTTTGGGTGTGATCCCATCTGAAGGTGTGTTCTCGGCTCGTCGCCGTCACTTAACGGAGCTCAGTGAGTGTGCTGCTGCTCTTAAGCGTGCCCGTGAGATGTTAGATTTAGGAGATTTGGTGCTGACCGCCCGTGAAGTGGCTTTAGCTCAAGAGCATCTTGGCATCATCACCGGTAAGGTTACTTCTGATGACATTTTGGGCATCATCTTCTCAACCTTCTGCATAGGCAAGTAAAGCCCAAACAATTGCGTTATCATGTGCCTAGGTGTCTCTAGGCAAGCTGTGCCGCTGAATACTACGCATTCTGCTGAATAATGCTGAGCACTGCTGGGCAGTGCTCAGTAGTGCTGATTATGTGCAGCTTATGTGCAGCTTATGTGCAGCTCAATAGGCACTTAGGTATGTGAGTAACAATGTGCCTCTACGCCTCTACGACTATTCTGCTCTTCGTCTTTAAGGTTCTGCGTCATTTGCCATTTCTTGCTCTGAGGTCTCGATGAATTTTCAGAATTACTATAACCAGCAAATCATTGGCTGGTTATCTTATAACCCATACTTTGAGGCCCGCGATAGCTATAACACAGACAATCGCGTGTGCTACATCTATCCAAGATTCTTGGTGAATAACGGCCGCTTTGACCCTATCGACAACAAGCAAGACTTCCCTCAAGTGGGCCGTATTGCAGTGCGTATTCAAGGTCAGGACAACGCCTCTGACGTCTACAATCGCTATGGCTCGGTGGTGTCTTTCCGCATCAAGATCTTGCCTACGCCAAACTACGAGGCCAACAACTACTACACCGTGCGCTACAACTACCAATTAGGTCGTGAGCGCTCTGAAATCTGGATCGATCGTATTGATGGCAATGCCTTCTATCAGGTCTTCAACATCAATCAATCGATCATGGATGTGATTCGCTATCCTGAGTTCGAGGCCCCATTTAACCTCAACGAGGTTTTCACCAATAGCATCTTGCTCAGAAGCTTGCGTGATCAGCGTATCTACGGTCCATTTGAGTACACAACTCGTGGTAACTTAATCCATGTGAACGGTTTAGATCGCTTTGATTACATTGTTGGTAGCTACGAGCTCTACGGTCACACTGGTTTGAGCAACAACATTCTCTCCATTGCAGATCAAAACGACAATTTTGCTGTAGATATCTTGCCTGCAGGTAAGATCACCAACCCTAATGTGACCGACCCATGCTACGACATGATCGATATGACCCATCTTATCGATCTGTTCTTAGATAAGGCTAAGACCCAGCTGAGCTACAGCCGTAACGAATTTCGTGAGCTCAAAGACTTATTCGCCCGAGTCGCTGATGGTAGAACCAAGCTTGATCTTTCAGATGAGCGTGTCACTCGCCTGAAAGTCATGCTGCCACGCCTCTTCCGTCAAGAAGATCAATACAAGAAGCTGTTAGAGCTCACCATTGAAAATGACAACTTAAGACATCACCTGATCGATACCATCTACGAAGAAGATGGTGACAATCTCTTAAGTTCGTTGTCCTCGAGCACAGTCAACTCTATCCGTACTGCTGTAAACAACAAGCTTGAATCATACTTACAAACAGATGGCAGTCGTGTATCTTCGGTGTCTGTGACTACAGCCACCCCTAGTTCAGACTCATCTGCCGCTGCCACAGCAGCCTCCGCCACGGCTGCCTCCGCCACGGCTGCCGCCGGTGTCAGTGCTGGCACTGCAACTAGCGGTGCAATGGGCGCAGCTCGCCTGAAAGCGGGCATTGTGTTGCCTGATGGCGGTACTGATATCAATGGCCGCAAGCTTGTAGGCGATGTGGATGGCAGCCTCTTTAACTTCATGCAAAACGCCAATGTGCGTGCGCATATTGATGCTTTGTTAGATGAGGGCACCTTAGTTGATAACCACCTCAAGATGGTGGTCAACGACCTCAACATGCTGCGCGATAAGGATGTCGATATCGCGGGCTTAAGCTTTGTTGATGGTATGGAGCCTGAGCTCATCACTCACTCCATGCAGGTAGCACGTTTGCTGTGCGGCTTTGTCGACAACCTGCGCTTCATCATGGAAGGCGCTGCAGTCTTTACTGATGCTGATGCTGGTGCTGGTGCAAGCTCCACTTCTAGCTTGGTGTCTAAGAGCAAAGGCAGTAGCAGCAATAAGCAAGGAAATACCAAACAAGAGCTTGATGGCTTAGTGGGCAAGGCCAAAACTCTGTGCGCCAGCCTTAAGCAAAGCCTTGAGGTGCTTGATGCCTCTGAGCTCTTAAAGAACTACCAAGAGCAGTTCAATAGCAGCGAGAACCAAGATAAGCGCGATTCGCTTCAGCTCTTATCCTTTGCTGCTAATAGCAAGAAGAGCTACAGTAGTGCTCAAAAGCACGCCCAAACTCTGCAGCAAAAGAGCGAGATTGAGCAGGCTATTTCTGAGGTTAAGAAGCGTCAGCAAGCTCAAGCTCAAGCTCAAGCTAATGGCAAGTCTCAGGTCAACACTTCGCGCTTACATGAGCTGCAACAAAAGCTTGAGGCTGTGCAAAAGGAGCTTGATGATTACAAGAAGCGTGATGAACTGACCTCTAACATTAAAGTTATCCGCAGCCGCTTAGATCTCATCTCGCAAGAATACAAAGAGCGCTTAGAGCGCTTAGATAGCTACGATGAGAAGATCAAGCAGCAAGAAGAAAAGTCTAATGCCATCAAGGCTGAGCTGCAAAAGGCAATTAACGACTACAAGGATGATGTTAAGGTTGCAGTCCGCATGATCGACACCAATCTCTTCAGCTCAGCTATGGGATTGAGCTTGGATGTTGGTGCTCCTCAGTTGGCTCAAGCAATCAAGGCTATGAGTCAGCAGGGAATGCTCAACGCAGCTGCTGCCGCTGAAGCCTCTGATAGTGCTGGTTCCAGCCTCTCAGGTAGTGAGGCTGAGATCGCTGCTGCTGTGGCTGCAGGTGTGGCCGATGAGTCTACTACCGTAGCTGCTGCCGATGCTAGTGCCGCTGCCGCAGCCGGTGCTACTACCGGTGCTGGGGCAGGAGCAGGTGAACAAGGCGCTACGAGGGCCTCTGATACTGGCACTGCCGCTAGTGCAGCTGCTGCGGCCGCCGCAGCTAAAGGCGCACCTAAGTTTGCAGTGGAGTTGTTGGCTCCAGCAGAGAGCGTCGATAGTGCCTCTAAGATTATTGAGCGCGTAGGCGATTACTTAAGCGAGTTTGGTAACCGCAATATTGAGCCAAACGATGTGACCAACTACCTCATCTGTATTAGCCAAGGCTTTATCACTACCTTTGCCGGTGAGCCAGGTACTGGTAAGACCTCGCTTTGTAACCTGTTAGCTCGTGCTTTAGGTTTAGCGCGCATGGAGCAAGATGAGAACAGCCGCTTTACTGAGGTTTCGGTGGAGCGTGGTTGGACTTCGCTAAAAGACTTAATCGGCTACTACAACCCATTAAGCAAGCGCATGGAAAAGAGCAATGCTGAGGTGTTTGATGCCTTTGTGCGCCTCAACAAGGAAGCTGCTATGGCGTCAAATGGTGAGGCTTATGACGCCGATCAGATCGCTCCATACTTTATCTTGCTTGATGAGGCTAACTTAAGCCCAATTGAGCACTACTGGGCCGCATTCTTTAGAAATTGCGACTTCAACTTGTTGGGCAAGCGTTCGATCAGCTTAGGCGGTAACGCTAACTGGGCCTTACCAGAGCATCTGCGCTTCTTAGCTACGGTCAACTTCGACCACACCACCGAAGAGCTCTCCGCTCGTTTCTTAGATCGCAGCTGGGTGATCACTTTAGAGCCAACCTCAGTGCAAATGGACATTGAGGAAATGCCTGATCACGATGAGGCTATGGTGTCCTTTGGTAGCTTAAAGCGTGCTTTTGTACCGCAAGGTAATGAGCGCATTGATGATGCATTGCTCAACAAGTGGCAGGTCATTCAGGACATCTTTGCAAGCGACGCTTGTGCGATGCCAATTCGTCCACGTAACCTCAAGATGGTTTACAACTACTGCGCCATTGCAGCCTCCTGCATGGAGCGCAACAGCCCAAGCACCAAGTTTGCTCCATTGGACTTTGCGGTAGCCCAAAAGATCTTGCCTACCATCAATGGTTCAGGTGAGCGTTATATGACCTTGGTTGATGAGCTGTTAAAGGAATGCTCTAAGCAGAGCATGCCTCTGTGCTATCGCCACCTCAAGCGCATTCAGCGTAATGGCGGTGCCGATTTAGGCTTCTATCAATTCTTTGCGCGTTAACACGTAACGAACACGCCTGTGCTCTCCTCAACTTGTAACCTCAAGCCATGGCTTTAGCCTTAGCTGAGCTGAGCTGAGCTGAGCTGGGCTATGCCACAAGCCTAGCCCTAACTCAGTCTTAGACGTAGCCGCCAAATCTAAAAGCTTTTAGTAAGCAAGAAAGAAAGGTAGGTTGGCAGTTAGGCCTGAGGGCCACTAGGCCACTAGGCCGATAGGTAAGTAGGGGAGAGAGCAGCTTTTCTGGACATTGCTATGGCTCAACTTTTTGCTATGCTCAGTAGCCGCGAACATGCCCATGCGGACATAGAGCTGCCGCTGTCGCTGCACGCGCCTAAGTCTTACGAGCTTGATTTAGCTAGTTGCCCTCATGTGTACGAAAACGGCCACTATGATCTGTCTTTGACCTTAGACCTAGTGGAGTTAGAGCGATTAGTACAGATAGAGGCTCAGGCTTTACGCGCTTTGCAAGATGCTGGTAATGAGGATGATGATGAGGATGCTAACGGCGGTTCAGGTACTGTAAGCGCCGCTAAAGCTGCTGCCATTATCGACGAGGGCAATAGGCTTCATCAGGAGATCTTTGGTCGTTACGGTCGCACTATCTTTGACGACGATGCTGACGATGACGACGAGGATGTTGAGGATGATGAAACCGGCATCGGTGGCGATGGGGGTAACAGTACTGTCACGGGTGGTTACGCTGCTTATGGCGCTGGAGATGGCTATGGATCAGGCGCGGCAGCGCGTGGTGATCTGGCTTCGTTCAACAATAACAGCGACTTTGTTAGCACCATCAAAAACGAATTTGGACAGTACAAGTTCATCCGCTCCATCAACCTAGAGATCAATGAGCAGCTCAAGGGTAACTTCATCGTATCCCAAGGCCCACAGTCAACCTTAGTGCACGCTAAGGCTGTGTTTAGTGAGCAATCGTCGATCAACAATAATCAGCCTTTCTTGCTGCAATACGACGCGCTCTATTTGCACTTGATTGTGAAGTTTAAAGATGGCACTAAACTGAGCCTCTACACCAACTTCATCTTGTGCTCCTCGAACAACAAAGAAGACAACGAGAACATCAACCAGATCTTACGTGAGCTCACTGAGCTGGAGAAAGACGAGATCTTAGATCTGATGTTCAAGAGCAATGATGTGGTGGAGGATACGCAAAGTGACATCACAGGAACGCACCGCGCCTATCAATCACTGAGCTCTTATGTCAACTTGGTTGAGAGCGTGGTTGATTGCTACAAGAACAACTTTGGCTCGTTTAAGGCTTTAGCAAAACACGTCATCATCAAAGACGACACGGTGCTGCCTTTTGATAAGGTGCGTACTGTCACACACAAGAGCAACTACTGGCTCGCGCAGAACTTGGATGTGATGCTAGAGGTGCAACCAAAGGTCGCCTCACTAGAGTATGACAACAAGTACTATCTGCCTTTGAAGATGCAAAGTGAGGTCAACAAGAAGAGCTTCGACACCTTCGAAAACCGTGTGGTAGTTGGCTTTATCAAGATGGTGATTCACAACGCCACCAACATCCTCGCCAAGTACAACAACTTTGTCTCAGAGCAGCGCTCACGCCTTGATGCCAATCAGGTGCTCGCCGCCCAAGGCCGTGCTGTATCTGCAACTACTACTACTACTAGTGCTCCAAGAGTTGATCTGGAGCATGATGGCGATGATGTGGTCGCAAACAGAGCTGCAGGCTATGGTAGCTCTGGTAGCTCTGGTAGATCTAGCTCGGGCAGTGACTACTTAGCGCCAATTGTGACCTTGAAATACTTGCAGTTAGGCCGCTGCCAAAGTGCTATCGAGAAGCTGCAAGAGGCTATCGCAGAGCTCAACAACATCTACCTCAACTACGCCAAGCTGTTCTCGATCCGTGATGCGGTGTTGCAGCATGTGCCGCGTAAGGCCAAAGCCTTCCAAGAGATCAAGCCATATGCTCAGGTCTTCCGCTCGGTGATGCGCTGGTTTAGGTATGGTGACTTTAGCTTTGAAAAGGACTTCTTGTTCCTCAATGTGAAAACCTTGGACAAGGTTTTTGAGTACTACTGCCTCTACCGCCTCTTAGACATGCTGGTAGAAAACGGCTTTAAGCCAATTGCGCAGCGTGCCTCCTACAACTATTGCTATGTGCAGGATAAGGTCAAGCAAGGCTTAGCCGCAGCGCGAGCGGCCGATAGTGACCCAACAGGTAGTCGTGCCGGTATGACGCAAAGACAGCGTCTACAGCAACTGCAAAACGAGCAGCTGGCAGATCGTGATTTGGATGTGGCCAACACCTATCACTTAGTGCGTGGTAAGCAACAAGTTACGGTCTACTACCAGCCAATTATCTCGAACAACATCTTTGAGAACGGTATTTACGCGTTCCGTACCACCAAGAGCACCACGCGTACTATCGCCAACAACAATGAGTTTAACTTCTACTGCCCTGATTTTATCTTGAAGTTCAGCAGCGGTGAGGGCAAGTTAGACGACGATGATTACGTGATTTTTGATGCTAAGTTCTCGCAGGGACGCAACATCATCACGCACTACATCGATAGCTTGGTGAAGAAGTACTGCATTGAGACGGCTGTCGCGGTGATGAAAAAGAGCGCAAGTGCTGGCCTTAACCCAGCAGCCACCAAGGCTCAGACTTTTGATAGCAGTGATGACCGCTTAAGCCATCAGCAAATGAGCAACATGAATAACAGCCGCCTACCACCGCAGGCGAATGCCACCATGTTCTCAGATGGCAGTCTTAACCCTATTAGCTTTGAGTTTGTGGGCTGTAAGGTGCCAAAGATGATCTTTGCGCTGCAAGGTCGTATCAGCAAAGAAGAGCGCAAGACTCCGCGCCCCGCGCCCCGCCCTGCTCCACGTGTCTACTATCGCCAGCACCACGGTGTGAATAGCAGCAGTACCTTAAGTCGTACTCCAAGTAACAACCAGCCTTACTCTGGCTATAACAGTTACAACGGGTACAACGGTAACGGCTACAACAGTAACGGCTACAACAGATACCAAAGACCGAATGCAGTGGGGGCTAATGCCAACACCAATGCACAGCCACGTTCGACGATTTGGTATTACCACAACTCGCCTTTAGCGCAGCTTTTCCCACCACAGACCTCGATTGGTATGGTGGAGATGAACACCAAGGTCAATTCGACCCCTGAGCTGTGGCGCGAGATTGTGCGCAATCTGCCTTATCTGCAGACAGACAAGGATAATGCTAGTGATGAAGAGATGGTGCAGGCGCCCAACCTAGCGTTAGATGAGGCGCAGGAGTTAGAGCAGCGCTAAGCCATGCTCTGACATACGCGCTATGTGCGCTACGCGCGCCATGTGCGCCATGTTGCGCTGTGGCACGCATGGCAGAGATGCCAATTATCGGTGCTATAATGCGGGCCTAATTTGCAGGTTTTAGCCTGTTTATGCGTTTTTTGGCGGCTTGTCTGCCGTTTTTTAGAGTGGAGAGCATGATGTCAAAGCAATTTGCTGTCATTATCATGGGTTCGGATTCGGATCTGCCATTAGTCAAGAACACCTTAGATGTTTTAAAGGGTTTTGATATCACCTATGAGGTGCGCGTGGCCTCCGCTCACCGTACCCCTGATGTGGTCTCTAACTACGTGCAGGACGCTGAGAGCCGTGGTGCTGCGGTGTTTATCTGTGCTGCTGGTTTAGCTGCTCACTTAGCTGGCGCTGTGGCTGCTCGTACTACCCGTCCTGTGATCGGTATCCCTGTTGATGGCGGCCCATTAAACGGCGTTGATGCCCTCTACTCCACCGTGATGATGCCAGGTGGTATCCCTGTAGCTACTGTGGCTGTGGGCAAGGCTGGTGCTAAGAACGCTGGCTACTTAGCTGCTCAAATCATGGCTTTAGCTGACAGTGACTTAGATGCCAAGGTCAAAGCTAACCGAAAGGCTGCTTCTGAGGAAGTCATGGCAAAGGACGCTGCTCTGCAAGAGAAGCTCGCCAGCCTCTAAATTTGGCTAGCGCTTATGCTAGCGCCATTATTACCAAAGATAGGCAAAGCTACGCCAAACCAAGCTTTGGTACTGGTGGCTTGAGCACGATAACAAAAGGGAGTTCTAGCTCAGGCGGTTCTCCCTTTTGTTTTGCCTTGTGGGTGTGAGGGAGTAGTTGTTGGGTATGGTGGTTTTAGATGCAGCTGTAGAGTACAAGGTGCAAGAGGCAGCGCAGACGCTGCGTGAGGGTGGAGTCATCATCTGCCCGACTGAGGGCGTGTATGGCATTTCGGCTTTGGTGAGCAATGTCGCGGCTATTGAGCGCGTCATTGCCATTAAAAAGCGCGCCTTAAACAAAGGCCTGATTGTGGTGGCAGCGGACGTGGCGCAGCTTGAGGGAGTCGTGAACTTTGCGCACCTAAGTGCTGACAGCATGCGCCTTATTCACGAGAAGTGGCCAGGACACGCCACCTTTATCGTCCCTGTAGAGCGTCATTTGCCTGATGTCCTTACAGGTGGCCGCAATACCCTAGCTGTACGTGTTAGTGCTTTCCCTCTGCTCCAAGAGCTCTGTCGTGAGGTTGGTAGTCCCATCATCTCCACTAGTGCCAATATCTCAGGCAGCGAGCCTTTAAAGACCATTGAGGAGCTGCGTGACTGCTTTGCCCAAACCGTAGACTACATCTTAGATGAACCATGTCAGGGCTTAAACAAGCCTAGCACCATCTTTGATGCCATGACGGGTGCCATTCTGCGCCCATAGCGTTCGCGCCAGCGCTGCAAACGCGCTGCGCAGGCGCAGGTGCGGGCGCTGTCGTGGCGCTCGCAGGTGTAGTCCACACCCGTGCACCTTGGCCTATGACCGAGCAAGCTTGAGCTTTTCTTGGGGGCGGTTTAAGCTTTATAGGCTTGTCGTTGCCTTGAGGCGGATAGGCGCTGTTGTTATTTGTGTTTACGCGTTTTTAGGATGGTTGTGGCCATGGCAGTAGTTGATAAGAACGAGACCGCAATGTTGGCAGTCTTTGGCAATCCTGTAGAGCACTCGCTCTCTCCTATCATTCATCAGCACTTTGCTCATCAAGAGGGGCGTAAGCTGAGCTACGAAAAGATTCTGGTAGCAAAGAGCTTTGAGAGCTCGGCCTTAGAGTTCTTTAGTGCTGGTGGTTTAGGCTGCAACATCACTGTGCCTTGTAAGTTAGATGCCTACGCCTTTGTCTCTGAGCTCACCGATCGCGCCCAAATCGCTCATGCTGTAAACACTATTAAGCTTAAGTATGCTGACGACGGTACTGGCTTCTATGTGGGTGATAACACCGATGGCGAAGGCCTGTTTAGCGATTTAGTGCGCCTTGATTGCCCTCTTGATGGGGCTCGTATCTTAATTTTGGGGGCAGGTGGCGCTACTCGCGGCATCGTCCCAACCTTACTCACCAAGGCTAAGCTCAAGAGCCTGACTATTGCTAACCGCACCGTATCTAAGGCCCAAGACATCCTCACCACTACTACTGACTTCTATCGCAAAAAGAACATCAGCTTAGATTTGCATGAGCTTAAAGCCTGCTCTTATGAGGATTTAGCCACAGCAGGTGGTGCCTTTGATGTCATCTTAAACGCCACATCCTTGTCTTTAAACCATGAGCTGCCAGCCATTACCGATGAGGTCTACAGCGGTGCTCGCTTTGTCTATGATCTCTTCTACACCCAAGATGGTTCTACCGTCTTCACACAAAAAGCCAAGGCTTTAGGTGTTGCCGCTAGCTACGATGGCTTGGGTATGCTGGTAGGCCAAGCAGCCCTCTCCTACAAGATGTGGTTTGGCTTCACTCCTGATATCGCCAAGACCTTAGAGCACATGCGCTCGGTCTTAAAGCAGCGCGCTGCCGCTAAGTAGCCAAGTGGCCAAGTGGCCAAGTAGTCAAGCAAGTGGCTAAGCTATTTGTGTTGCCTCAGCTTAGCGCTGCACGCCTCAGCGCATCATGCGCAGCGCTGTGTTGTGCTGTGCTGGGCTGTACAGCTCAGCCCGTTTCAGCCTTTCTTTTGGGGAGCAGTTATGGATACCGCCTCAACCTCACCTAGTCAGCGTCGGCTCTTTTTCTATGTTGCTCCTAATGCTTCTGAGCGGGAGCAGCAGGCTGCACAGTTCATAGCCTCGCTTTTACGTCGTGATAAGGAGGCTGCTTGGACTGAGGCTTTAGGGCAAATGGCTGAACTGGATAGCTATGAGGGAGCGGCTATCTGCAAGGTCTTGGGTTATAACCTGCGCCCTGAGGCTTTGCCAGCATTAGAGTGTGATTCTTATCACTCTACCTTGTTAGGGCCTTGGTCTTTAGAGGTGATCGATAGTGCCTGCTATGAAGAGTTGTGCGAGCGTATCGCGATGCGCGGCAAGCTTGAGAGCAAGCACGGTGAGGAGGCCGCGCTGCAGTTTGAGCAGGAGTGTCTCGCACAAGGCCAGCCTTTTGTGGGTAAAGATGACGCTTTGGTGTGCTTCTCAACAGAAGGTGCCAGCCTAAGCTTGAGCACGAGTGGCAAGATGAAGCCTATGTTGCTTGATTTTGAGCAGGTAGCCTACAGACAGCGTCTGTTGCGTGGTGGCCGCCTCAAAGAGGCTGTAGCACGTGCTTGTATGCAGGGCTTAGGTGAGAGGGTGCGGATCTTTGATGCGACGGCAGGCTTAGGACGTGAGTCCATGATCTTAGCGCACGCCGGCGCGCAGGTTTTCTCTTTTGAGCGCCAGATCCCGATCTGGGTGATCTTGGCTGACGCCTTATTGCGCGCTCAGACTTCTCGCTTCTTCCCTTTTACGCTGCCACATCTTTTGCCTGTGGGCACTATTAAGGACTTTGCAGCTTTTGCGGCCTTTGCGACCGCAGGTGGTGCAGCCAAGGCTGCGACAGCGACCGCGGCAGAAACCGCGGCAGAGGCCGCGGCAGAGGCCGCGACAGAGGCCGCGACATCGGCTATGCCGGATGTGATCTACTACGATCCAATGTTCCCTGAGCGTGAGAGTTCGGCCCTTGTTAAAAAGGAAATGGTGTTCTTTAAGAAACTTATTGGTGCTGATAAAGACACCGTGGAGTTCTTAGAGCAGGCTGTAGCCTTAGCCACCAAGCGCGTGGTGGTGAAGCGCCCAAGCTCCGCGCCGCAAATGGTGAGTGCGCACGTGGAGCCTAGCCATGAGGTCGATGGTGGTCAGTGCCGCTTCGACTGTTATAAGCCGCTAAATTCGGCTCTTTAGAGGCGCAAAGCCAAAGGCATCAAGCAGCTTCTGCGCATTAGGGTTTTCGACTAAGTAGCGTAAGAAGTCTTGGGCCTTTTTGTTGCTGACACTAGCACTCATCAGTACGCCATAGTACTGAATGTCAGCGTGGTAGGAGCGTGGCACTTCCCAATACGAGCCATGAATCTCCTGTCTGACGCTGATGATCAGCGGCTCTGAGATAAAGCCGCATTGCACATTGCTGCTAGCGACCATGGAATAGACCTGATACTCGTGGTCGGAGCGGTAGGTCTTATCCTTTAAGTATCCCACTTGCATGTCTTGGCGATTGACTGCTTGATAGGTGGCAAAACCCACTGGTGTTTTGTCGCGGGCAGCTACAGCTAGCGACTTAATCTTTTGCTGAGCAAAGAGTTCGCGAGGATCGTGACCACGGAGTAGGTTGGCATCAGCAGACCATAAAATCAGCGGGGCACGGGTAAAAGGTACTAAGGAGCTAGCTAAGGCTTTTTGCATGCGCACAGCGCTAATAGGCAGACGCTCGTCAGCGCTTAAGAGCACGTCACACATATAGGACATGTTCTCGCTAGAAGCGTTGGCAATCAGCGCACTTAGCTCATTTTCAGTACCAAAGCGCACATTGAACTTCACTGGAGAGTGTTTTTGCATCTCTAGCAGTGCCTGATACAGCTGTGGTACAGCGCAGACGTTGATGGCCTCTTTAGGCGCATATTTATCGCTAGCGTGTAAGGTCTTTAGTTGCTCTTGGGCACTGAGATTTTGCGCCACGCGGGTGATGTCTTTGACGGCGCCATTTCCTGTATTATCAGCGGCGTAGGCCGTGTTTACCGCGCTTATGGTGATAACTGTGGCCACAATAACTACCATACCTACCATTCCTGCCATACCTGCGACCGCTCTCAGAGAGCTTGGTCTGAGCATGGCTGCGAGGACTGTGCTGATGGTCGTGAGCGCTTGTTGGGTGTGCTGAAGTAATCGCATTGGAATCTCTCTGCTGATCATGTTTGTCATGGCACAAGAGGCACAAGAGCTCAAAGCAGAGGTCGCGATGGAATACGGAGGCCTTACTGCACGCTTTAGCGCATGATGTGCTTTTCGCATTGTATCAAACGCTCAAAGAGCTCAGTAGGAGAGCCTGATGAACGTAGTTTGTCGGCAAAGCCAGGCTCGTTTAATAGCAAAGACAGACGGCCTAAGAGGTTTAAGTGGGTGTAGCCATCGTCTGGGCTGGCAAGTAAGAAAATCAAATCACACTTTCTGTTGTCGAGGGCGCCCAAATCAAGAGGTCGATCTAAGGTAGCTACCACCACCGTCGCACGTCTTACAGCCGAGGACTTGGCGTGCGGTAAGGCAATACCTTCGGCAATACCACAAGGGCCTAAATCTAAGCGCTTTTTCAGGTCAGACATATAGTCGTGCTCAGAGGTAATGGCATTGACCTCACTGAGCTTTTGCACCATGGCTTTCACCATGTCTTCACAGCTCTTGGCTTTGAGCTTGATGATCATGGTGCTTTCGTCTAACGCATAGCGCAGCATAAAGCGGCTAAATTGCACGCCGCCTGCATTGATGCTGCCTGCATTGATGCTGCCTGCATTGATGCTGCCTGCATTGTTGCTGTTGCTGCTATCAGGGCTAGCGCCAGCGCCTACGCTAGTGCTAGTGCCTACACCGGTGCTATTGGCTGCATTGCCATTGTTACCAGCGGCGGCATTTGTATTCTTGTTGCTGCTACTACTACTACTACTACCACTACCACTGTTGCTACCACTTGCGCTCAGTCCTTGGGTTTGGCGCAGGTACTGAAGATTGTTGAGTACGTTGCGATAGAAGACACCATTGAGCTTGTAGTAGTTGAAGTAGATAAAGATGGTGATGATGATTAAGGTCGAGGCCAAGCCTACAGCAATATTGATGTTGATCGCCGAAGAGTTAGCCACGCCTAGAGCACGGTGTGCTTCAAAGACAAAGGTACTAGAGATCGCACTGCCGTAGAAGAAAAACGCGAGAATAGAACCTAGCTTTAATGCCATAGTACGTAACGAGAAGATCAAACCATCTGTACGTACTGAGAGCTTAAATTCACCATAGTCCACCGTATCTACCGTCATTGAGGTCAGAGCTACCTTGCACAGACCAATGCCCGCATGGCAAAACAACATGCTCAAAGCCAATATTGGATAGGTGGAGCTGATGATTGAAAACAAAGCGGTGGTGATGTTGAGCTCAGAGCGCACCGTATGCTCAATACTGCTGCCGTTTTGCGTTAAGAGCATGAGGGCAAAGCCACCTAAAATCAGGTAGAGCGAAAAGTGAAAGACAAATGAGCGCGAGGTGATTCTGACCAAAAGCTCAAATAGCGACATCATGGAAAGCTGTATGAAGCAGGTCACACCTAATATCACATAGAGGGTAGAGTCTGTGAGAAGATCGTGACTGACAAAGAAACTGACATAGGAGCCGAGCATGATGCCAAAGGCGCTATAAAGCAACAAGGTACTCAAAAAGATCACGAACAGCTGATCGTTCTTCGCGAGCACATGCCCCATGGTGCGCAGGCTTAGCGCTAAGGAGCTCTGTGGAGTTGGAGCAGTGTCCGCATAGAGGTCGCCACTGACGCTATTAATACCGCGATAAGCATTAGCTGCAGCTGGAGATACTGCCATTGTGGCTACGGTTGATCCGGCTACAGCTGCGAGTGCTGCTGAATTAGGAGTGGTATCACGGTCAACAATGCGCGAGCTAAAGCCCATAGCTGCGCTGAAGTTAGGCATAGACCGAGCTTGTCTAATGTCACTAATACTGCTCTCGGGAGCGTAGTTGTTGTAGTTACTGTAATTGCTGTAACTGCTTTGGTAGGCGCGGTTAGCTGGCGCAGCTGGTGCAGCTGGCGCAATGTCGGCAGCAGCTAGGTAATTAAAGTCGATCAGGCCACCATTGTAGGAGTGGTATGGGTGGTGATGACGCTTGTGACGCTCATAAGTATCAGCTGCACGTTGTGGCAGTACTGAAGACGCAGAGGCTAATGCCTTGGTGGCAGCAGGTTGAGCCTGCACCTGAGCCTGAGCCTGAGCTTGAGCTTGAGCTTGCTGCTGCTGCGGCTGCGACTGAGCTGGTGCGGGCGCTGGTTCTTGCTCTTGAGCTTGGGCCTGGACTTTGTCCTGGGCCTGAGGCTTGGTCTGATCTTGGGACTGGGTGTTGTTGTCTTCAGCCTTTTTGAGGTTGGGATGAAGATAGGCGTAGATAGGATCAGGCGCGTAGAGCTTGTTGATGTTGCTTAGGATAAAGATAAAGATGCTTTGGCTACAAAGCAGGATGATAAAGGCCAGCACCGAGATAAAAAGATACTCGTAGCGATCAAAACCTAAGTCAGGTGCATTCTCCATGATTGGCAGCGTGAGGAGAATCATCAGCTGACAGCCAATTTGATTGGCTATGCATGGCAAAGTGGCCATGCTGTCACGGGTGGAAACGCTGGAGTTAAACAGTGACAGTATCGACCACGACGGAATGTCGAGCAGCAAAAAGGTCATGGACCACAGCAAATAGACGCAGCATAAGTACAGATGCTTGTGAGTCTGTATTTCAGGGGTGTAGTAGATCGCAATTAAGGCTGTGAGGTTGGTGATTGTGCCTAACAATACCCATGGCTTGTATTTGCCAAAACGACCTTTGGTGTTGTCGATGAGAATGCCAACGAAAGGAGCACAAAAGACACCGATGAGGTTGTGGGCGAGGTAGAGCAGCGCTAAGAAAGTTGGCTGCATGTTAAGTTCTTGGATGCAGTACAAAAAGAGCAGGCTGCTGATCAGGCCATGGACAACTTCTTTGCCCAAGGCACTCGTGCCGTAGGCAAATTTGTCTCTAAAGGCAATAGAGGAGCGAGCTTGATACTTCATACGCAAACAAAGAAGCACGCTAACTACTAAAGAGTAGGCTGAGGACAGAACTTTCTTTTGTTTCCTTCCTTCCTTTTCCTCTTGCCCTGTGCTCTTTTAAGTGAGCGTGTTTAGCAAAGCAAACAATGCCAAAACCTAGCAAAGCAAAGCACAAAAGGTTTTGGCTAAGAAACAACGAGAACACTACAGGTGCCAACGACGCACGGTACCTGTGTTCTAACTTAATTTTGGCAACATAGCCACAATCATCGCGGCGGACATGGCTGCTAAGGTGCTAATAGTTGCTCTTGGGGTATGAGGCCCTACTGTGGCCCTACTGGGATCCTACTGAGGCCGTAGTGCCTTGTACTTGGCAGCTAAAAACCGCGGTTTGGAGGCTACAAGATAACGCAAAAACGTTGAGTGAGATCAAAATATTGTGCTTTGCACGCAAAGTGCACACTACGCTTTAGGCGCATAAACATGCGTTTGTAGCTCTCAAATTTGCGTAAACAAAGGCACATTTGCGGGAACATGCCACAGTGCTCACGTCAATTGATTCCAATGTAATCCCAAGTAATGCCATGCAATTACATCGCATTGGCAATCCGGATATTTTACCTTTTTGGTGCAACTAAATCACCACTTTTACCTAGTTCGCCTGCCTTTGTTGGTGTGCTGGTGAGAGCTAGTTCTGCTACACGCCTCATCAACATCACCGCCCCTGAGGGCAATGGCTTGACCATGCCTTCAGGGGCGGCGGCTTTAGGATTTGATGACGTGAGCTAAATGAGTGCAACAGGCTATCTAGTTACTCGCAACACAGCTCAGACGTCATCGTGATCCACGTGAAGTTATTTCTTGGCCTTCTTGGTTGGACGTTGGTAGTCTGCTAAGGTGCGAGGTTGAGCACGGGTCACAAAGAGGGCATTAGCAGGCACTGTGCGGGTAACAGTAGTACCTGCTCCAATAGTAGCACCATCTTGTACTGTCACAGGAGCAACTAACTGGGTGTCAGAGCCAATAAAGACATTGGCACCGATGGTGGTGCGGTGTTTGTTAGCGCCATCGTAGTTGCAGGTAATGGTGCCAGCACCAATATTGGTGTTCTCACCGATGTCGCTATCGCCGATGTAGGTGAGGTGGCCTGACTTGGTGCCATTCATGATGTGACTGTTCTTGACCTCAACGAAGTTACCGATGTGAACTTCATCTTCAAGCACATTGCCAGGACGCAGACGGGCAAATGGTCCGATGGTGGTGTGCACCTTGAGCTCTGACTTCTCCATGATAGTGTATGGAGAGATTTCCGAACGGTCGCCAATGGTGACGTCCTTTAAGACACAGCCGGTACCGATGGTGACATTGTCGCCTAACACGACCTTGCCTTCAATGATGACGTTGGTGTCGATGAAGCAATCCTTACCAAAAGTCAGCTCACCACGCAGATCAAAGCGCTTTGGATCAGCTAAGGTGAGACCAGCCATCATCAGTTCATTGGCCTTGCTCTCTTGGTAGAGACGCTCTACTACCGATAACTGCATTTTGTTGTTGACGCCTGCTAACATCTCAGGGGCGGTGGCACCAACCAAGCCCACAGCACGGCCAGCTTTCACTAATAGACCAGCAAGATCGGTGAGGTAGTACTCGCCTTGGGCATTGTTGTTTCCGATTTGTACCAAGAACTCTTGTAGTACTTCGGTAGTGGTGGCGATCATGCCGGTGTTGATTTCGTGGATGGCCTTTTGCTCAGGAGTGGCGTCTTTCTCTTCCACGATGCACTCGATGCGACCAGCCTCATTGCGGATGATACGGCCATAACCAAATGGATTATCCACCGTGGCGGTGAGTAAGGTCATAGAGTTGATTTCTAAGGCAGCAAGGAGGTTCTCAAGGTCAACCTTTGGGGTGAGAGGAGTATCACCGTAAAGCACAATCACCTGATTGTTGGCGCTGAGGTTAGGGAGAGCCTGCATCACAGCGTGGGCAGTACCCTTTTGTTCGCTTTGGATGGCTAAGACCAGCTTTTGGCGCAGCTCTGGTTCTAAGCTTTCTAAGGCGTCAGCAACCTTTTGGCTTTGGTGACCTAAGACTACGTGGATTTTGCTAGGGTTTAGGGCATTAGCTGTTTTGAGCACATGGAAGAGCATAGGCTCTTTGGCTACCTGATGTAAGACCTTAGGCAGATCCGAGTGCATTCTTTTACCTAAGCCGGCAGCTAAGACAATAACCTCTAAGGCCATAAACCGATTCTCCTATTTTGGTGGTGGTGGTAGTGGTAGTGGTGGTGGTGGGAAGCAGCAGCTGTAGCCCACGCCACAGGGCTAGCCACATTTGCGCTGATGAGCTGATGTCGATCATAAGTGACGACACTAGGGGAATTGTATAACAGCGCGCTGCAATAGTATCAAAAATACCAAGGCTGCCCTGCAATGATGTGCTCAGGCGGCCTTGGTAGTGATAATGCGGATGTGAAGCTGCGGCATCTCCAGCTGTGCTGCCGTGCTACTGTGCTACTGCGCTACTGCGCTACTGCGCCATGGCGCTATTGTGCTTGGTCTTTCTGGGCTTTGGTATCGGCTTTTGCTTGATCGATGTCAGCATTAGCGTCAGCGTCAGCGTCAGCTGTGCGAAGGGCGTGCTGCTTGTTGCTATCGCGGTAGTACAAAAAGACCATTAAGGCGATGGAGCCTAGGATAAATGGAATACTCAAAAGCTGTCCGACATTGAACACCATATCGGTAGAGTAGTCGGCTTGCTCCTCTTTGAAAGGCTCGATAAAGAAGCGGGCTGTGTAGATCAAGAAGAGTAAGATGCCTAAGAGCATGCCCTCTGGACGCTTCTTCCACTTGAAGTAGAGCACCGCCAATATCACAAAGGTGATGAAATAGGAGGCGGCCTCAAAAAGCTGTGCTGGGTAGCGTGGAAAGCTCTCACCTAAGCGGGCGAATACCACACCAAAGTCGCTGTTGGTAGGTTTGCCTAAGATCTCGGAGTTCATGAAATTGCCTAAGCGAATGAAAGTGCAGACCATAGCGATAGGCACTACGATCATGTCAGCAATTTCAAAGAAACGGTATTTGTGTGAGGTCTTGATGAAGATAAAGAAGGCGATAACCACACCAATGGTGCCGCCGTGGCTAGCTAAGCCGCCTTTCCAAATCTTTAAGATCTCAAGAGGGTGAGCTAAGTAGAAGTCTGGCTCGTAAATCAGACAGTGTCCTAAACGAGCACCGATGATAGTGCCGAAGAACACGTAGACCAGCATCTTATCCAAGTCGTCGGTTTTGTAGTGGGCACGCTTAAACATGGCGTACATCATGAAATAACCTAAAACAAAGCCACCTGCGAACAGCAGACCATACCAGCGCATGATCACAGGCCCGATACTAAAGGCTATCGGATCGCCAGCCCACACAAACATTAAGTCACCTATTTCTTGCACAGGGTGCAAGCTCAATTAAGCAGTCAAACCAAACCAAACAACCAGAACCAAACAGCAGGAGGATACCTGTTGCTTACTCGTGTTTTCGCATTTACAGGCCTAAATAGCGCGCAATCTAGATCAAAGATCACAGGGCGCACGAGGCTGTGTGCCCATTTTACCTGAAAACGAAATAAGCAAAGATTTCGCCCGCTGTCACATGCTGGGATCTTGGTGGGAGGGTAAACATCTTGTAACAAGCGGCCTTTGTTATAATTAAATATAAATTGCTGTTTGGTATGCATTGTGCTGTTAATGCTCCTAATAGCATGCGATTTAAGGCGAAGATTGCTTTGTTCCCTTGAAATTTCCTTGTTAGGTGGCTTGGCAAGGAAGAATTCATCTCTGTGTGCAAATTTCTTTTGGGCTCTTAATGTCCAGACTTGTTTGCAAGCAATGACGTTAGAGCTGGCCTTCATTTTTCCTTTTTGTTGCGGAAAGGGCATTGAGTAAGCTGGTAAGGGGAGCGCAAGTCGTTACCCTAGCATTAGTGCGCCCTGATTTTCGATGATCGATCTTGTTACCTCGCTTGAGGCGCTTTTAACCTACTTCGGTGCAACGGTGTTTGCCCTAGGACTATTGTGCGCGATCTTTCGTAGCACTTTTGGCCTAGGATTAGTGTGCATGTTGCTTAGCAACGTGCCCTTTGTGCTTGCCTATGCTCTGCCAAAGCAAACGATCGCTTTCATGCAACAACAAGGTTTCGATACCAACCTTCTTCCTGAAGCATCCTTAGGCCACACCTCCGGCGTGATTGCTGGTGTGATCTTTTTCGCGATTTTAGCCTTAGTGTCGACTATGTTTCCACACCGCACTAAGCGCAAGAACAGCCACCAAAGTTACACCGCACGTTTGGGCTCTGATCAAGAGCCAAGCATGTCCTCACAAGACAGCCGCCTTAACATCAACTTAGATGGTAGTGACGATGAGCCTGTATTTGGTGATGACATTACCTACAACAACCGTGGTCGTCGTGGTAGCCAGAGTCATAACCAGAGCCGTAACCAATACGCCCAAGGTGTTAACAACCTTCTTGGCGCACAAGCAGGTGTTGGCCCTAACAGTCGCGTCATCGCTGCTGCTAGTGCTAATGCTGATGCTGATGAGTCTGGAAGTGTTCAAAAGAAAGGATTCTTAAAAAAGGGCAAAAAAGGCCCACAAAGTGCCAGTGCATTGCATCTGCGCTCACAAGACAATCCTCTTAACTTAAGAGCAGCTCGCATTAACGCCCAGAAAGCTCAGGCTCAAGATAGAGAGCAAGAGCCTGTACTAAAGCGCCGTCCAAGCAACAAATCGGTAGGAATTAACCCAGCTCAAGACCAAGCTCATCGCTTGTCGCTGCGTGATATCTCGCGAGCCGGTCGTGCTGATAGCGATGCTAGCCGTGAGCCTACCTTAAGCTCCGACCTATTTACTAATAACCTCAAGTCAGGTGCTAATGACCGAGGCATGCAGGCCCATGGGGCAGACAGTACCTTGCATGGCAGTGCCACTATGCCATTTGGCTTGGATCCAAAGAACAAGACCGCACAGCTTACTCTCGATCAAAAGCGTGCAGCTGCAGCCGCAGCTCAAGCACAGCAGGGCTTACATGACCTTTCTCAAGAGCATGAGCCTCAGTTAGAGGAATCAGCTTTAGAGGGCAATAAGGTCAGCGATATCTTAGATGCCTTGGAGCAAGACCCAAGCAAGCTTACCGTCTTAAACGATAAGGCTCGCCGCAAGAGAGTAAAAGCTCAATCTCAATCTCAATTTCAATCTTCGTCGCACGATGACCTCATCCCAAGCCGTGGTTTCGCTGATATCTTGAATTCGGCTCAAGACCAAGACCGAGAACAGCAGTCACTTGCTGTCGACCCTGTCGACTCTGTAGACTCTGTCGACTCTGTCGATGGCGATGATACCGAGACTACAGGCGCAGAGCTCTTCTATCCAAAGCCACAGGATGTACCAGAGCCTCTGTTAAAGCGCCTGCATTCTGGCCGTGATATCTCCAGCTATCAAGCCCGCAACACTGATGAGCTGGTTGCCTCCCTCAAAGACGAGGATTTAGGCCTAGAGCTGATTGATGACGATGATGACTTAAGTGACGATCAGGAGCGCAATAGCCTGCGCGGCCTCTCAGTGCGTGAGATTGAGGCTGCTGCCGCAGCCTTAGGCAAGGACGAGCTTGATGATGCCGTAGTTGAGCCTGTAGAAAACGATGCTGAGACTGATGCTGACACTGACACTGATACTGACACTGAGGCTGAGGCTGAGACTGAGACTGATGTTGATGACGAGGTTGAAGTAGCTGCCAAAACAGCCTCACAAGCAGTAGCAGAGCAAGATGATGCAGCTGAGTCCGTAGAACCAGAACCAAAAGTCCCAGCTCCTTTAGGTGGTGCTGTCGCTGCTGCGGATACAGAAAACGCTGCTAGTGCGGCTCGCGATGCAAAAGCGCAAAAGGCCAAAGAAGAAGAGCGTGCAGCTATTGAAGAGGCTGCGCGTAAGGCTCACTTTGCTTTTGAGTTTGAGGTTAAGCCAAAGGCTCTGTTTGAGGAAATGGAGCGCGATTGTGGTTACAAACGCGATCTGATTAGCTACAGCTTTACCATTGAAACCAATCTGCCAATGAATAGCCGCCCATACTTCTCAGTAGAGGGCTTTATGGACGGCAGCAGTTACGTAGAGCAGTCGCACTTTACAGCCACCTTCCATGAGAGTGATTTACAAGGCCTTTTAGGTGTCAGTGGTAGTGCTATCAACCGCCGTCGTGGTGGCCGTGCTCCAGCTACTGTACCTGTGGCTGCAGCTGCCGCTTCCGCAGCAACTCGCTCGCGGCAGGACACTTTGCAAAAGTCCACCGATGAAGCTCAGGCTAAGGCTCAAGCTCGCGCTCAGGCTATGGCTCAATCTCAATCCCAAGCTCAAGGTCGTGGTGTCGCTGCAACTAAGCCTGTGGCTAAAGAGCAACAGGTATTAGAGATTGCACGCAACGTCGCTCGTGACTTTAAGGATGAGCTTGATGCTGATAGCGCTGCTGCTATCAAGACCGAAAAGATGCAGCAAGCACTGCGTGAAAAGGCTCCTGCTACCGCTTTAGAGGCTATGCAAAAGAGTAAGCCAACGCTGCCATATGCTCTGAGCTCCAAGCACACTGATGCCAACCAAGATGAGGCCATGGCCTTAGCTGCCATCTTGCAGCAGGGCAAGGCACAGCAACAGCAGCACCAGCAGAAACAACAGCAACAACAAGCCCGTATTGCTACTGCTAACGCTAAGTCACAAGAAAGAAGTGCAGCCGCTGATAGTGAAGGCACTATCTCTGATAGCGTGCTGACTGCTGATCATACTTTTGAGAACTTGGACAAGGTCGGTAAGTTTGATGTGGACGACTTTAAGTCGTCTGGACTTACTGTGGCTGAGGCTTTAGCTCGCTTAGGTAGCGATGTGTTAGCTACTGCAGCTGCTTTAGAGGCTGATAATAAGCGCAAGGGCCGCCTCAACAAGACTAAAGAGTCAGCTGTACCTCCGGTGGTCACTGCTTCTGCTGTAAAGACTGCTCCAGCCCCAGCTAAGATTGAGACTCCTGAAGACAAACTGCAATTAAGCGGCACTATGAGCTTAGAGCCAAGCAGCAGAATGCCTGACAACTACAACCAGAGCTTAGGTCTGCGCTCTATGCCTCTTTATGGCGATAACAGTTTCTTAGACCACGCTCTGTCGCTAGATATTACTGAGCCTGTATCCAAGATCAGTGCTGATAACCATAAGGGTTCGGCTTCGCTAGTGCTAACCCCTGTGGCTAAGCCTGTTGCCGCTCCTCAAGTGCAGGCTACTCAAGGCCCAGAGATCAAGGCTGCTCCGGCCTCGATCTTTGCAACCATCACAGCGCCCGCACCTCAAGGAAAAGCCACAACACTGCAGCTTACTCCTGCAGCGGCGCCTGCTCCTCATGGTGATGTCATTACTGTTAATGCCAATCCAAGCCAGAGTATGGACAGCTCTGGGCATAATATGGGGCTAAGCCTCAGCATTAGCCCTGCTGCAGCTATTGCTACTGCTAATGCTACTGCTGCCAACAAGCAACAACTTGAGGTTCGCTCGCCAAAGATTGTGGCTAAGAGTGCCAATAGTGCCTTAGGCCCAACGACATTGCTGCAAATCAATAATCCAACATCTACTATCCAAGGTCTCTCGGTAGTCGCGGTATCTGCAACGGCGCCCGCCACTGCAGATTCTCCAGTGCCAGTTACTGCTACTACGCTTAGTACTATGGCAACTACCAAGGCTGTATCAGCCCCAGCTCAGGTTCCAGCTTCGGCTGCTGCTACTGCTACTACTACTACTGACACTAAGGCTACAGAGAGCGCAATTAAGGAAAGTTCTAAGCCACAGACTGACTTCTCTACAGCTCCTGGCCTGATGATGCAGGCTCTTAAGGATATGCCTGAGAGTGAGCGTCAATTAAAGAAAGATCAAATTCCAACTGTTATTGCTACCACTACTGCTACTTCAGCTCATAAGACTACTGATAACTCTGGTACAGAGGTCTTAGCTCAGTTAAGCGCCCTTGAGTCCGCTGTAAAGAGTATTACTCACACTACATCTGACGGTACTACTGTTACTGAGACCTCAACTACAGTGATCACTCGTAGTAGCAGTAAGCACGAGGATACAACTAAGGCCGCAGAACAAGATAAAGCCGCTGTGGCTGCTCAGGCTACAGAGCAAGATCCTACTGCAGCTTCGGCTTCTATTCAGCCCCAGCCCCAGTCCCAAGCGCAGTTTCAGGCTCAGACTAAGGAACAGACTAAAGCTGATAGCAGAACTTCAGCGCCAAATAGCGATACTAAGACTGCTTCACAGCCAGCAGCTGCACCTGTACCTGTACCTGTACCTGCTCCAGCAGCGCCAACAGTGCCAGAAAAGACTAAGGCTGCTGCTCCGGCTAAGAATAAGAGCTCTAAGCAAAAGATTGAGCTGCGTACTGCTACACCTAAGATGCCTACTGTATCGCCTTGGGCTGCTGGTAGAGTAAATCCAGCCTTAGGAGTGCCTTTAAGAGAGGTGAGTAGTGCGGCCGCTACTGCTACTGAGCAACAAGCTCCTAAGAACGATAAGACTCCTATCTTACGTAGCGTCAACCGTCGTCGTGCTAGCACTGCTGCTACCGACATCGATAACAGAGCAAAGAATTTAAGAGAGCTGCGTAATCGTCGTCGTTTAATGCAGGCTAAAGAAGAAGCTCTGCTTGCTAAGCAGGAAGCTGAAGCTGTATCCGCTGCTTCGGTTGCCGAAGAGGCAAAAGCTGAAGCCATGGCAGCTAAGCAAACTTCAGTAGTGACCAACGAAAAGCTTGAGATTAAAGTACCTGAAGCGGTCGCTGAGACTAAGGTAAAGTTTGCCACAGCTAAGGCTATAACCGCAGCTGAGTCTAAGACTGATGATGTAGCTACTACTGCTACTGCCAAAAAGATTAATGAGCCTGTAGTAGAGGCTGAGACCACTGCAAAGTCAGTAGAAACTGATGCTGCTCTTACTAAGCAGGAAACTGTTGTACAGGAACAAGTAGCAGAGACAGATACGGCTACTGCTTCTTCTGCTATTGCTACTGCTACTACACAAGCTGATACAAAGAACATTAAGGCCACAGTTGATATCCCATCGCCTATGGTTGTGACCACCAAGCTGCAACCAAATCGTACTGCCAAGCCAAAGGCTCAAGTAAACTTTGTGGCTCCTAGCGATAACTCTAAGGCCGTCAGCTTGGCAGATACAGCTCCAGAGCCAGAATCTCAGGAGTCTGTAGCTGCTGTCTCGGCTACTACTACTACTGCTGCTAGAGCAATCACTAAGGCTCAAGTGAAGTTACCAGAGCCAATAGAGCTCTCACTTAGTAGTAAAGCCAATAAGGATACCAAGGCAGCCGCTGATGCGGCTAAGACAGCTACTGAGGCTCAAGAGCCAAGCAGTAGCTTCTTAAGCCACGAGATTGTGGTCAAGGCTGAATTCAGCAGCTCCATCGGTTTAGGTGAAGACACCAAGGATAGTGACTCTATTAAGCCAGAGCAGAGTACTGAGGAGTCAGAAGTCGTCACCAAGAACGAGACCAAGAACGAGACCAAGAGTGAGACTAGCGCTGTTGCTGAAACTGCAACTACCACTGTAAGTGCTGCTGTAGCTACTGAGTGTGAGACCAAGCCTCAAGTGCAACGTAGAGCCCATAGCTTAAAGCGTCGCTCTTCACACCTTGTAAGTGCAGGTGCAAGTAGCAGTGATGGAGCTAAGAATGAGACTACAGTGCCTTTTACTGTATATGCTCCTGAAAAGGCAGAGGTGTCAGTAGAGCTTGTAGAGACAGTAAAGCCTGTAGAGCCAGAGGTACGTGTAGTTGAGGCAGCTCCTACAGCCTCGGCTGCCCAAGCGACCCAAGCTGAAGAGCTTATGCAGGCAACTACTACTACCAAGCCAAAAGTACTGCACAGCTTAAAGGCTCGTCGTGGTGCCCGTGGTGCTACCACCGTTGCTGGGCCAGCACAGGCTGCTAATAACGAAAGTACTGTTGCTACTACTACTACTACTACTACTACTACTGAGGAGATTACTCCATCTACAAGTAGAGCTGCAGATGAGGTTACTGCTGCGGTAGATAATGCTTTTGCTAATGTGGTTGCTGACACTGTTTCTACCCCAATCAGAGAGCGTAAGTCCTTAAAGGCAAACCGTAGAAGCAGCCGTAATGCTGAGAAGCCTCTAGTGCTAAAGGATGCTACTGACTTTGATATCAGCACTGATAAGAGTGTCTTAGACAGCAATGAGGCGGTGTTAGCTTCAGCTACAGCTGCTGATACTGCTACTACTACTGCAACCGAGAGCCCTGTTATCACCGAGAGCACAAAAGCGACAGAGTCTGCTGCTGTTGTTGTAACCGTGACTGAGCCCGAGGCTATGGTCACATCAGAGGGTGAAGTCGCCCCAGTAAAGAAGCGCTCGCTTAAGCGTCGTAGCCTTAAGAGTTTGTTTAGGGGTGAGAGTGCTAATAGCACAGTATCCGAGACCGTAGTGGAGACAGCAGCTGAGGCTGTGACTGTACCAGCTCCTGCTGCGCCAGCTGCGTCTACTGCGCCGGCAGCGGTAACGGTAGCTGTAGATAGCATGCCTGAGGTTAGTGTTACTACCGCTCCTACTAAGCATGTACCACAAAGTCTCAAGCGCCGTCGTGGCCGTGGTCGCGGTATCACTGTGTTTAAGAGCATATAGGCCTAAGTGCGATGCAAAATCATGTCTATGTGGGAGCGCTTGATGATTTAGAGCGTGTAGTAGGGCATTTAGTGCTTAATGATGAGGCGGTGCTGCGAGCTGCTGCCCGCTTTAAAGCTCTGCGCTATCGCACCTTTACTGTGGGGCGGGCGCTGCTCAAACATGCCTTGGTTGAGGGGGGATACCTTGCAGACGGAGAGGCCCTGCCTGAGATGGTCTATGGTTCATTAGGCAAGCCTAGTTTTAAAGCACCACAGTTTGCGGCTATCAGCTTTAACTTGACGCACTCTAAGTCTTATATGGCTTTATGTTTAGGCTTTAGTGATGGCAGTGATAGTGGTAGTAGCAGTAGCAGAGAGATTGGTATCGACTTAGAGCTCGTACAGCCTAAGAGGATGCGCCCTGAGCTTTTAGAGCGTGTTGTGAGCCCTAATGACCTGACTTACCTTAAGAGCTTGGCGACAGTGGAGGAGCAAGCGCGCTTTTTTACGCAGCAGTGGACGCTCCGTGAGTGTATTACCAAGATAGTTGGCAGCAGTGTCTTTGAGGTTATGGCCGATAAGTGTACTTTAGACGTGCACAGCCACACCATTAGCAACAAGAAAGGCTTTGTGGGGAGTTTGTGCTGCTTTAGTCTAGAGCCTCTGTTGGGGCAGTTCGGCTGCAGTGATGGTTTTGTATCTAGTTTGCCTGTTGGAGCAGAAGCTGGGTCTGATCCAATAGTTTCTGTAGCCGTAAGTGGAGTAATAAGTGAAGCCGTAAGAGGCAACAATGCAGGTAAAATGTTAGAGGGTCAGAGGTCAAATGTGAGTGCAAAGCCAGTCTTACCCACTATTCCTGCTGCAGTTTTAACTTGCTGTGGTAGTCTTAAAGAAATAAAGTTTCATATTTTAGGGGCGGGCGCTGTTGCTTTTTCTTTGTGCTCAGGTGAAGACGCCTTTGCACAATCCGGTTTAGGGGTGTATCAAGGGGTTGCTTGCTGACAAGTTGGCCCTGTTTGCGTATATTGGCGCAGATTTGCCTTAGATTTGTGCTCTAGTGGCTCGTTTTTGTCGTGATCCGCTTTTCAGTGTTGTAAAATTAAGCGGAATTTTTTGTGTGCTCTCAGCCATAGCTTTGAGTCGTCGAGTCATTGCTTTGAGTGCAGGCGGCTTCGGCATCTCCATGGCCGTCTACGTCACCGTCATCGTTTTTGCGGATACTTCTATTCGAGAGGAGGATATCTTGGCCTTGTTCCGCTACGTCGCCTTTGTAGGCGCTGCTTTTATGTTGGTGTCAGTAGCTCCTTGGTCGGAGACTGTCTCCTTTTGGTCTCGCCTTGTCGGCGCAGCAGCCTTAATGTGGGGCGGCTTTTACTTCATGATTCGTGAAAACGAGGTTCTTTATGGCTCTGTGAGCGTGATCTTTGCTGTGCTCACCCAGCCTCTGTACGCCATTGAGTTCTCAATGGGCTTTTGGATGATCATTGCCTTCTTAGCTGCCGGCTATTTGTTGTTATCAGGATTGCTGTGCATCAAGATCGAAAAAGCTCATGCTGAGGCTCGCGCTAAGATTGAAGCTGAGCTGGAGATGTATCGTAAGAACGAAGAGAAGCTCCGCCAGCAAAACATCAATCACCGCTACTAAAGTTGCTCTGGATCTAAAATTGAATACTAGCCATAGCCCTAACCAAAGGCTTACGCTAAGGACTTTAGCCTAGACAAAGCCTAGCTAATGCTGGGCTTTGTCGTGTTAGGCCACGCACAACGAGCGCACTTCCTCAATCGTGGTAAGTGCGCACTATGGATTTGTCACGGCAGGCCCTAGCCTTGTTACGGAGTTCAAGCTTCATCGGGTTGAGGCGCATGGCTTTGGCCATCACTAAGCTCAGATCAGTGTATTTCTCGCTCCAATTGGCGAGCGTACACTCAAAGAACAGAGAGGGCTCGGCCTCCCAAAACGGGAAGAGCCAAGCACGGTTGATGTTTTCTGGGTCGATAAAGATCCGTGCCGCTTTGGCTCTCGTGTTGGTGCGGTGATCTTCAGGGTCTAAGAACTTGTTCTTGTTTAGGGCTGCGCATTCATAACAGAGGTCAAGAGGATAGGCATTGAGCCCCACGACGGTCACCCAGATCTTAAAGTGTGGGCAGAGTGTAATGTAAAAGAGGTCGTAATTGCGCACTGGGCGCGAGGCGATCTTTTTGCTCACGTGGCTGCTCCACTTGATGCTTTTGAGCAGTTCTTTCTTAAAGTCCACGCCCTCTTTGCTCTCTGCTATTTCTTTGATGTCTTTGAGGTCTGAAAGTAGCAGGTAGTAAGGCAGGTGACCACAGCGCTTTTGCATGAATACGCTCGTCTTGTAGGCTGCAACTATCAGCATCTTTTGGAAAGAGTACAGCGACATATGTACCTTTTGGTCAAACTGAGAGTAGTGCATCTCTATATCCCAGTCAGGCCAAGCAGGGGAATCGGCGTTGTTGTCACTGGGGCTGAAATCGCTGATAGGCACAGTACTAGTGATCGCGGTACTAAGGCAAGCTTGGATCTCAACAAGCACCTGTTCTAACACCACGTGTATGCTCTCTTCTTGCGCGACGGTCAGTGGTACGTCCTGCATAGCCAAGAGTTTTATGTCGTGCGCTTTGGCAAAGGATTGGACAGTGCTGCTAAATAGCTGGAGGTCAGATGCTGCAATGGAGGCCGGCATACCGTTAAGGCGCCAATTGCGCTCCATTCTTGGAGATAGGCTTGGGAGGTAGGGGGCGCATGCTTGGCTCCGCTCAAGGCAGGCATTAAACAGCGCCTTTGATATCGCTTGTTCACGGTAATCAGCCTTGAGATCATGCGGCTTAAGCTCAGGTATAGGCTGCATTTCAGCTGCTTGTATCCAAGGCACCATGCCTGTGAGCAGATCTATAACCACGAAGATGTTATCGGGGCGCCCCAAATCCTTTTGTAAGGATCGCTTGTCGTCGTTGGTGATGCTGATGATATCAGGTGCCTCTAGGGCAAAGAGCGCGTAGACCTCGCCAATGTTTTGCACAACGCACCACTTATCGCTGCCGATTGGTACTGTATCAGCTGTTGCAGAAGCGGATTGAGGTGCGAGGATATCATCGATGCAATCTTGGCCTAGTGGTTTTGCCATAGCGCGTCTCCTTGGTAATGGGATGATCTCTGCGTTGTAGCCGCAGTACCACTCCAAGCAGCGCCAACAGTGCAGCTTGGAGCTACTTAGCACCGCTAGACCCTAACCGCTAAGCCATTGGCGTGACGATGACGCTGTAGGTGGCTGTAGCGGTGGCAGTGGCTGTAGCGGTAGCAGTGGCTGTAGCGGTAGCGTTAGCCGCGTCATGTGGCGACTATTGGCCGTAACCGATTTGGATGGCATTAAAGCCGGCTAAATCACGGATGCCTTCGATCAGGTCGTCTGATGGCAAGATACGGAAACTGTTGTTGGTGAGGTTGACGCGGGTATCACCAATCAGCAGGCTTAAAGTGCAACCCTCATCAATCAGCACGCTCTCACTCTCGTTTTCAAAGTCATGGCTATAAGCACTGTGAGCCGAAGCTGTTGGCTGATGTGGATGAAAAGCAAAGCCTGGGAGCTGCGTCTTTGGTGGTACTCCCGCCTTATTGATCTTGGCCACAATTTCTTCGACTGGCAGTGTGTTTCTTAAAATCAGTCTGTTGATGAAGTCGTGGTTGTTCTCATACATCTCTTGGTCTAAGCAGATGGTGAGGTTGCGCGCACTCCTTCTTCTGATGAGCTCAATAGTCTCTACCTTTTGCGAACGTACACGCAGGCCCTCTGGGGCATTGAAGATCTTGACCTTAACGATCAGGATCAGTGGTGGTGGACATAAGAAGCTCTCGTCGATATTGGCGGTAGCTTCCTTTTCACGCTTCTCTTGAGCATCAGCTCGCTCACTTAAGATACGGCTTAGAGTCTCAGCTTGCGGGCCATAGAAAGGAATAGTCAGCTGCGAGGTGGCATCGTCAATGGTGATAATGTAAAACTTCGAGCCGTCCTTTTTGGAAACGCGCTCGTTGTTTTGGATCACCACACCACAAACGGTAGCTGTGACCGGTCTATCGCCAGCCATTTGGGTAACGCGGCCTAAAGAAGTAGTGTTGTAGCGGCTAAGCTCCTCTTTGTAGGCGTTGATAGGGTGGCCTGACAGATAGAGTCCTAACATCTGCTTTTCTTGATTGAGCACGTACTTCTCTGGCCATGGAGCACATGGATCGTACTCTGGTGAGCTTTGCACGTCATCAAAATCATCAAAGGCAGCAAATAGATCGCCTTGCTGGCTTTCGTTGTCCTTTTTGATCTGATTGGCGTAGGTGATAGCTTTTTCGATGTTAGCGTGCATCAAATCGCGGCTTGGGGCTAAGCGATCTAAAGCTCCGCTGAAAATCAAAGCCTCAATGCTCTTTTTGTTGAGGCGGCTAGTTCCGACCTTGGCAATAAAATCAAAGTAGTCGTTAAAGGTCTCGCCTTGGTTACGGATTTCGACGATTTGCGCCACCAATTCCTCACCAATGCCCTTGATTGCACCAAGGCCGTAGATAATCGAGCCATCCTCATCCACAGTAAAGTCGAACTTACCGACACAGACATCAGGTGGGTTGACCTTGATGTTGAGGCGGCTGCATTCGGCGATATAGGACACCAACTTCTCGGTGTGTTGGCGATCAGCGGTCATCATGGCGGCCAAGAATTCAGCAGGGTAGTGCACCTTAAGGTACAGCGTCCACCAAGCTACCAAGGCGTAGGCTGCTGAGTGTGACTTGTTGAAGCCGTATTCGGCGAACATCTCCACCTGATCGAAGATCTTCATGGCGATGTCGACGTCCTTGCCCTTCTTTTCGGCACCTTCTTTGAACACCGAACGCTGACCGGCCATTTCGGCTGGGTTCTTCTTACCCATAGCACGACGCAGAATATCTGCACCACCAAGCGAGTAGCCTGCGAGTACCTGTGCAATCTGCATCACCTGCTCTTGGTAAACGATAACGCCGTAGGTCGAATCCAAGATTGGCTTGAGGTCTAGGTCTTGGAAGTCAGGAGATGGGTAAGACACCTCTTCTTCACCGTGCTTACGTTTTACGAAGTGATCCACCATGCCTGATTTGATAGGGCCTGGACGATACAGAGCCACCAAAGCGATCATGTCATCGAAGCGGTCAGGCTTCATCTGACCGATCAATTTGCGCATACCATCAGATTCAAGCTGGAAGACGGCGGTGGTTTCACCTTGTTGCAAGACCTTAAACGACTCGTCGTCGTGATATGGGATAGCGTGAATATCCACAGGTGGTAAGTGCAGACGCTTTTGTTTGGCGTTGATCATATCAAGCGCATCTTGGATGATGGTGAGCGTGGTCAGACCTAAGAAGTCGAACTTCACTAAGCCGGCGTGCTCCACATCCTTCTTATCAAACTGCGTGATTGGGTTGCCATCAGAATCGAGCATCAATGGTGTGAATTCGGCAGTGCGGGTAGGGGAAATCACCACACCAGCAGCATGCTTACCAATAATCTTGACCACACCCTCAAGGCGCATGGCGTAGTGAATCAGCTCAATACGGCTCTTGTCATCGTTGGTGACTGCCTGATTGTAGAGGTTTAAGAAATCAGGAGCGATGGATTCGCAAGGGTTGCCCTTCTTATCAAATCCCATAGCGGCCTTAAACGACAAACCTGGTTGCGCTGGCAGCATCTTGGCCACATAGTCGACGGCACCGTAAGTCATACCTAAAGCACGACCCACGTCCTTGATGGCAGCTTTTGGCGCCATGGTACCGAAAGCAGCGATCTGCGACACAGCATTGAGACCATAAGTGGTTTTCACGTGCTCTAAGGTCTTTTCACGGTTGCGTTGGCAGAAGTCGACGTCGAAGTCTGGCATCGACACACGCTCAGGGTTCAAGAAACGCTCGAACAGCAGATCAAAGGCCATTGGGTCAAAGTCAGTGATCTTTAAGGCATAGGCTACCAACGAGCCACCACCAGAACCACGTCCTGGGCCCACAGGCACGCCATTGTCCTTAGACCATTGAATAAACTCCATCACGATGAGGAAGTAACCTGGGAAGTCCATCTTGATGATCACATCAAGCTCGGTCTCAAGGCGAGCCTCAT
>CALXYZ010000001.1 GCA_944393075.1 uncultured Anaerobiospirillum sp. | reverse complement strand
AAGGAGGTACAAGCAGCGAGCGCCAACTCATCCAAGAAGCCCTTAACCAAGGTGCTTTCAAAGAGGGGGATATTCTCTCTGTTGGGATGAAGGTAGTGCCGCTTTAGGTGGCCACTCTTAGTTGGACTATACGCGCATCCACATCAAGCTTCGATTGTCGCACTTTGAGTTGAGCTTACGCAGTGCTTGTAGTCGCAAAACGGGGAATTTTGAAGAGGAGCGTATTTGTGGGATGGAACACGTGACAGCTAGGCGGTGGTGCGGTGAGGTGTGTTCTGTAGGATGGTAGGATGGCAAAAGGGGAGCATGTGCTCCCCTTGTAGTTGGTAGGTAGTAGAGGCTAAGTGCCTTGGGCGTCTTAGCCTGCGCTACCGTTGCGGCGCTTGGTCTTTACGCGCACTGTGATGCCACTGCCATCACCAAGGTTGATGTTGGTCGAATGGACGCTGGCCTCTGCTGCTGCTTCAGGCATATGTTTGCCTGATTTAGCTTGAGCTTTGGCTTCATCCATGGCCATGTCCATATCCATGGTCATGTCCGTGGACTTGGCCTCGGCTCGTCTTTCAGCATCCTCCTCCGCCTTTCTCGCGGCTGCTGCTTGCTCGGCTGCGGCAAGCTCAGCTTCCAGCTCGCTGTCTATTGGTGTTGCATAGACAAGGCTTTCGCCATTCAGCGGCGTTGGCTGTTGCTGCTGTTGCTGGTGTTTTTGCTTGCTTCTAGCTTGCATCACCGCGTCACGAAGGATCGGGAGATCATTGGGGGCATCGATACCAATGCGCACCTTGCCAGACTTGATGTCCAGAATGCTTACAGTAATATCCCTTCCGATATGCAGTTTGTCACCTTTCTTCTGGGATATTACTAGCATTTATAAGCGCTCCTGCAAGAATGGAATGACGGCAGCAATAGCTTCATCTAAGCCTTCTTTCTTGGTGCCACCGGCCTGTGCCATGTCTGGACGACCGCCACCCTTGCCATCAACATGGGCTGCCACTGCGTTCACTAAATCACCAGCCTTGAGCTTGGAGGTCAAGTCCTTGCTCACTGCAGCAATTAAGTTCACCTTATCGGTGGCTGGGTCGATGGATCCTAAGACCACGATGCAGCTTTGCAGCTGGTTCTTGAGCCCGTCGACTGCAAGACGCAGTTCGCGCATGGTATAGCCGTCAGTCTTCTTGGCCACGACCTTGATGCCCTTGACCTCTTCTGCTGTGTGGGCGAAGTTTTGGCAGTCCACATGCACTAACTTCTCCTTGAGGAGCATGTTCTCATGCTCAATGGAGTTGTTGTGCTCAATGAGGAATTTGACGCGATCAACCACACTGAAGTTGTCAGCCTTTAAGATGTTGCAGGCCTGGGTGATAACACGTGATAAGGTCTGTTGATACTCAATGGCTGATGGGCCGGTTAAGGCTTCAATACGACGTACACCAGAAGCGATGGACTCATCTGAGGAGATTAAGAAGTAACCTAAGTCACCAGTACGCTGAGCGTGGGTACCGCCGCAGAGTTCCTTGGAGAAGTTGCCCATGGTCAGCACGCGCACTTCGCCTTCGTACTTCTCATCGAACAGAGCCATAGCTCCAGTCTTCTTGGCATCATCTAAGTTCATGATGTCAGTGACGATTGGAACGTTCTCGCAGATGTAGTTGTTGACCAAAGCCACCACCTGTTGACGCTCTTGCATCGACAGTGGGTGTGGGTGCGAGAAGTCAAAGCGCAGACGATCTGGGCCAACGGACGAGCCCTTCTGCATGACGTGGTCACCTAAGACCTCACGTAAGGCAGCGTGCAGTAAGTGGGTAGCACTGTGGTTAGCGGCAATGCGCTTACGGCGCTTAGCGTCAACGATAGCGTCAACTTCGTCGCCTACCTTGAACTCACCTAACTCCACACGACCGACGTGGATAATGGCCTTGCCCACGTAGCGGGTGTTCTCGACGATAAAGAGGTTGTGGCCGCAGCGAATCTCACCGGTATCGCCAACCTGACCACCCTTCTCACCATAGAATGGGGTCTTCTCTAAGACTAAGACAGCCTGTTCGTCAGTTAAAACTTCGTTGCACTCGTCGGTGCCCTTGAACATGGCGATGATCTTAGACTGATCAGTGGTCTTGTCGTAGCCAGTGAATGGAGTCTCAACGTTGATCTTGAGTTCCTTGTTGTAATCGATGCCGAAAGTAGAGGCGGACTTAGCGCGAGCACGCTGCTTTGCCATCTCACTCTCAAAGCCGTCCATGTCGACGATATAGCCACGATCACGCACCACGTCTTGAGTTAAGTCTGCTGGGAAGCCATAGGTGTCGTAGAGCTTGAACACCACTTCACCAGGAATGGTACGCTCAGCGCCTAACTTCTCAAGCTCAGCATCAAGCAGGGCTAAACCACGATCTAAGGTGTTTAAGAACTGCTCTTCTTCCTTCTTTAAGGTGCGCTCGATTAAAGCTTGCTGTTCGACTAACTCTGGGTAAGCCTTACCCATGAGGTCAACAAGCTTCTGCACTACCTTGTAGAAGAAGACTTCCTTAGCTCCTAAGAGACGACCATGACGCACCGCACGACGTATGATGCGGCGTAACACGTAGCCACGGCCCTCGTTAGAAGGCAACACACCATCAGCGATTAAGAACGAGCACGAACGAATGTGGTCGGAGATCACGCGCAGAGACTTAGCGGACTTGTCGGTGACGCCTAAGATCTCAGCGACATTGTCGATCAGGTCGCGGAAGAGGTCTATATCGTAGTTAGAGTGCACGCCTTGAAGCACAGCAGCGATACGCTCAAGACCTAAGCCATTGTCGATCATTGGCTTGCTCAGTGGCTCGAAGGTACCGTCGGCTTGGCGGTTGTACTGCATGAACACGACGTTCCAGATCTCAATGAAGCGATCGCCGTCTTCTTCAGGTGAGCCTGGAGGGCCGCCCCAAATGTCTGGACCGTGATCATAGAAGATCTCAGAGCAAGGACCGCATGGGCCAGTGTCACCCATCTGCCAGAAGTTGTCTGAGTTGTAACGACCACCTTTGTTGTCACCGATGCGCACAATCTTCTCGGCTGGTAAGCCGATATCGTTGTGCCAAACGTTGTAAGCTTCATCGTCCTCGGCATACACCGTGACCATTAAGGACTCTTTAGGTAACTTAAAGCCCTCAGTGAGCAAGGTCCATGCATAGGTGATAGCTTCTTTCTTGAAGTACCCGCCAAAGCTGAAGTTGCCGAGCATCTCAAAGAAAGTGTGGTGACGTGCGGTATAACCGACGTTATCGAGGTCGTTTTGCTTACCACCAGCGCGCACGCACTTCTGCGAAGTAGTGGCGTTGATGTAAGGACGTCGCTCCTTGCCCAAGTAGACATTCTTGAATTGATTCATGCCTGCATTGGTAAAGAGCAAGGTAGGATCGTTGTATGGCACTAACGAGCTCGATCGCACGATCTCGTGGCCGTGATCCTTAAAGAAGTTGAGAAACGTTGAACGAATCTCATCAGTGGTCATGTACATGAAAAGCGCACTCTGATTTGATTCAACCAAAAATCTGAATTCACAATTATACCTACGAAAATCGAAATCAGCGCCAACTTTTCGCGGTTCTCTCGCCAAAATTAAGCGTTTGCGGGTGGACAGGGTAATGACAGTGGGTGGACAGGGTAAAGACAGTGGCTGAAGAGGGCTATGGCACCCGCATTGCTCTTGTTTTGCGGTGGCGGGCGCCGGTAAAGTAAGGTTAGGTGGTAGTGGCCAGCAGCGGCTAGTGGGCTTCAGCCCAGTTGACGCCAATGCCGATACCGACTTCAAGTGGCACGGAGATCGAGACTACGTGCTCCATGATTTCCTTGACCTTGGTGCAGAATTCATCGACGAGGTCATCGCGTACCTCAAAGACCAGTTCGTCATGCACCTGCAGCGTCATGTGGACGCTGTCCTTCGGCAGAGTCTTGATATAGGCATTGACCTCAACCATGGCCTTTTTAATGATGTCGGCAGCACTACCCTGCATTGGGGCATTAATTGCCGCACGCTCGGCTGTGCGCTGGCCCATGCCGGTACTATTGATGCCCTTGATAAAGACGCGGTTGCCCAGCAAGGTGGTGACGTAGCCGTGCTGCTTAGCCTCAGCAATGACCTTGTCCATCATGGCTTTGATGCTAGGGTACTTATCAAAGTAGCGCTCAATGTAGTTCTTGGCATCAGCGTAGCTCATGCCGGTTTGCTTCGAGAGACCATGGGCACTCATGCCGTACATCAGTCCAAAGTTGGTGGCCTTAGCATGTTTACGTTCATCGTCAGTGACATCCGCGATGTTCTTGCCTAAGACCTCGGCGGCAGTGACGCGGTGAATGTCCTGATGCTGATGGAAAGCCTCAATGAGGTTTTGATCCTGAGAGAAGTGGGCGATCAAGCGCAACTCAATTTGCGAGTAGTCGGCTGATACGATGTGGTAGCCCTCAGGTGCAACAAAGCTGCCACGGATCTGTTTACCTTCCTTGGTACGCGCAGGGATGTTCTGCAAGTTAGGGTCAGATGACGACAGGCGACCGGTGACCGTGCCTGCTAGGTTAAAGCAAGTATGGATGCGGCCAGTGCGTGGCGAAATAAGTAATGGCAGCTTGTCAGCGTAGGTAGATACTAGCTTAGAGAGCATGCGATAGCGCTGAATCTTGCGGATGATGTCGTAGTCATCGCCAATCTCGTTTAAGACGTCATCAGCGGTGGAGTACGATCGGTTGCCGTTTTTATCAAACTTCTGGGTCTTGCGTGGATATGGGATAGCCAGTTCCTCAAACAGCACCTTAGAGAGCTGTTTTGGTGAGGAGATGTTGAATTTGTGGCCAGCTAGGTCAAAGATATCCTCTTGTACTAAATACATGTCTTCCTTGAGCTGTCGGGCTTGGCGGGTCAGGACGCGGCCATCTAAGAGGGCGCCAATGCTCTCCATATCAAAGAGCACGTCAAGCACCTGCATTTCGTGGTCAAGTATAGTCTTGCCATTCTCTAAGTTAGCAATCTTGGAGATTAAGACCTCATAGAGCTTATAGGCAAGCAGGGCCTGTTCGCATGCAAAGTCCTTAAAGATGTCTATATCCATCTTAGCAATGCTGACAACTTTCTCGGGGGAAAGGTGCTGCTTGTTTAGAGGCACGTACTCTAGGAAGTCTTGGGCGAGGTTGATAAGTTCACCCGCGCGGGAGGAATCAATGATATGAGCCATGATCAGAGGATCGGCTACATAGCCCTTGAGCTCAATACCTAAGAAGTGCAAGTATAAGCGGTTGAGCTTGACGTCGTAGCAAGCTTTTGGCAGGTCTTCTTTCTCAAAAATAGTACGCAGCGCGTTGATGGCTTGGGTGGCTGGTAATTGCGCATCCACGCCAATGTAGCTATGGCGCAGAGGTACATAGTATGAGGCACCATCACCCAAGCTAAAGGCAGCACCAATCAAGCTGCTATCAGGGGTGTGAGAGGAGCTCTCCTCTAAGTAGAAAGCAAATAAAGGCGCGGCCTTGATGGCACGGATCATATCGCGCAGCTCTGTAGTGGTAGTGACCACTTTAAAGCTAGACAAGTACTGATTGACGTTACCGTGGTTACGGTGCTTGGAGATGTCCAAGATGTCAGCCATGCCGCTCTTTTTGTTGGATGCAGCAGTGCCTTTAGTGCTGGTGCTGGTGCTGGGTTGGGTTTTGGTGCCAGTTTGAACCTCGGTATTAGCATCAGCATTAGCATCTGCATCCGCGGCTTTAGCAGCTGTGGCAGCTTCAGCCTGCAGCCTCTTGGCGGCTAGCGCTTCCATAATTGGATCTGGATCGTCGTCATCAGTAGCAGCAGTAGTAGTCTCTGTAGTTGCTGCTGCTGCACCAGCGGCGATTAGTAAGCTCTGCTTTTCGGCTAAGGATGGGCGACCACGACGACGTAGCTTCTGCGGAATCAAGATAGCGTCCTCAGCAGCAGGAGAGTCTTTCTTGGTAGCAGTGTCTGCATCTGCAGCATCTACTGCACCCGCCTCAGCTGGGCTCGTGGTATTAGCAGCGGCAGCGGCCGCGGTCGTAGGAGCTGCAGCTGCAGAAGCTGCAGCGGCCATAGGGGCGGGCGCTGTGGTTGCGGATAAAGAGGCGGCTTTACCCTCTTGCTCTAACTTACGAACACGTTGTTCGGCAGCAAAGCGATGGAACTCTAAGCGCTCAAATAAGGCGATCAGAGTATCGTTATCCTCTTTTGGATATGGGAGGTCTTCGATAGCTATAGGCAATTCCACGTCGCATTTGATGGTGGCGAGGCGGTAACTCAGCTCAATCTCTGGCCACTGTTCCATAAAGCGCTTGGCAAAGGTAGAGGCGCCACGGAATTTGAGATCCTTAACGTTATCGAGGTGCTCTTTGATATCAAAGACACCACCTAGGGCCAAGATCACAGCGACAGCAGTCTTGTCACCAACGCCTTTCATGCCGGGGATGTTATCGGAGGAGTCGCCTTTGAGGGCGAGGAAGTCAACGATATGCTCTGGTGGCACACCGTACTTCTCTTGCACCATAGCCGCGTCAAACATAGTGTCGCGCATGGTATCGAGAATAGAGACGCCTGGTTGCACTAATTGAGCTAAGTCTTTATCGCCGGTGCAGATAATGACTTCCATACCGAGCTCTTGGGCTTTGCGGGTGTACGATCCCAATACGTCGTCGGCCTCTACACCTTGTACCGACACTAAAGGAAAGCCCATAGCCTCAGTAATAGAGTGCACAGCATCGATTTGTGCTCTGAGATCGTCAGGCATTGGTGGACGGGTGGCCTTGTACTCGGCGTACATTTCGCGGCGGAAGGATGGGCCTTTAGCATCAAAGACCACAACAAACTTATCGCCCATGAACTTGTCGAGCAGGTTGCGGAACATGCGCGTGATGATAAAGGTAGCGCCAGTAGGAATGCCCTCTTTAGTCGTAAAGTTCTGCTTTACTGCATAATAGGCCCGATACAAGAAAGATGAGCCGTCAATCAAGATTAGTCTCTTGATAGCGTTTTTGTCAGCCACTGCGCAACCTCCGCCTACAACCTAAAATATCAGCAATAGCCTTAGCACCGCTTTGGTGCTTTCTAGCATTTGCCTCGCAATCTTTACGCCCAACCAAGCGGCATGATGCCGCGCTACTCGGGCGCTTTTCTCATCATAACAGAGTGCCATCAGCTTACAGTCAAGAAAAGCGCGCGAAAAAAATTCGCCACAGCCTCGAATTCGTGTAGAATTGCGGTGCCTACAACACGTAGGCCTAAAATTCGATTTTCTTAGCCGTACACGCTTAAGGGGTTCGCTCCTTGAGCATCTTGGGTGGCAGACAAGATCAGTACAGCTTCGATTACTTTGACGATAGCAATCGCAAGCGAATGCTCTAAAACAGAGTAAGCGCAGGCGTATCGCAGCAGATGAGTAGTTTGAGGCAGGCTAAAAACGCGGATGGCTCTAGGGCTCCAATTGGAGGGCACTAGACTTCCTATGGGTATAGGACACTGTGTACAAGACACTGTATACAGACACAGAGCACGGTTAGGTGACGTCTGTAGTCGTAGCTTGTAATTTGGGAATAGATATAGCTCTAATTCAAGCCACGTCCACGTCCCATTCCCCGTGGTGTTCTCCGTCAGGAGTGTATGCACACCTTCTAAAATAGACGCCAAGTTTCCGCATTTTTAGCTGTGATATTGATTGGCACCCGCACGTCTTCATCTCAGGTATAGGCCTGAGCCTCATTTCTACATCACACTGTGATGCTTGTTTCCTGCTCCCAGTCGATTTGCGATAAGCACAGAATTCGCGGCGTGGCCGCAGCGTTAGTTTGCCTTTTTTAACCGAGAGCATCATTATGCAGTTAGACTTTCCGTTAAGACGCCTGTTCTTATTCCACATCTTCATCATTGTGCTGAGTAACTACGCCGTGCAGATCCCTATCACGGTCTTGGGAATTGAGACTACGGTTGGTACCTTTACCTTCCCATTTGTCTTCGTGACCACCGATCTGACGGTTAGACTCTACGGTGCCAAGAAAGCTCGTAAGGTGATCTTCTGTGCCATGATCCCTGCACTGATCGCCTCTTATATCGTCGGTACCATCTTTGCCTTTGGTAAGTACCAAGGCATTGAGGCTTTAGGCACCTTCTCGATCTTTGTGTTCCGTATTGCTGCTGCTTCATTTGGCGCTTATATCTTTGGCCAGTTAGCCGACATCTTAGTTTTCCAGCGCTTACGTCAGTTACCACGCTGGTGGCCAGCTCCTGCTGCCTCTTCGATCTTCGGTAACTTACTCGACACCTTTGCTTTCTTCTCAATCGCTTTCTACCAGTGCGTTGACCCATACATGGCCGCAAACTGGGTGTCCTTAGCTTGGGTGGACTACGCTGTGAAGCTCATCGTATGCTTGGCTATCTTTGTCCCAATCTATGGTGCTTTCTTAGCCTTCCTCTCCAAGTACGTCTTACACCGCCCACTCAATGCAGTGTCGACTATCGCCTAACTAAACCAAGGTTAGAAGGTGAGGCAAGCGCTCCACGTGGATTAGCTAAGAGTCGCAAAAGCCTCTAGGCCCTAAACAACCAAGCCCCGCAAAGCTTGCTCTGCGGGGCTTGGTGTTCTTAAGACCTCAGGGAGAATGGTCTACTCTAGGCCGAACTCGTTTTGCGCTAAGCGTCTGATCTTACGGAACATGGTCTTAAAGAGCAGCGGTACGGAGTCAGGGCCACGCTGATGCATAGCCTCACTAACCAAGATCGCCATCCCTGGCTTGGTGTTCTTGTGGATCGCCGCCTCGATCACCTTCTTGACCGACATTCCCTTCTTACTAAGCTCAGCATCTGACCAAGCACCAAAAGCGGCATTAGTGGTCTTGCCATTGAGGCGCTCGGTCTCTACTGCTTTGCTGTCATCTGAAGAGGCGTTCTTAGTATCGATCTTGGCAATCTTATCGGCCTTTTCCACCTTGGACTTACCACCACTACCACTACCATTGCCATTGCTGTTGTTATTGCCGTTTCTGGAAAAGGCGCTAGTGCTTGCGCTGGTGCTGGCGTTGACGCTGGCCTTGTCCTTATCAGCTTTGGCCTTGTTCTTGTTGAGGTTAGCCATAGTCTCAGCAGCAGCTGCAGCGGCATTGGCCGCATTTTGCTTGTTGAGACGCTGCTCATTGCGGTTGACCTGATCTAAGAGTAAGGCACGCTCGCTCTTTAAGATATTGAGGATACGGCTCTGGCGCTTAGTCAGGTTATGGCTTGGGCGTGGCATCTCCATAATGAGATTGTGGACGTAGTGGTAGAAAGCCGAGACGTCACCTTTAGAGAGCTGTGAGATATCAATGATCTGCGCCTTTTTGCTCTGACCCTGGAGACGACCACGGTTCACCGCTTTTAAGAGCTCTTGGACGTTCTTGCCCAAGTTGTAGTGCAGCACGCTCTTGATGACGCTATCTAAGCTGTGGTTCTTTAACACAGCTTGCTTGCTGCCACCCTTATTCTTGTCCTGACCCTTCTCTTTGTTCTTCTCCTTCTTGGACTTAGTTGGCTGATCAGCAAGGTCTGTGATGCTCGCCACATCGACATCAATGACGCGATCAAATTTCTTTTCTGCACTCTTGTCCTTAGAGCCGTCTTCATTACCAATGCTATCTAATGGTGGTGGACTCTTTTGGTGCTTGTTCTTAGAGACCACTGGCTGATTCTTCAAGGCGATGTTAGCCGCACGTTGGTACACGTCAGCAAAACCTGAAGTGTAGAGATAGTGCTCGATATCGACATGAGGCATAACGCTCAAGTGATCTGGCAGATTGGTATTGCCCACGAAGTCACGTACTGTTTGCGCATAGTGGCGTCCTGCGTCATCACCGTCGGTGAGGACGTGGTAGGAGATACCCATTTGCTTAGCTAGCTTAATCAGAGGATTGAGACCGCATTGCGCAAATTCAATTAAAGCCACACCACTGCAAGCTAAGTTGAAGCCTAAAACATCAGCAATTTCGTTTAAGACCCAAACCTCGGTTTCGCCTTCAACTAACAACCAGCAGCGAGCGAACAAGGTGTTTGGTCTGTTCATGCGGATGTGGAAGGCAATCTTACGGGCGTCGTCACGGCTAAAGGCACGATCACGAATGCTGTAGCAGCGCACATCGTAGTACTGCTTACACAGACGGCGGATCTTGCTCATTGGCATAGCACTCAGCAGTTGCGCTGAGTTGGTCGTCACCACCTTTTGGATAGGGAGAAGCTGCAAGATAGCCCACAGATTAAGCAGCAGAGTAGGGTGGAAGCGGCTCTCCAAGTCTTCCAAAATCAAAATTGGTCGGGACTGTTCATCGATCTCTCGCTGTCCCTTAGACATCAAGAAGGCACCAGCAAGCAGCGACAACAAGAACCTAGCTCTTGATGGCTTGGAGTCAGTCAGAGCGTTCTTAAGTGAGTTGAGGGTACTGATCGACACTGGGTGCGTCACAATATCGCGTGCGGTACGGCTTTGAATGGCATCAAGATCTACGTGGTAGGTAGTCGTCAGGTTGTTACTCTGGTAGTTGACGAGGTACTTCGAGGCAATGGTATTGAGCACATCAATACCGTCTTTGATCTGCTTAGAAGTCCAGTCCTCATCAGAGGTCAGATCCGCAAAGAAGTGCGAGATGGTCTTTAAATCAAGCTCTTCTTCACCTTCATCATTGGCTGTATTAGCTGTATTGTCGGTAGTAGCAGCGCTGGCACTAGCACTAGCACTAGAACTAGCACTGGCATTTGGGGTAGCGACAACTTCAATATCTACGGCCGTGTCTGATAGATTAGCTTGGTCTGTGGCTTGGGCCTTTGCGGCATCCTTTGGGTGATCGATTTGCTCTACTACCTCATACATCTGAGGCTTGAGCATTCGACGGTCACGAATACGCAGTAATGGGTTGAGGATGATGAGCTCACGAATGATGCGCTTGGCGATGCTATCTTCGATTGGCTGCTCCTTAGCATCAAGGATCTCATGGCAAGTCACAAAGTGCTCACCTTGAACGCAAGTCGAATCATAGTCAGCATCGGTATCGGCACCCGCATTAGCACCAGCACTAGCTCCAGTAGCAGTGGCAGTGGCTGCCGTAACGGCAGTCTTGTCATTAGGGGCTTCATTTGAGGCAATCAGCTGCATCTTAGCGCTGACACGATAGTGGATGCGATAAAGTCCATCCTCGCCTAAGTAGCTACCGTTCTTTAAACCAGAGAAGCGTGGTACCGAGTTTAAGACACCATAATCACTCTCACAGAAAATGAGATCGATAACGATACTCTCAGCCTTGTCCTTATAGACGTCGCTCTCATAGAAGGCCATATCATCACGTGCGCTATCGACAGCTTCTTGCTCTAAGCCTTCCTTCTCGTTTAAGACGTTTTGCGCACGCTCCATCAGCTCACTGCGTGATGGATTGTAGTAAAGAGGTAAGCCTTGCTCATAAAGAGCTTCAGCTTGTTGAGCCAGTCGCAAGGATTCAAGCATGAGCGCTGCATGATGGAGCTTAGGCTTGCCATTACCATTACCATTACCATTGCCGTTGCCAATGCCGTTGCTATTAGCCTTACTTGTACCGATAGCAGTGATCTCTGCTGCGGCAGTGACAGCGGACTGCGCTTGCTTCTTGATGTCTTTGGCGCTTTTGCCGACTAAGGACTCACCAACGGCATTCATGATGTCTTTGGTAGACATACCACGCAGAGCAGCTGAAGCCTGTGAAGACTTGGAAATTGAGGACTCCTCAACCGCGCTGTCAGCTAAAGCAGCAGCAATCTCATTGGCTGCTGTGTTCTTAAGGGCTTTGCTATTAGCAAGATGGGTAGGGGCCGCACTAGTACCAGCAAGGAAGTTGGTCAGAGCTTCAGTGTACTGACGTGGACGCAGCGACACTGAGACCGACTGACCTTTAAAAGGTGTTTGATGTACCTGTGCTGTATGGGCTGTATGAGCTGTATGAGCTGTATGAGCTGGTTGCTTGCCATGCTTGTGCTTGTTCTTATGCTTGTTGTGGCGAGCACGCGATGGAAAAGCAGCAGCTTTTTCTTCATCGTTGAGTTCACTTACAGGCACGTCGACAATGTGCATCACCTGACCCATACCGTTAGCATTAGGCACGCTGTAGTAACGGCGCTGATAGTCAGGGGTGGTAATGACCTTGATCGGCTTTAAGAATTCAAGTTGACGTAGCTGCTGTGCAGGTGGACAGCACTGAGCGGCAGCTAAAGCACGGGCGCCGCGCTCAATAGCCTCTTGCTCAGAGGCACTAGGCTCTAGCACACCCTCTACGGTGACGCCTTTGGTGGTGTCTGTTGTCTCTGTTGTCTCTGTAGTAGCAGCATTAGTAGTAGTGGTAGCAGTAGCAGTAGCAGTAGCAGCAGAAGCGTATGATGCTGAAGCGGTCTCGGCTGTAGAGACAGTGGAGGCAGTAGAAACTGTAGGGGCAGCAGTAGTGGAGGTGCCTTGCTCTTTTGGAGCAGCATCTTGAGATGTGGCTGATGTTTGGGCCTTATCCTTACTGAGCTCCTCTCCATCGCTATCACTAGCTTCATCGCCAATGCCTTCAAGGTCTGAATCGAGGCGAATTGGAATGTAGAGATCGTCTGGGGTGAAGGTGCACAGATGATTCTCACCTTTACCTAAGATCGCAAACAAAGCGTACAGTAAAGACGATTTACCCCAAGCGTTTTCACCAATCAATACTGTGGTATCACGCTCAAAATCAACAGTTAAATGACGTATTCCTCGGAAGTTCTGAATCTCGGCACGCTGTAAGAACATTTCGACCTCCTGACGCAACATCGTCTTTCAACTTAGCACGATTTGCTGCCGAAAACCGGTCGTCGTTCTATATCTTTGAAATGGATCAATGCATTTTTGGCTTTGCTATCAGTAAGCGAAAAGCTCTCAGCAAAGCACAGGCTCTAGGGTGCAGGCGCTGTTATGACAAAACTGTTTGCTAGCAACAATTGTGACTTTGTGCTTGCAGCACAAAGCACAGCACAAAGCACAGCGCAAAGCACAGCGCAAAGCACAGTGCACACAAAATTAGAACACCTAGAAGCGCACAGCCTCTGTGCGAAGAGTGGAAAGGGGATAAGCCTGCAAGCCTGCAAGTCTGTAGTCTGCAAGTCTGATGCTGATAGCACAGCTCAGGATTTTGTGGTGGCTGCTTGCAGCATGGCAGCCACCACTGGATCCTGATTGTTATGGTCGCACACGAAAGGTACGACGCGATGGAAAAGACTGGACTGTGCTCTTTTAGGAGCGCTTCATGGCCTCGAAGAACTCGTCGTTGGTCTTGGTCATGGAAAGCTTGTCTAAGAGGAACTCCATAGCCTCAATTTCACCCATTGGGTGGAGGAACTTACGTAAGATCCACATCTTTTGCAGCTCGTCTGCGGAGGTTAAGAGCTCCTCACGACGAGTACCAGAACGAGTCACGTCAATTGCTGGGTAGACGCGCTTGTCAGCGATCTTACGGGATAAGTGCAGCTCCATGTTACCAGTGCCCTTGAACTCTTCGTAGATCACTTCGTCCATCTTGGAGCCAGTGTCGATTAAGGCAGTACCAATAATGGTCAGAGAGCCACCTTCCTCAACGTTACGGGCAGCACCAAAGAGACGCTTTGGACGTTGCAGAGCGTTGGCGTCCACACCACCGGTTAAGACCTTGCCAGAAGCAGGGATCACGGTGTTGTAGGCACGGGCTAAACGGGTAATCGAGTCCATGAAGATCACGACGTCACGCTTGTGCTCAACTAAGCGCTTAGCCTTTTCGATTACCATCTCGGCTACCTGCACGTGACGGGCTGCTGGCTCATCGAAGGTCGAAGCCACCACTTCACCATTGACCATACGGCGCATTTCGGTCACTTCCTCAGGACGTTCGTCGATGAGGAGCACTATTAATACGCACTCAGGATTGTTGACGGAGATGGAATGGGCGACGTTTTGCAGAAGAACGGTCTTACCAGCCTTTGGAGGGGCGACGATGAGTGCACGCTGGCCCTTACCAATAGGAGCAGTAAGGTCGATCACGCGCGAGGTGATATCTTCTTTGGAGCCGTTGCCGATCTCAAGGCGCATGCGCTCGTCTGGGAAGATAGGGGTGAGGTTTTCAAATAAGATCTTGTTGCGGGCCTTCTCTGGCTGCTCAAAGTTGACCGCATCGACTTTCAGGAGGGCAAAGTAACGCTCACCTTCCTTTGGTGGGCGAATCTTACCGGAGATCGAGTCGCCAGTACGTAAGTTGAAGCGACGTACTTGGCTTGGAGATACGTAGATATCATCTGGACCTGCTAAGTAAGAGCTGTCGGCACTACGTAAGAAGCCAAAGCCATCAGGTAAGATTTCGATGACGCCTTCACCGAAGATATCCTCACCTGTACGGGCACACAGCTTTAAGAGGTTGAAGATGATCTCTTTTTTACCTAAACGGGCAGTGTTTTCAATACCTGCTTGCTCGCACATAGCAACCAGTTGTGCGACCGGAGTGTTTTTAAGTTCGTTAAGGTTCATAGAACAACAAAAGGAAAGGTGTAATGGACAAATCAGGAACCAAAACTCACCGCAAGATCAGGCTACAGGCTACATTTAGCAAGCAAGCATGAGCATGTGGCAACATGGCTTTTGCTTGTGGCCTTGCCGCTCTCTAGAGGCAAGCTTAACCCTCATCACTCCCACCTTCAGTCATCGGCCCACGGCTATCGCTATCGCTATCAGCTATCAGTCGTAGGTTCTCGCCTGACCTTGCCAAGCTTTGCCTAGGCTAGGCTAACCTTGTCTTATCTCTGTCTAAGCCGTCTACGTCGTCTAATCCATGCTTCTACGTTTTAGGGCTGCTAGTTACACACTCAAAAACTTACAAGCTTAAGATCAAGCCAAAAGCACAATCTTCAGGCAAGCCTGATTGGTAACATAACAGGAATATTCCTTGAGGCTGAGATCGTTGTTTCCTTTGAAGTGCTGCATCAAGAAAAGCACGCATTTCTCAACACTCAAACGTGGAGAGTAGTAAAGAAAGGACGTTTAGATCTGAAAAATTGGACAACTCACAGATGGGATCAATAAGGATTAACATGCTCATTAAGCTTCAGCTTTAGCTTTAACTTTAACTTTAGCTTCAGCTCAGCTTCAAGCTTTAGCTAAGCATGTCTTTTAGAACCCTAAAGACCTCGGGTATCGCGGGTAACAAAGCGTTTGGCAACTTTCCTCTTTTCCCTTTTCTTGTTTATTTGTGCTTTTATGCAACCACACCGCAAGACTTCATGCCTTATCACATCAAGCAGCAGTGCATACAGTGCATGCATAGCTTGCTTTGCATGGGGTACATGCATCATGGTCACGCATGATTTAGAACCCAGAGGATCTAAACTTGTAGGAAAAAGAGAAAACCAAAACGCGAGGCTACGCTAAGCTCATTTGCTTAGGCAATACGCTTGGCTCTTAAGGAAGGGCAGGATCAAAGATCACCTACGATGTGATCTTGTGTGCTGCTCATAAGAAACGTGATCTTTAAGCCTTAAACGAGGCCTCAAGCTCACTTTGCGCGACATAATACCACAATTTTGGGCCTCTGATGCAGCTGCGCGGGCTTTTGCCGCACGAAAAATCGCAATTTGATCAAATATGTAGGTAAAAAATCCACTGCACTGTTGTAGCACCAATATCTCTAAGCGACCAGTATTCGCCTACCATCAAGGCTCGTGACCATTGCCATATGAGCTAGCTTGCATATCCAAGCACTGTGAGTTGCTTTGTTTCTTTTAGGCTTCGATAATGGCAAACAAGCCATCTTTGGTACGGTTAGCGCACCACAGCTCGCTTTCGTGCTTCTGCGCTTCGCGCTTCGAGCTTCGAGCTTGCTGTGCTTGTGGTACTTAATACTGCATATCTGCTATGGCTCGCTCAGGATCAAACAAAGTAGGGACTTGCCCACCATGTTCAAGACTATCTTTGCTCATCAAGCTGCACTAGCCTCCTGCGCTTTACCAGCGCAGACGGCCGTTGGCGCTAACGCCGCAGTGGCTGCGTCTACGACTGCTACTGCGGTTGCTTCTGCGTCTACATCATCGATTAGTTCTCGGTCTTTATCATGGCTGCTGGCCGTGTTTATGTGCCTTGCAGTCGTGGCTGTGAGCGGTACCTGGCAGCAATCTTATGCTGAGGCTGATATTGCCGCGGCTATCGAAACCTCTATTACTGGTGGTGCGGCTCCTGCTGAAAGAGAGGCTGCTGCTGATGCTGCCAACTCCGCCACTGGTACTGGTACTGGAGGTTCATCACTTCCTTTAGAAGTGCTATCCGATATCGTCACTGATGTGGGCTCATTGACTCAAGATAGTAGTGCCGTACTTTTAGACAACAAAGATCCTGATGAAAGTGTCCAAAGTGAGTGGATTTTAAACCGCAAGCAGCTCAATGCCCGTTCTGAGGCTATTAAGGCCAACAAAGAACTGTCTGATGCTGATAAAGAGCGCTCCTTACAGGCTATTGAGCTTGGTATGAGCCTCGTGACGCGCTACGAGAATCTGCTCCAAGAAGAGCGCCGTATCAAGAGCAAGCAAGAGCAAGCACAAGACCTGATTGTGGAGTTAGAGCAGGCCTTAGCTGCTGCCAATGAAACCTATACCCAAGAGCCACCAGAGATTATTACTACCGATGATGTTAGTGAAGATGCCGCGTCAGCAGGTGCAGGTAGTGAGGATAGTGCAGGTGGTGAGATTGGCGCTGGTGGCGAAAGTAGCGAAACCCCTCTGAACTTAGATGGCATCAATGCCTTGTTAGATCAGCTCAATGCCCAGTTATTGGAGGTGCAAAACGAGTTGTCTGATGCCACTTCGGCCTACAACTCGCTCCAGACCTTACCATCGCGTGCGCAAAACCTGATCTCGGCTAACAACGCCCGTATCTCTAAGATCAACACTCTGCTCAACAGCCCTAACACCCTCCGTGATGAGACTATGGTGCTGCAGTTTGAGATCGCAGTGCAGCAAAAGCACAACGAGATTTTGCAAACTGAGCTGCGTTCGATCTCGGTGTTCCAAGATGTCGCTAACTACAAACTGCATATCTACAACCTCCATAAGGATTACCTCTCCAAGTACTTAGAAAAGGTACGCGCAGCCCAAGACGAGCTTCTGAGCAATCAGCTGACTGTTACCGATACTGACTTCAATTTGGGGGTGAGCACGGCTACTAGGAGCTCTAGTGAGAGTGGCAGCGCTAACCTCGATTCGTCTACTGTGGACGGTGTGACCTCTGATGCTGCAGCTGTCAGTGGCCAGTTCTTACCTCAGGTTAAGCGTGAGTCAGATACCAACAAAGAAATCGCTCGCCATATCGAAGTGTTGCTCAACGACAATGCGCAAATGACGCGTGAGGTGCAGGAGGTTACCGCCGCTTTAGCCACCACCCGCCAAATTGAGCAGAATCTGCAAGAGCAACTTACTGATCTTAGTGGTAGTGTGATCTTATCGCGCATGCTTAACCGTCAGCAGGGTGAGCTGCCACAAATCAACATCTCTTTTAACCTCGATGAGCTCATCCCAAATCTCAATTTGTGGATGTTTGATTTACGCAACTTCCGTGAGCAGATCTTTGATGTACAGAGCTATGTCAACGACATGGTGCGCGACGATCCGGAGTTAGCTCCTTTCTCCGAGACGCTCGTCCAGATCATGCGCCAACGCCGCGACCTTTACGATCAGCTCTACAACGCTATGTCTGATAGCCTGACCGTTGCTACCGACTTGCGTGCTAAGTATGGTGATCTGACCGAGGCGAGCTCACGTGTGCGCACCATGATCAATGACCATTTGTTCTGGCTTACCAGCAACAACGGTATTGGTCTTAACTTCTTCTCAACCACGCTGCCACGTTTGCTCTTGCAGGTAGACGACATCAAGTCGTATCTGAGCAACGACCTGTTCACCCACGAAAACACCGTCAACTACCTCAAGATCTTCCTGCCATTAGCGATCTTGGGTTTGATCTTCACTAAGGTCAACCCAAGTCTGAAAAAGACCGCCAATCGCTTGGCAATGCATCTTGATAAGCCTACTGATGGTTACACGCTGACAGTGCGTGCGCTGTTCTTGCACCTGTTTATGATCATCCCATCAGTGGTGGTCATCACTTTCATCGGCTCAATCTTTATCTTTATCACCTTGGATAATTTCAAAGATCAGCTGATGCTGACTTATTACCTGACGCTGCATGTGGGCTGCTTCCTCTATATGCGCCACATCTTGGAGCCAAACTCGGTAGTACAGCGCTACTTCTCCTTTGCTCCAGGCAAGATTGCCCGTAGCCGTCAGGTTATCGATCAGATCTGGTACGTCAGTATTCCAATGCTGACCATCGCCAACATGCGTGAGTTAGAGCCAACCAAGATTCCAAACGATAGCTTGGGCTATCTCTTGATGATCTTAGGCTTCCTCTACTTAACCGTGTATGCTGGCATCATCGTGTGGCGCACTTTCAAGCAGTATCAGCCAACCATGATGACCTGTACCCTAGCAGTCTTAGGTATTTGTACGCCTCTGACCATCACGCTCATGCTGTGCTTGGGTTACTACTACACTGTGATTCAGCTGCTCAACCGTGTGGCTTTCACGCTGTACATCGGATTTGCCTACATGATCTTGTCGCAAACCCTCCGTCGAACTCTCTACGTCGCCGAGATCAAGATCATGGACAAAGTACGCCGTATGCACTTGCAAGAGGTCTTGGCCGCGCAAGGTGTTGGCTCTAGCTCCAGTAATATCAGCAGCAATGCCATGAACAACAGAGCCATTGCTGCGGCTAACCGCGAGCGCAATAGCCGCGCTGCTGGTAATAAGAGAAGTGGCGTCTCGGGATCTGGTTCGGGCTTAGGATCTGGTTCTGGCAGCTCAGGTGGTAGCAGTGGATCTTCTTTCCGCTTGGAGCTTGTCAATAACCGTGCTTACAAGCTCTTTAACGCCATCATCTTGGTCGTCTTTGTCTACTTTATGTATCTGCAATGGAACGACCTTGCAGGTGTGCTCAGCTACTTAGACGAGATCTACCTCTATGAGAGCGTCACTGAGGTTGATGGCAAGATGGTCACCACCGCCTTATCGTTAGGCGATGTGCTGTTAGCCGTCATCATTGTCATGGTGGCTGTGGTCTTAAACCGCAACTTACCAATGCTTATTGAGCGCCTCTTTATGCTGCGCTCAGGTAGCAATGCTAAGAGTGCCGGCTACACTGTCAAGCTCATTACCTCCTATGCCATCACGACATTAGCTGTGATCTTGGCGGCCGGTTCGTTAGGCATTAGTTGGGATAACTTGCAGTGGTTAGTTGCCGCCCTCTCGGTGGGCTTAGGCTTTGGCTTGCAGGAGATCTTCGCTAACTTCGTGTCCGGTATCATCATCTTGTTTGAACGCCAGCTGCGTGTGGGCGATATCGTCACTCTAGACACTATCTCCGGTACCGTGAACAAGATTCGTATCCGTGCTACCACGATCATCTCCTTTGACAACAAAGAAGTGGTGATTCCTAACAAACAATTCATCACCTCAGCCCTGACCAACTGGTCGCTGTCTAGTACCGTGACCAAGATCGAGTTTGCTGTGGGTATTGCTTACGGTGCGGATATCAATAAGGCTAAGGATCTGCTGCGCGGTATCATTCGTCGCTGCCGTGACCTCAACCGTGAGAACCGCCCAGCAATCTACGTAAAGAGCTTAGATCCAAGCGCCGTGACCATCATGTGCGAGCTCTACGTCAACGAGATTGGTAAGCGTAAGGTCGTGTATGACTTCTTAAGCACCGAGACGCTGCGTATTTTTGCTGACAACAACATCGAGATCCCATTCGATCAGATGGATGTCACCGTGCGCAACATCGACACCGACAAGATCCTGCACTTCATTGAAGAGCAGAACAAGTTAGCTCAGGCTCAAGTCCAAATGATGGCCGCCGCCTACGCTAACGGCGGCAAGGCTGTCGACGTGTACGCAGCCGATGCTGCCGATGGCGCCGCTACAGAGGCATCAGTGCCGTGGCGACAACGACGTTGAGGTTATTGACGGCCCTGATGTCATTGCCGACAAGTCGGGAGCGTCGGCAGCGTCCGCAGCGACAGCTGCGACCATGACCGCACCGCTCAAAGCTAAGGTCAAAACTCCTGCGAAGTAATCGCAGCCGTGGCCTGTAGGCCTAATTGTTGCCTTGCTAACTAGAGCCGCATTGCGCTTTGTATCACAGAGCTTGCGGCTCTAGCCGTTATAGAGAATGGAGAGAAAAGGAGTGCTACGTCCAATCTCGGTTAGAGGTAGTACGCCTTTGTTTGTAGGCAAGGAGACAAGGTGGGAGGCAATATGAGCGAGCCGCTGCGAAAGATCAAAAGCACCGACAACTATGTCAACTCCAATACGAGTATCAAGTTCTATCGCATCGCCTTTAAGGTCACTACCGCTGCCTACGACTTTCGTAAGTACGATCAGATCAACTTAGAGAGCGAGCATATCTCCCTCTTTGACGATAACTTCCTGCGTGGCAGTACCTTCTACGACCTGTGCCACCAAAACGGCCGCTATCAGGCCTTTAACCACGACTTTGCCCAAACCTACTTCCTCAAGCTCTTCCACAACAGCCCATTCCCTTGCAATATCTTTGTCTTCGTCGAAGAAGTCTCGATGCAAAAGGGTATCTTTGTCGAAGAGCCGCACAACCTTACCATCAGTTCCACCACTAACGCTCGCAGTATGGGGGCGCGCGCTAAAGCCAAGGCCAACAAGGCCAAAGCTAAGAGCAAAACTAGTGGAGGTGGCAGCGGTGATAGTGAGCTGACCTTTCCTGATTACGAGCTCTTCTATATAGAGTCTCCAACGCTAAGTGTGGAGGCTGGTTCGGTCAACGACCTCTTTTTAAGCCTCTGCTCGCGCTACATCCGCGGTAGCTCAGTGCAGTGCGGTGTCGGCTTTATCCGCCATCACGCCTTTGCCTGCTGCTCTGACTGTGTTGGTATGGAGTTTATGCGCTATATCGGCTTTCGTGGTTTGGTACCAACCATGGCTACAGCCAACACCATGGTGCCTTTGATCTTGCTCATCGGTCAGGCTCTAGGTTACAAGCACTCACTACAGCGCATTAACAAGCTGGTGGGACGCATCCTTGGTGACAAGATGCAAAACAGCGCTCGTCTGCGCCGTCGTTACCGCCGCAATCTTAAGGATCTGACCTTCCTCTACCACAGTGTAGAGCTCTTTTTGACCAAGGAATACCTTGTCAGCTCCATCGACCCCAAGAATCGACTGGCGCTTGATCTGTCGCAAGAGTTAGCTAACCGCCTTGACCTCAATGGCGACTATCAGCGTCTAAAAGAGCAGATGACCCCACTAAGCCACATCCTGTCACAGCTTAGTACCTTAGAGATCATCAAGGCCCAAGGTACTATCCGTTTTGCCGTGGTCTTTATGGGCTTTATCATCGTGATCGCGGTGGTCATTGTCTGTGTCATCTTAGGTGTAGAGCCGGTTATGCGCCTGCTCAATCAGCTAGGTCTGCTGCCGCCAAACCTCCTGCGATAGCTCTAGCTTTAGCTCTAGCTCTAGCAACAGCACCACAGGTCATACAAGCACCTTCCCAAGCGGCGTTAGCGCGCTTGGGAAGGTAGCGGCCCGAGGCCACGGCCACCCGAGCCACGGCTCGGCTATGGCTGCGGCTGCGACCGCAGGCGGTTCAGGCGGCGCAGGCAGCGCTGGCTGTACAGGGAGTAGGGGCTGTTGCCAACTGCGGCAGCTGTGGCAGCTGCCGCAGCGTGGCTTCGTGGCAGTTAGGCATTAAGCTTTGGTGCGAAAGTACTGATGCATTGAGGTGCAAGATGTGCGAAAACGCACAAAAAGCACGGATGCACGAAAAATTTTTTTCGCGAAAACGGCTTGCATACAAGCTTTAAAGCCCGCAAACCCTGAAAACATCTTTTCTTTTGCCACAGAAAGTAATAAAATGCCGCGTTTGTGCACCTGCAACTTTTTGTTGATTCTTTGAGATGAATCACGTAAAATACGCAGATCACAGCCTACCTAAATTTTCTGAACAAAACTCTTTTGCGATAGAGAGACCTTTGCTTCAGACATCCGTTTTCTCGCTTTCATCACTACTTACTCTTTGAGTGTGAGCGTGTGAGCAGATCATGCGATGATTTCGTGCGGCCTGATGATCGCACGATAGGCCCAAGTGCCGCGCAGCAGCGTTTTTTGCTAGCTGTTTGTCGCCGCTTGTTTGGCCTTAGGTTCCGCTTAATTTGCCAAAGTGCACTATAACTGCTGTCGCGTATCCTAACGGGCTTTGCGATGGCATATGTTAAACCGACCTTTTTCTAGGAGATCAATAGTGGCCCGTATCGCTGGCATCAATGTGCCTGATCACAAGATCGCCGTGATTGCTCTGCAATCCATCTACGGCATCGGCCCTACTCGTGCACGCGACATCTGCCGTGCTACTGGGGTTGAAGAGTTAACCAAGTTCAAGGAACTCGACGAGGCTACCTTAGATAAGATTCGTGCTGAGGTTGCTAAGTACACCGTAGAAGGCGACTTGCGTCGTGAAATTTCCATGAACATCAAGCGCCTCATGGATCTTGGTTCTTATCGTGGCTTACGTCACCGTCGCGGCTTACCTGTTCGCGGCCAACGTACCAAGACTAATGCACGTACCCGTAAGGGTCCTCGTAAGAGCATTAAGAAGTAAGGAGGCACATGATGGCTGAAGAAATCCAACAAGCTGCAACCCCAGCAACTCCAGCAGCTCCTGCTGCTCAGGCCCCAGCTGCCGCTCCAGCTACTGCTACTAAGTCTGCCTCTGCTCCACGTTCCCGTGGCGGCAAGCGCGGCAAGAAGCAGATCGCTGATGGCGTCGCTCACATCCACGCATCTTTCAACAATACCATTGTCACCATCTCTGACCGTCAAGGTAACACCCTCTCTTGGGCTACCGCTGGTGGTTCGGGCTTCCGTGGCTCCCGTAAGTCCACTCCTTATGCAGCTCAGGTTGCTGCTGAGCGTGCTGGCGAGGCTGCCAAGGAATATGGCGTCAAGAACCTTGAAGTTTTAGTCAAGGGTCCAGGTCCAGGTCGCGAGTCCTCGATTCGCGCTTTAAATGCGATCGGCTACAAGATCACTAACATCACCGATGTTACTCCGATCCCACACAACGGTTGCCGTCCGCCAAAGAAGCGTCGCGTCTAAAAACGGTTCATCTGGTATCTGCTTTTTTATTGGAGAAAGATAAATGGCAAAACATACAGGGCCAGCTCTAAAGTTAAGCCGTCGCGAGGGCGTGGACTTATTTTTAAAGTCTGGTGTGCGTTCCATTGACACCAAGTGCAAGTTAGACACTGCACCTGGTCAGCACGGCGCTAACAAGGCTCGCTTATCCGACTACGGCTCTCAGTTACGTGAGAAGCAAAAGGTTCGTCGTATCTACGGCGTGCTCGAGCGTCAGTTCCACAACTACTACAAGAAGGCTTCTAACATGCCAGGTAACACCGGTGAGAACCTGTTACAGCTGTTAGAGGGCCGCTTAGACAACGTGGTCTATCGCATGGGCTTCGGCTCCACTCGTATGGAGTCCCGTCAGTTAGTCAGCCACAAGGCTATCACTGTCAATGGCCGTGTCATCAACATCCCATCCTATCAGGTTCAGCCATCCGATGAGATCGCTGTGCGTGAGAAGGCTAAGAAGCAGCTCCGTATCAAGGCCGCTATCGATTTAGCTGGCCAGCGTGCTGTTAAGCCAACTTGGATCGACGTCGATCACAGCGCCATGAAGGGTACTTACAAGAACAAGCCTGAGCGTTCTGAGCTTCCTTCCGATATCAAGGAACAGCTCATCGTCGAATTCTACTCTAAGTAGTAGTCATTACAGGCAAAAGCCTGAACCTCTTTTCACTTGTTTCACAAGTTGCGGTTCTGACTTTGCAGATAAGGCTCATACCAAGACAAATCTTTCTGTTCCTCCTGAAAGTGAAAGCTTTGTCGTGCCATTGCCGCCTTTTCTCCTGACAAGCACTTGCGCCTCTTTACTGCGGCGCAGGCTTGCTTAGAGCTTTCTAAGGAAGATCTAAGTAGATCTAAGTAGATCTAAGGTAGATCTAAGGCAGATGCCAAAATGGCGTGGTGGGTGATATAGCTCTTGCAGAGTCAGCGCTTTTATCAGCTTGTGTACCGCTTGTGGGGTATCAAATAGTGTCAGTTTGTGAATTGCTTAAACCAAAGCCAACTGGTTTTACCGAGTTAGGCCCAAACCATGTGCGCATCGCTTTAGAGCCACTTGAGCGCGGCTATGGTAATACCATCGGCTTTGCCTTAAATGACATCTTACTCAAGATCCTCCCTGGATATGCCTTTGATGCCTTCCAAATTGAGGGCGTTAAGAGCCTCAACGATATCAAGGAAGATATGGTTGAGTCGTTGTTTGAGGTGGTGATGAACTTAAAGACCGTCGCCATTGCCTCAAACCACAACGTCCAAGGCCCAGTGTGGTTTAAGCTCTCCAAGCAAGGTGAAGGTGTGGTGCGTGCCGGTGATATCACCTGCCATGAGGGCATGAGCATCATCAACCCTGAGCACATTATTTGTACTCTTAAGGGGGCTAAGGCTTCGCTGTCGATGAATCTCCGTGTCGTTTACGGTCATGGCTATGTGGAATCAACCTCTCCTAAGCACTTACCAGCTAAGGAAGAAGACGAGATCTTAATTGATGCCGCATTCTGCCCTATCACCCGTTACGTCTATGAGGTCGAGTCTGCCCGTGTTGAGCAGCGTACTGACTTAGATCGCTTGGTCATCGAGCTTGAGACTAATGGCACCATCAGCCCTGATGAGGCCTTAATGCAAAGCTCTGATCTCATCTGCGATCAGATGATCAACCTCATCGACAAGGAAGACATTGCTGAGCGTGTCAGCACCCCTGCTGCACCTCCACTTCCTGATCCGGTGTTAATGCAGCCAGTTGAAGACTTAGAGCTGACCGTGCGCTCTGCTAATTGCTTAAAGGCAGAGGAGATCTTCTACATCGGCGATTTAGTGCAACGCACTGAGGTGGAGTTACTCAAGACTCCAAACTTAGGCAAGAAGTCCTTAACCGAAATCAAGGACGTTTTGGCTACCCGCGGCTTATCTTTAGGCATGCGTGTGCCAAACTGGCCTCCTCAGAACTTACAGCGTTCTAAGTAAGTAAAGTCTCTGCACACTCTGTTTATACAGGAAGGATTTCACCATGCGTCATCGTTTAAGCGGTCGCCACTTAGGTCGCACCTCTGCACACCGTGCAGCGCTGTACCGCAATTTAGCCAATGCTCTGATTGAGCATGAGGTCATCAAGACCACCCTGCCAAAGGCCAAGGAATTACGTCGCTTTGTTGAGCGTTTAATCACCTTAGCTAAGAAGGGTGACACTGTTGCTAACCGTCGTTTAGCTTTCGCTCGTTTACGTAGCGATGACTCCGTCAAGAAGTTATTCGACGAAGTGGCCAAGGTCAGCGCCGAGCGTAACGGCGGTTACACCCGCATCTTAAAGTGCGGCTTCCGTCAAGGCGACAATGCCCCTATGGCTTACATCATGTTAGTTGACCGCACTCAATCTGAGAGCAGCGAAGACTAATTTGCATGGCTAGGGGAGAACTTTAAGGTTCTCCCTCTAGCTTGCTTCGTCGCAACGCCTCTGGCGTTACGATCCCAAACGGCACCGCATCTTAGATACGGTGCCGTTTGCTGCAATCTGACAAGCAACTCTAAGCACGAAGATCAGCCCCCATCAAACAAAAAGCTGCTTGCGGCATGCTTTTTTCAGGGCTCTCTTGTCACCTATGACGCGTCGTCTGTTCAGTTTCAAGCAGACATGCGGCCATGCCTAACTTCTAACAATTTGAGGGTGGAACCTTGGAGCAAATTGATTTTCTCAGGCCAAACATTAAGGAAGTCGAGGAAATTGCACGCAATGTTAGCCGTGTGACCCTTGAGCCTTTTGAGCCAAACTACGCCCAAATTATGGGTACCGCATTGCGTCGTATCATGCTCTCCTCCATTCCTGGCTACGCCATTACCGAGGTAGAGATCGCTGGTGCGGTGCACGAATACAGCGCCCTTGAAGGTGTACAAGAAGATGTGTTGTTGATCCTCTTAAACCTCAAGGAAGTCGCAGTGCAATGTGAGGGCGTGTCCACCACTGACCCTATTTTGCACATCAGCAAGAGCGGTATTGGCCCTGTCACCGCCGGTGACATCGAGTGCCCAAGCAATGTTGAGATCAAGAATCCTGATCTTGTGCTCTGCCACATCACCGATCCTTCGATTGAGCTCAACATGACTCTGCACGTATCTCGTGGTCGTGGTTATGTTCAGGCTCAAAGCCAGCCATACATCGAGAATGGTGACAATCGTTTCATTGGCCGCCTCTTAATCGACGTCTCCTACTGCCCAGTTTTAAATGTGGCTGTGCGTCCACGCACCTTAGCCAACAACATGGAAGCTCTGGACTTAACCATTGAGACCAATGGTACCATCAAGCCAGAGGTTGCTATTTCCATGGCTGCCACCATCTTTGCTGAGCAATTAAACTCTTTCATCGACATCAGAAACTCGGTCGAGCCAGCAGAGGACACTACTTTCCGTCCACTGATCGATCCAAAGTTAATCTGCCCAGTCGAGGATTTAGAGCTCACTGTGCGTTCTGCCAACTGCTTAAAGGCCGAGGGTATCAAGTACATCGGCGACTTAGTGCAACGCACCGAAGTCGAGTTACTCAAGACTCCAAACTTAGGCAAGAAGTCCTTAACCGAGATCAAGGACGTGTTAGCCGAGCGTGGTCTGTCCTTAGGCATGCGTTTAGAGCACTGGCCTCCATCAGACTTCGAGATCAACCACTAATCACGCGCCGCGCGCTATTAGTGAGGAACTTGTGTGCTGCAATATCGCATCGCACACAGCAAAAGGGCCGCATTGCGGCCTTTTTTGTATCTGCTGCTTCACCACCATAAAAATAAAACAGAACAGAACAAAGAGCCCAGCCCATGTCCTATCTTCAAGGCGATGCCCTCCAAAACCTGATCGACACCATGTCCGATGAGGACTTTGATTACTTAAGCGACCTCTTAATCGACACTGTATTTGGTTGCTTTGAGTCCACTGAATTCCCAACCACTGCCTCGCGCCATATGGTGCAAAAGCACCTCAACACTACCCGCTTTGACCTACAGGTAGCTATCTCCGAGCTCACTCCAGAGTTTTGGGATGATGATGGCGGCTTAGTTGAGGTTGAGGAAGAGGGCTCGTCTGAGTCTGAGAGCGAAGCCGATCAAGCCATTTTGCAGCTGGCTTTAAACTCAGTGACTCGCGCTGGCGAGCATGAGGGCGAAAGCCTGACCGTTGCCATTATGCGCGTCACCGTCAGCGCTCCTTTCACCGACATCAAGGAGCATGGTGTTAGCGACATCTGCCTGCGCTATTTGCCTGAAGTCTTAGATTAGGAACAGGTCTAGGCCTCATCCTAGGACTAGCCTTGGGCTAGAACTGACCGCGCGAGCTCAGTTTAGAGACAAATTCGCTGCAGACGGGCAGAACAGACTCAGAGCTGACGTCAGAGAGCATGTCCACATGGGGTTGAACCACCTGAGCCACTGGACTTACTGGAGCCCAACGCTTGTCCTCTACGGTATGCTCATCGCCTAAATAGAAGGCAAGCTGTGGCACCTTGCTCGCGCAGGCTAGGTGCACGGCTGCGGTATCAACCGTAATCAGGCCATCTAAGAGATGGATATAGGACGCAAAGTCCATAATCGAGCTCTTCTCTGGCAGGAGCAACACTTCATTGGTGTTACCGCCTGCACTCTCCCAAGCGCTCACTAGGCCATTACGAAAATCGGCCATACTCTCAGGCAGGAGCAGCACAAAACGCGTTTCAGGTCGTTGCTGATGTAGGTGCTGCATGATGCTGCACACCATCTCCACAGTAAAACGACGTGCACTTGGAGCACCGCAGGGGTTGATGCCAATGAGCAATGGCAATGGCAATGGCAATGGCAATGACAATGGCTTCTGCTGCTCTGCGCTAGTAGCACTGCCTGCAAGCTCTAACCCAAGGTCTTTTTGGATGCTGCTACGAGCTTTAGCAAGGGACTCTTCCGTTACAAAAGGCACGTATGCGATAGGCTCATAGCTGAGGCCACCTTTGTCCATGAGATCGCAGAAGCATGCGCTGACGCGCTGTGTGTCGCGGTCTGGGTCAAACAAAAAGAGGTTGATGGAGCTGCCCTTGAGGCGGACATCGCAGCCAGCGACGTATCGTGGCTTGAGGTAGTAATCGAAGATAAAGTCACGTGGACGGAAACGTGGCTCTGTAGTTACCACCAAATCAACATTAGTACTGCGTGGGTCAGCATTGAGGATCTGGGCGCAGAGCTTTTTGATTTCATCTTCTTTTGGCTTGCGCGATGAGGTCAGAACCAGATCAAAGCCTAAAATGTCTTTGTAGATAGGTACGAGGTGCTGTGGGCAGACTACACAGAGCAACAAACGCGGCTGAGCCTTGCGCATGGCGCTGTAGAAGTGGGTCATGACCTCGGTATCACCAAGCTTGCCGTCTAGCTTTAACACCACCACTTTCTTAAGTTCAGCAAAGCGGAAATCAGCCTCGGTGCCTTCAGGGATAAAGCCAAACTTGTGCTTAGCCCAATTAAAGCGTAGGTTATCGCGCAAATTGAAAAAGACATGTTTGAGCGCCATAGCTTAGCTTCTCCTTACTATTGGGGCTACCTGAGCTCCTTTGAGGCGGTGATATTGTTTGGTGAGTTATGGAAAGATCTCGATTGGCGTGCCTGGGTCAACAAGCGAGATAAACTCATCGATCTCTGGGTTTAAGATCGCGATGCAGCCATTAGTCCAGTCGGAGCGCTGCACAGTCTCATGATACTCGCTATTTGATGGTGGCTGTCCGTGCACCATAATCAGACCACCTGGGTTCACGCCTAAACGACGGGCATTTTCGATATCCTTGAGGTTAGGGTAGGAGATGTGGAAAGCTCGGTAGTAGTAGGAGTTCTCTTTCACGTAGTCTAGGGTGTAGAGGCCCTCAGGAGTACGGCGATCGCCTTGCATCACCTTGTGACCCTCAGGACGGTCGGACAAAGCGATCCAATAAGAGCGCACCACATGGCCGTTCTTGTAGAGAATCATCTGATGGCGCTGTTTGTAGACCACAACCTTATCGACAAGGTTTTTGGCGGCACGATAGCCCTGTGGGAAGATGTTGATACCGCTGATACGCCCTAAGCGCGCATAGTTAAAGTCATCATCCACAATCACTCCGTCCATCACCGCTTTGGTGTAGAGCTCTGGCGGTAAGTTGGCGGTATTAACGCCAATAGCCTTCACGGCCACCTCAGAGGTAACAGCAACAGCCGTCGTAGAAGAGAGAGCATTGCCAAGTAGCAGCAACACCAGCAACACTGGCAGCAAAGCTATGTCCCGCAAAGAGCTCAAGAGCTGCTTTAAGGCACAAGAGCAAAAGGAGCATATGGATAGGCTCTGCATCTGCAGGCTTGGAGTAGCAGCCTGACCCCATACTACAAAGCGATCTTTCTTCAAGGGGACTATTCCTCTGGGGATCACCACCGCATCAACAAGTGCTCAACACTATCTCAACACAAAAGGGCTTGGATGTAAGCTACTTACATTCGTAATCGCTGAATATGTGCAATCTAAGCAAAGATGGTGGTGATGGTGTAGAATGATTTACTTTTTAGGCTTACATGGCCAACTGCATACATGCAGTCAGTCCCTGATTTTAGCCTATTTTTGCAGATCCCTGTGCATATCGTGTGCTAGATCCACAGATCTACCGATGCTCTGGAATCACTTGAAGTTCACCTCAAAAGGCCGTCAGCAGCCACAGCTCCTGTAGACCATGACCCAACAATAGCGACAAAGCGGCTAAGCGTATAAACGCCTATGCCTAAGCGTTTAAGCGGCTAAGCGCCTAGGCGCCTTGGGCTTTCCACTTTGTTGTTAGGTACATTGCTCTGATACGGATCTGGGGATGCCGCAGAAAGGAAAGGAATGAGCGAGATTAAGAATAGCGAACTGAGTTTGGAGGGTATTGAGCAGCAGCCTCTGCAAAACTTTGTGCAGGATGCCTACCTCAATTACTCCATGAGTGTGATCCGTGATCGTGCTCTCCCATCTGTCAGTGATGGTATGAAGCCGGTACAGCGCCGCATCATCTACGCCATGGCTAAGCTTGGTATCAACTACAAGGCTAAGCACGTGAAGTCAGCCCGTACCGTGGGTGAGGTTTTGGGTAAGTACCACCCTCACGGCGATACTGCTTGCTATGAAGCTATGGTGTTGATGGCCCAGCCATTTACCTATCGCTATCCTCTTATTGATGGTCAAGGTAACTGGGGTGATGTCGAAGACCCTAAGTCATTTGCTGCCATGCGTTATACCGAGGCTCGACTGTCCTCTAACGCTGAATTGCTTTTGGAGGACTTGAACTTAGGCTGCGTCGATTGGATGCCTAACTTCGATGGCACTGTCGATGAACCAAAAGCTTTGCCAGCCCGCGTCCCTAATATCCTGCTCAACGGCACTATGGGTATTGCCGTTGGTATGGCTACCGATATCCCTCCTCACAACTTAAGTGAGCTGATCAAGGCCTCAATCCACTTGCTCGATCATCCGAACGCCACGGTCAAGGATTTGATGAAGTATGTGCAAGGCCCTGATTACCCTTGTGGTGCTGACATCATTACGCCAAAAGATGAGCTCCTGAAGATCTACGAGAGTGGTAAAGGTACCATTCGCGTGCGCGCTGTCTACGAAGAGAGCAAGGATGGCATTGTCATCACTGCCCTGCCTTTCCAAGTCGGTGTCGGCCAGATCGAAAAAGAGATCGCCGATCTCATGGTCAAAAAGAAGCTGCCTATGGTCACCGACCTGATCAATGCTAGCGACCATGAGCACCCATGCCGCCTCATCATCGTGCCACGTAAGCGTACTGATGTTGATGAGCTGATGAGCCACCTCTTTGCGACAACCGATCTTGAGTGCACCTATCGTGTCAACCTCAATATCTTGGGCTTAGATGGCAACCCACAGGTCAAGAGCCTGAAGACCATTCTCTCTGAGTGGTTAACCTTCCGCTCTGAGACCGTGAAAAAGCGCTTTGTCCATCGCTCTGAGACGATCAACAAGCGCCTGCACTTATTGCAGGGCTTGATGACGGTCTACGACGATTTAGATGAGGTCATTGAGATCATCCGTACCGAAAAAGATCCAAAGCAGAAGCTGATGAAGCGCTTTGGTTTAACTGAGGTGCAGGCTGATTACATCTTAGACACCAAGCTCAGACAATTAGCTCGCTTAGAAGAGGTCAAGATCAAGGATGAGATCGCTAAATTAGAAAGCGAATTCAGTGAGCTACAAGAGCTCTTAGAGCACCCAGAAAAGCTCAAAGGCTTTATCAAGAGCGAGCTCCAAGCTGACAACAAGCGCTATGGTGATAAGCGTCGCTGTGCTGTGGTAGAGCGTGCTGAGGCCAAGGAGATGGATCTCAACGCTGCCATCCCAAGTCAGACCATGACCGTGGTTTTATCGAAGATGGGCTGGGTGCGTGCCGCCACTGGCGATAGCATCGATCCAATGAGCCTCAACTACAAGAGTGGTGATAGCTACCTCGCACACGCTGTTGGCAAGAGCAATCAGTACGCGGTCTTCTTAAGTAACCTCGGACGTAGTTTCAGCATCATGATCAAGGACTTGCCTTCTGCTAGAGGCCAAGGTGAGCCAATCTCCACCAAGATCACGCTGCAAGCTAATGAGTTCATCACGGCCGTGATTGCCGGTGACGCTAACGATCACTTCATGCTCGCTACCGATAAATGCTTTGGCTTTATCTGCAAGCTCCAAGACATGATCTCGCGCAACAAGGCAGGTAAAAGCTTGGTGACCATTGATGATGGTGCTACCTTGCTGATGCCGCAGAAGGTTGCCGATCCAGACAATACCATCATGATCTTCGTCAGCAAGCAGGGCAGAATGCTACTCTACAGAGCAAACGAGATTAAGGTCTTACCTCGTGGTAAGGGCTTGAAGCTGATGCGCATTCCAGCAGGCAAGCTCGACTCTGGTATTGATGGCTTGGCCGATTTCGCATGCTGCGCTGATAACGATAGCGTGGAGCTTCACAGCGGTCGTAAAAAGCTCAAGCTTAAGCCAGAAGATATTGCTGAGCGTATTGGTATTCGTGACCGTATGGGTGAGTCTTTACCAAGCCAGGTGCAACGAATCGACTACATTGAGGTGATCCCTGCCCCTCTTCCAACGATAGCCGCACCTGTTGCAGATCAGTCAGATGAGGCCTTGGACGATGACGAGCCGATCTTAAGCTAAGCCTTAAGCCAAGCCTTAAGCCAAGCTTTAAGCCCCAAACTCAGACAGAGCAGCAGCAAGCCAGTAACAACGTTTAGTTCCACTAGCTGCTGCTCAGTCACAACCTTGAGAACAATCTTATGCGCTACATCATTTATCCACTGCGTGTGCTTATTTTGCTGATCATGGCTTTGCTGTGGCTCGTTTTGGGCCTGATTGTTTGCCTCTGCCGTCCAATGCATAAGGGCAATGTCTATGCTCTGACGCAGATGCTGCGTTTAGCCCAGCGCGTCATTGGCGTCAAAGTCGTCATGGACTTTGATCCTAAGTCCGTGCGTAAGGACATGCCTGCTATCTTTGTGGGCTTGCACCAAAGCAACTGGGACATTGTGACCATGGCCGACCTGCCGCAACCTGGTCTTGTGTGCGTGGGTAAGAAGAGCCTGCTCTATACCCCAATCTTTGGCATTCTCTTCTTCTTATCTGGCAACATCCTCTTAGACCGCAACAAGCGCTCGAAGGCTGGTGATTTGTTCTTAAAGATCGTGGAGAAGATCAAGACCAAGGGCTTATCGATCTGGATGTTCCCAGAGGGTACGCGTTCTGGCTATGGCCCTGTAGGCCCATTTAAGAGCGGTGCCCTGCACACTGCCATGTTGGCAAAGGTTAAGGTCATTCCTTTTGTTACCTCAACCTATGCAAATCAAATCGACTTAGGCCGCCTCAACAATGGCGAGGTGCATATCACCTTGCTAGAGCCGCTCGATGGTGCCACCTTAGAGCGTGCGCAGATCAACGCTCAAACCCAAGAGCTGCGTGAGCGTATGATCAAGGCTATGCATGAGCTTGATCCAAAGGTAAAGCGACCTGAAGGCTACACTCTACCTCAAGACCGCTAATCCCTCCTCAGTACTCTTCACTCCTTCCATAACGGCGCCCGTCCCTGAATAAAAGAGCGGGCGTCGGGCCTCATATCTCCATCGCATTAAGTTCTGTATAACTTTTTGGTTGTAGCAAAACGGCTATAATAGGCGGCGTTATCGCTAGATAGATCTGCTTTTCCATCAAGCTAAAGCTAATTTTGTAAAGCATGCTCAGGAGTTCCCCATGGCTAAGGCCTTACGCCAAGACATTACTGGCCTGCGCGCAATTGCCGTGCTGTCTGTAACGCTCTTTCACATTGATCACGTGATGCTTCCTAATGTCGATGCCATCAAAGGAGGATTTTTAGGCGTTGATATCTTCTTTGTGATCTCTGGCTTCCTTATGACCATGATCATCATGAGAGGGCTTGATGCCGGTAACTTTAGTGTCCTTAACTTCTACAAGCGTCGAGCTAAGCGTATTTGTCCTGCGCTCGTTACCACAGTCATCTTCTTTTTGTTGCTTGGGTGCTTAACTATAGGAGCGAAAGATCTTGAAACGGCTGGGCGTGAAGCATCAAAAGCTCTTCTATTTGTATCAAATCATTACTTTGCAAGCCGTACAGGCTATTTTGATGAAGCCGCAACCGAGCGTATGTTTTTACATACTTGGTCTCTCTCTGTTGAGTGGCAGTTTTATATTGCATATCCTTTTGTCTTGATGCTGGCAAAGCGCTTCCTTGCAAACAAGGCTATTGGTTTGTTGCTGCTTAGCTTGACTGTGGTATTGCTTGTCTTTGCTTGTGTTTACACCACTATCAACCCAAACAACTCTTACTATTTGCTCCCATCACGTGCCTTTGAGCTGCTATTTGGCGCCCTGGCTTACTTTTATCCTCTCTCTTTCTTTCAAGGATTGAGTAAAGGTGTAGGTGGTGAAGCTAATGGGGTTGCCAAACTAGCGCAGAAGATCAGCCCAGCAGCATTAGAAGCTGTAGGACTTGTCATTATTATCGTATCGATTTTTCTGGTAAGCGATGCCTCAGGATGGCCTAATATCTCCGCGGTGCCCCCACTTTTTGGCACTTATTTGTGTATTGCTGCTGACAACCAAAAGTCACATTTGCGCTGGGATTTGTTCCAGAAGCTAGGACTTTGGTCTTTTGCCATCTACCTAGTACACTGGCCTTTGATTGTCTTTATCAACAAGTTTGAGATCCTGACTAATGTTGCTCTATTGGGCTTGTTACTTATGATCTTTGCTTTGGGCGCGCTCATGCACTACTCTATTGAGTGCCGCCGTAACTATGGTTATAAGTTTTTGGGTCTGTATACTGTGATTATCTTCGCCTCGCTTGGTATAGCCAAAGATGGATTGCCTTGGCGTGCAATTCATCCTGAGATCGAAGATTTTGCTAAATATGGAGGCAACTTTGCAAATCATAACGGCCAAGCCCAGCATTTAGGCGATTTGGAGCGTCCTGTAGATATCATCATTTCAGGTGATAGCTATGCCAGACAATACTCTTCAGATATGATTGAGCGAGGCTTGCACATCGTATCGGTATGCCGTGATGGTTGTTACTCTTATAAGAGCCATTTTGCTCATCTTGAGGGCTGCCAAAGAACCAAAGGCCCTTGTCAAATCCGTTATGACAACTTGATTCAAGCTGCTAAAGAATCGCCAGATGCTCCAATCTTGATCGCTCAAAACTGGACGCGATACTCTGAAGATGTTCAGCGTCGATCTGATAATCAGCGCCTAACTGACCTATCAGATGAGCAGTATGGGGATTTAATCAATAGAGATCTTGCCGAGTTAGCCTCTGATTTAAAAGGTCATGATCTCTATATCATAGGACGTCAGCGCTATGTGCAATTGAACTCGGGAAAAAACTGCTTTTTTATGAGGCGTTTGAATAACCCTGTTGGCAATGCCTTAAGTTATGTTTTCTCATGCCAAGAGCAGCGTGAACCAAGTGAGAAAGTGCCTTTAAACAAAGTGCTAGAAGACACAGTCAAACAGTTACAGGCTAACAATGCTATTATCGATGAGAGTGGCAAGGGATCCATTACCTATATCGATCCTAGTGTGGTCTACTGTGATGAAGATTCTTGTTTGGTTTTGACAACCGATAATCTGCCAATATTCTCAGATGCAGATCATTTTTCATGGGCTGGCTCTATCCCTGTCAATAACTACATCCTCGATATTATGGGAGTTGATCTGGGAAAGCAAAGAACAAGCTTTATCAACAACCCGCACCATATTCCTCCGGTGGAGATAGTGTACGAGTAGCTGATAACATTGTTTTGTCTTACAGCTGCTGAATGCTTGTCATTTTAACTTGGGGCTGTTGATGTGGCTGTGGACAGATAGTGCTCTTGTGTGCTCTTGCTCCATTGACTATCAAGCTTGATTGCACAAAACAAACTGACATAAGCGGCCTAGAGCAGGTCTTGGTTAAAATCCTAAGAAGCAATAGTAGCTGGAACTCCTCCTGCAAGTTACTAGTGATGATCCGCAGCGGTACCAGTAGTACTCTAGCTGACCAAGAGAACGATCAGTTTAAAGACCATAGCATAGTAATCACCTAGTAAAAGCCGCTTACTACAGTATGCAAAACGGTTAAGTGTAAACTAGCTGGACAAGTAAAGACTCTAATGAGCTATTACTGGCTCATGTTATGTGGTGCACATTGCGCCTAGTGCTAGGTGTAGTACTTGTGATATCACAACAACACTAGACTTGTAGGACTCTTATATGGCTATCTCGTCGCAATCTAACTTGCCAGAGCTGCCACCACTAAAGGTGGTCAAGGTTGCCAACAAATACGCCTATTTGTGGCCTTACACTGTCAAGAAGTTCCAAGGTCGTGTAGCCACGAACCAAGGTCGTAAGTCAGTCGGCAAGATTTTAGGTGGTGGTGAGACTGGCCTTGTTGTGTGGAAGGATGAGTTCTTAGAGACTATTCCGGAGCTGCGTTCCTACAATGTCTATCGTGAAGCTGTAGAGAGCGGCACTCATGCTACCACTAAAGAGTACAAGTTTGTCTTCAAGCCTAAGTCTGGTGTGGCTCGCGCCAACTCCATGCAGGTGCAGCAGTTCTATCAGTCTGGTGCTACTTGGGTCTTAGACCATGTTATCGCCAACACTCCGTTCTTGGTAGCGTTTAATCGCTACTTTGCAGTGGCAGAGCGTAATATCAAGCTGCTCTCGCTTGCTTATTACTGCCTTATTCATCAGACCATCGACTTTAGCCAATATCTGCACTTTACTGCTGACAATCGCCTTGCTTACCCAAATAGCATGACGGAAAAGGATATCAACTCTCTGCTGCAAGACATCAGTGATGTTGATATCACCCGTTACTTTGATACTTTGCAGGGACTGTGTGCACGTCGTCAAAGCAAAGGCGAGGTGTTTTATGCCATTGATGGAGCATATCCAAGCAACATCTCCATGCGTCTCTTGAGCAAAGAGTGTTCGCTTAGCACCAACAACAGCTACCTAGATGAGGCCATTAAAAAGCAACTAGCGCTGTTAGAGCAGAGTGCTATTAGTGGTACTCGTGGTGCGGGCGCTGGCATGACCTCTCATGCCAAAGCAAGTGTAGGCTCACAGGGATTTAGTCTCTCGCGTCTTAGTAGAACAGCTCTTGCTTTGCAGCTTAAGCAGTTTGCTCAGTCGCAGGATGACCGCACTTTACTCATAATGAGTGCGAAAAGTGGTATCCCACATGCCTTTAGTACGTATAACAGCAGCTATACCAGTCTTGAAGATCTCTGTGGTTACGTGAAGAACCATGGTTTGCCACAACTGCCGCAAGACCCTAATGCTAAGGCTAATGAGATCGGTGTCTTTGGCATGATCACGGGCAGTGATGGCACTACCTTAAGTGACGTTGCTGCGTTCACAAATGACAGCGCCCGCACCAGTACTATGGCGAGCGTGTCTCCATACTTTGCTAAGAGCGAAGAAGATTTCCAACAACAATTTCATCATCTATCTCCTGATCCACAGGAACTGCAGCGCCAAGCTCAAATAGCCTTACAGAGCCTAGGCAGTATTAGTGGCTTAGGTTCTATTAGCTCGGCCATGATCAGCTCCCAAGACTCTAGTAAGAGCGGTAATGATTCCATGGGAGGTGAAGAGGAAAGTCGTGTCTCTTCGCGTCGAATTAGTACTGAGCCTAGTGCTGGAGTTAGTGCAAGTGCCAGCGTCAGCGCAAGTGTTGATGCTGAAGATATCAATACCGATATGCGCTCATGGAGTGGTGGGGCTAACAATAATGGGCAGAAAGCTCCTGCGCTTAAGACCATTCGTTCTAGTGATTTACTGAAGGGGATTAAGGCGTCAAAGAGCGACCCAATAAAAGAAAGTGAGGTGGTATTACTCTCAAGCCGAACTGATCGTCTCTTTGCAAGCTTACGCCATCTCTATCAGGCAGGGGACAAGTTTATGTTGTCGCTGCCTTTAGAGCACTTGGTGAGTCAGTACTTACTGCGACGTTGTGAAATTGAGCTTACACAGCTCAAAAACTATAACGCTGATCACCATGTCTTCGTTTGCTCCTTTAAGCTGATACAGCACTACCCTGAGTATGACGTAAGTAGTGCCGCTGATAGTGCTTGGGGACAAGGTATTGGCAGTAGTAGCAACAGTAGCAGCCGCAGAGGTGAGCTCTTTACTGGTAGTACGCAAACGGCATTGCCGCGAAAGCTGGCTGCTGATCTCTTTGTCCATGTCGTGTTCGACTTAAAGCCTCTATTGGCTTTGCGTGATGAGGCTTTAGAGCGCAAGGAACTATTAGCTCAAGAGAACGAGCGTGATGCGTTTGAAGATGACGATGAGTTCTTAGGCTTTGCGCGTGCTAACAGACTGAACATGCCGCAAGATCAGCAGTTTTGGCAGAGTGATTCTGTAGTTAGACCTTGTACCAATGAGGCTATGCAGACTCTAATGGAGGCCAAGGCTCAACAGGATCCTGAGAAGATTCTGTCTGCATCTGATTTCGATGCCATCGATGCTATCGATGTGTTACTGGAAGAGTATGTAAGCACTAGTAAGAATCAGCGCTTAGAGCATCTCAAGCAGCAGCAACAGCGTTCTTTTAGGAGCACGGCACGGGCTGCAGCCGCTTATACCACCCCACACAGTGCCTCTGCCTTTGCTGATGTGATCTCTGATGAGAAGCTCAAGCGGCCATCTATCTCAGAGCCTGAGTTTAAGCCTGTATCAGGGGCGGGCGCTGTTCCTAGTAGTGGTACAGGTACTAAGAGCTGGATGTCTTATAGCTCAGCTAGTGATGAAGACATAGACGACTCGTTTCTCGATGTCGGCAATGACGATGATGACTATGACGACTATGAGGAAGTTGAGGATGTGTTCTCTTTCCTTCGTAAAAGTGATCAGCAGGACAACGATATTGCTGTCGATTCTAGCCACAACAGTAGCAATGACAAAGAAGCTTTAGGCTCTACTGGTGATTTGTTATCAGAGGAAGAGGATGACGCCGGCGACTTCTTTGATGTGCCTGACGATGACTTTGATGACGATGTTTTTGGGGCGGGCGCTGTTGATAGCGATGAGGCATCTCATCAGCTAGGTGATGGTGTTGGTAGCGGTGGCATTGCTAGCTATGAGGATGACTTCGCGCCAATTGGTGGTCATTACGATAAGTCTTTAGTGAGCTTCGACAATGAAGACGAGGCTGCTGATAGCGCTTTTGATTTTGGCTCGGAGGCGCTCACTACACGAGAGCTTGCTCGTTTAGATCGTCACTTACAGCAGATTTTTGCTAGTGATTTAGCTAGCTCTAGTGGCGCATTTAAGGTCTTTATCAGTAACCGCCTAGGAGAAGTGGATGAAGTCCTAAAAGCACATGAGTTCCTGCGTGCCAGTGAAAGCACCTTTGACCTCATGAGCCTTGATGTCTTCAAAGTGGAGCAAGCCCAGATCAATGCTTTTGCTCTGCGCATGCACCCAACACTCAAGCAGCTTATGCGCGGCAAGAACTTTGTGCTCTACCTGACGCTCGGCCTCAAGTTAATGTTACAAGCTGCTTTTAACTTCCGAGATCAGCAGTATGGAGGCATTACATTGCGCGAGCGTCTCCACATCAAGAGTGTGCCGCAGTTCCTTGAGATGCTGCAACAGGTGATAAGTGAGCGACAGGAAAACGGTTACGTCTACCATGAGATCGATATGGAGCTGCGCTCACTCTTGGAGTACCTCAATATCCCGCTGCCAAACTACGAGCCATTTAGCGACAACAACAATGAGAACGAAGTGCGCTTAAGTCGTACATAACCGTAGTCATGTGGTGTTGCACGCTAGTGCTTCTTATGGAATGTTGTGTCTGCTTGTGTAGTGACTGGTTGTGCGCTGATGGTAGAAGCGAAGCTGTGGCAATCAAGCAATAAGTGCTGTGGGTGACAAGTGTATAAGCGCAGTCCATGGTAAGCGGTAAAGCCTAATAGGAAGTCCGCTGGTAAACGCACAGGGTAACCTATTTCAATAAGACGCTTACATGCTTCGGCATTAATGAGATAGCATGATGTGAGATAAGAGCAACGACGACGATTAAATATAGGGTCAAGGAATCCCATGCCTTCTCTGTGCATGCTGATGTCTCTTGTAAGCTTGATATCACAAGCCTTGATGAGCTGCCTTAGGCCGCTATCATGCGATAGTTGCACTATGTCCCACTGATCCTTGCGCTCTACGATAGCCTTTAAGACTTCAGTGCAAGACTCCTTGAGAAGAGTGTCATCTTCAAGAATCAAGGCGTAGTCTAGCTTACGGTCTAGAATTTCTTGGTAGAGACGTAAGTGGGATAAAGAGCAGCCAACTTCACCTGGTGTGAGTGGGTCATCCATGATGACATGACGACCAAGTGGCAGATCAATATGAGTTTGATCTTGAAGTACAACTTTAGAGAACAGCTCGGGATTGCTCTCTGGATGGGCTAAGAGCTCACGGCCATTGGTCGCGACAAATATCTCTGGATTAATTCCTAACTTCTGGCAGCTTTCACGGCACGATTCAAGACGGTCGGTGCTTTGAGGCAAGTTAATGATGAAAACGGGTAGCATGGCACATCACTCCGTACGGCTTTGCGGAGTTGCTGCTTGATTGACCGTGTAGAGTATTTGCGGCCAATAACCTTATAGCAACGGACTTAGACATAGCAAAACGCAAAGCATTAGGTGATCTTTGGCGATCATTAACAAAACATGGGTTGCGCACTACTTAGAATTAGTGGCCTCTAATGCTTGTTCTTGTGGATCTGACAGAAACAGCTTGCGCGGTTGCTTTAAGGTGTGTGTTTGAATGAACTGAGAGCAAAGTTGCTCAAAGTCGATCAGGTACTGTTCGTAGTTCTTTTGCCAGTTTTGAGGCAAATAGATGCAGGAAAAGCGGTTGATGTTCTTAGCATGAGAAGAAGCTCTGCCAAGTTTTCTAGCCTGCTTGGCTAAGAGTTGATTCATGCCGTCACCTGACCATCGGTACTGATCGTAGTGTGGGTAGATGGCGCACACATCAACACCGAGGTTGTCGGCAATGTGTACTGCGGCCGTACTTGGCGATATAACTAGACTGGCATGGTCGATAAGAGCCACTAAAGACAAGATGCCTCGTTGGTTAATGAAGATCTTGAGATTAAGTGCCTGATAGCTGTGCTCTTGATAGGTGTGAGTTCCGAAGCTTGAAACGACGAACAGGCATTGAGGGAAAGAGAGTGCTAAGCGCTCAGTAAGATTTAAGTAATCATCTACTTTCAGATTAAAACCGCAGCGCTCGGCTGTGTGACTATGAGGGTTGACCACAACAAGGTGTTGATATGAGTCAGCGTTAGCATCACGCAAAAAGTCCTGCACCTGTCGCTTGTCTTGGTCTTCATAGCGCACTTTTGCCTGACTGAAGTCTGCTTGGGCAAAGACCTTGTTGTAGCGTTTATGGTCGCAAGCGTGCATCAAGTGTTGATAGTGGAGAATCTCATGACACTTCCAGCGCGAGATGTAGGACGTGAAATGTAACCGTGGGATAAAAAGAGCCTTAAGGTGTGAGAACGTCACAATCTTTCTGGCATCAGTGCTTAATGCTGTTCTAATCGTATCACCACGACGATCTGGAATGATAATGAGGTCGGCACAGGCCGTATTGCCCTGCTCATCATGGAAGGAGTAAGCAGCATTCCAAAAGCCTTCTTGGGTATGCTCGGTGTCGTAGACACGATCAATAAAAGGCAGTTGTGCAAAGAGACTGGTGCCAAAGCCATAAGTAGAAACCAAGATCTCTGCTTGTGGGTACATCTGGCGCAACACATATAGCGCAGGTATGTACTCAATGGAGTCTCCTACTGCACTTTGGGCCTCAAAGATAATTCTGCGGAACTCGCTCTTGTCTTGTGGGTGATTAGTGTTCATGGTCAACCTCATTTGCATTGCCTTTGTCGACTAAGACACACGATCAGTGATCTGCTCGATTGGGAACTCTGTCTGAATGTTATGGCTCTTGTTGCGAGCTGTGCGACAGGAAATTGCTGCTAGTGCAGGAGGCTTTTCAGATGAGAGGGAGTAAGACAAAGGTACAAAAAGCGATGCGCAGATAACCACGCTGTGTCGACCCCATATTTGGTGATGCGTGGTGAGGTTAGTATGAGGGATAGCGGAAGCAGGCATCTTTGCAAAACTCTCTGTTGGCTTTGCGTGGTTGATGCCTAAGAACCGAGTAGCAGGCTGGAACATATTCCTTATAGCAACGGACTTAGGCCTTACATGGCGCAAAGCTATCAAGTGGTCTCCTCGTAGAAATCTCAGCTATAGAGCTGAAATCCCGCTACGTTGAAGAGCACAGAGAAAACAGAGGTTGCACTAGATTGATTGATCGTTAAGGTCCCTTCCTTTTTGAGGCTGATGCTGCAAAGCTTGCAAAATGGAGCAAGGAGAAGGCTAAGAAGCCAAAACACCATTAAAACAGGCTGTTAGCCAGTCTCCAGACTTTGTTAGAATCGTTACGGTACTTCAGAAAAGAAGTTCAACGATCAAAAAATAGTAGTACCCCCCCCCGTTACCATAAAAATTATGCATAGCATTTTAGGCCAAAAAAGCTGTGTCTGTCAAGACATTTGGGTATGTGGTGTGATGTCGTAATTGCTTTAGGAATAGAGGGGGTAGCAGCGCAGCAAAGCAAGTCTAAGATACAGCGTGATAGGGGCTTAGGGAGAGATTGACGCTGCTAATTGACCAATTGAGCAAACGACAGCAAGGCGTTACTTAGGTTTTGCCCTGCTGTAATGACTTTTCTGCCGAAGCGCCTATGGTAGGCTTTGCTTGAGATGTGGCTTCGATGGTCTACATTTGCTCTTGGGTGCGAGACATCATTTTGCGAGGCATCCTTAGAGTTTGCTCTGTAATTACTTTCACGCATTGCTGCTCAAAGCTACTTAGGTACTGCTCGTAGTGGCTCTGCCACGCATCGGGTAAGTAGAGACAAGCAAAATGGTTGTGGGGTGTCGTTTGAGATGAAGAAAGGCCTCGCTTTTGAGCTTGTTTGCTCAGGAGCTGATTAAAGCCATCAGCTGACCAGCGCTTGTCGTCATAGTGTGGGTAGATGGCACACACATCAACTCCTAAATTGTCAGCTATATGCACAGTACCAGTACTTGGCGCAATAACAAGGCTAGCATTGTCTACTAGGGCAATCAGCCTCAATATGGATCCAGTGTTAGTGAAGGTCTTAAGGTTATGGTGCGTGCTAGCACCAGCCAACTCCGCATAAGGCTCTTTCTTATGGCTGGAGAGCACGAAAAGGCATTGAGGAAAACGAGATGCTAAGTGATCAGCTAAAGTAAAGTAGCTCTCGTGCTTGAGGTTGAAGCCTTTTTTCTCGGCAGTTCGACATGCTGGATTGAGCACAATTAAGTGCTGAAAGCTAGCTGCATATGCCTGCCGCAAAAAGTCCTGTATATGTTTAGCTGCTTCTTGGTCATAGCGAGCACGTGCTTGAGATAAATCAGCTTGCACAAAGGCTTGGTCGTAGATCCTAGGGGCACAGGCTCGCACGAGATGCTGATAGTGCCAGATCTCATGTAGGGCATTGCGTTTGATGTAGGACGTAAAGTGCAATCTTGGAGTGAATAGTGCCTTAAGGTAGGAGAAAGTCACCACCTTTTGAGCTTTGGTTTCTAAGGCCGCATTGATCACTCTCCTGTTGCGCTCAACTGCGATTACGAGGTCAGCTGGTTCTGCGCCAGCAAATGAGTTGATTGCCTCTTGTAGACCTTCAGGGGTGTGGCTAGTGGCGAATACACGATCAACGTAAGGCAGCTGTGCGAAAAGATCGAGGCCAGAACCACATGTGGCTACTACAATTTCGGATTGAGGGTACATTTGCCGCAGCATGTATAGAGCAGGGATGTACTCAATAGAGTCTCCAAGGCCGCTTTCAGCCTCAAAGACTATCTTTGACGGTGTTTTTATAGACATGGTGTTTTTGGCGCGGATAGTGACAGTTTACTATCTACGCTCGTATGGTGTTTTTAATTTTTATGATGGCTTTGCGCAAATGCTTTGGCGCAAAACTTGGTTTCTTTTGCTCCATTATCAATTGTAGCCCATTGCTTTTGTGTTTTGTGCGACAATTGTTTTAGAACGATTTCTATTATCGCTATCATCACCACTAAGATTGGACGAGCTGTGCGTACAGCATAAATCAGCCTCTAGCCCTTGTACCATAAGGCATTAACACCTGTAGGTTTATACTTAAGCAGCCTCTTTTAGATGCGTTTGAACTTGTCAAACCCGTTTGCTGTACGCACAGCTCGTTTAAACAGGCTCTACATCAGGCCTATGGTGATGAGATCTTGCTGATATCAATGGTTCGTGACGGTTCTAAAGCCAGTTTAGAGAAGTGCATAGACGAGCTCTGCTCGTGTGATCTGATTGCCAGCACGTCACTGCACGGCATTATCGTGGCTCAAGTCTATGGCATTCCTGCGGCTATGTTGCAGTACACGGAGCAGCCACTGCAGAAGCACTCCACGTTTAAGTTCGACGACTTCTTCTTGGGCACCGGCCAAAAACAAGCTGTTCCAGTAGGTTTTCACGATGTAGTGGAGGTTGTGAAGCCCCTTGATAGTGATGGTTCGGTGTTCTTCACACCGCCATCTTTTCGTAGTCACTGTGAGCGCTTGCTTGAGGCTTTCCCATTCCAAGACCGCCTCCCCCTTAAGTCTTTGCCGCAATAGCAGAAAGCCATGCAAGCAGGCAGTCAGGCAAGCATGCTATTCGATGTTCTGCACTTGCTCACGCATCTGCTCGATGAGCACCTTAAGCTCAACTGCGATATGAGTCAGATTGAGGTTGCTAGCCTTGTTACCGAGAGTAGTTGCCTCGCGCACAAACTCCTGCATAAGGAAGTCTAAGCGCTTACCAATCGGCTGTGAGCTGTTGCCATTGCCGTTGGCTGCATCAGTGCCACTTCCAGTGCCAGCGCTTCTATCGCTATTAGGCTCAGTGTTGAGGATGGAGCGGGCGGTACGCACGTGGCAGCGGAGGCGATCATACTCTTCTGCGATATCGGCCTTTTGTGCCAGCAAAGCCACCTCCATCTCAAAACGATCGTGATCGAGATTGACGCGCAGTGAATCCACACGTCGCTGCATGCGCTCGCGTTCTTGCTTTACGAGGTTTTGTAGTTGGGTTTGTACGAGGTCTAGCTGCTCAGAGATTTGGTCTAAACGCTCCAGAAGTACTTTGCGCAGCTGTGCTCCTTCACGCTGACGCTGTTCATCGAACTTGGCTACAGCAGAGCGCATGAGCTCAACAATCTCATTCTTGAAGCATTCTTGATCTACCGGTGCAGCACGAAGTACGTTTGGATACTGCAACAGCTCTAACATGTTGAGCTTTTGCAGATTGGTGCTGGTATTAGCATCAAGCTCGTTGTCCACAATGCTTTCTAAGTGCTTGAGGTGCTGTAATAGCTCGCGCACTAAGAGCTCATTGAGCATAAGTGAGTTAGTGTTATGGCTATCAGGGAGTAGGGTGACAGAGTATTCGATCTTGCCTCGGTGCAGTACCTCTTTGAGTACTTGGTTGCACTCGTACTCAAGCTGCGGCACACCCTCACCTAAGGTCGCAATGATCTCTACAAAGCGGCTGTTTACAGACTTAATTGCAATCTCGATGATACCGGCGACACTTTGCCCTTGTACAAGGGCATGACCGGTCATGCTTTTGATGATGGCCATGATAAAACCTTAGGATTGATTTAGAGGCAACGGTAGCGCAAGCAAAAAACAAGACCTAGCAAGCTAGGAGGTAGCCACGCGTGCCTGAAAACTCATTGCGAACTCAAATTTCTGGTGTGAGTATAGCACGTGCATTGATTAAGCCTGATTAAGGGGAGACAGCGTAGAGCAAAGCCGTAGGAATGCTGTTTTTCAAGGCATTGATCGATGCCGTATAATGGGGTGTTTTTGAAAAAAGACTGCCCTGTCAGCAGTGATACTGAGCATCCATAAATATATGGGGCTGCTGCCGCTAAGGTTTGTCTTTTTAGATTTGTTAGTGTTTCTGCCAAAGGGAGATGGCTCATGCAGGAGTATCAGCGTCGCTTTATTGAGTTGGCTTTAGCTCGTGGTGTGCTGAAGTTTGGTAGCTTTACCTTAAAGTCGGGTCGTCAGAGCCCTTATTTCTTTAATGCTGGTGGCTTCTGCACCGGTGATGACCTCTTTACCTTAGGTTCGTGCTATGCCCACGCTGTGGTGGACAGCAAGATCAAGTTTGATGTCTTGTTTGGCCCAGCTTACAAGGGCATTCCTTTAGCTTGCGCTACTGCCATGGCTTTAAGTTGTGAGCACAAAATCAACACTCCTTGGTGCTTTAACCGCAAGGAGGCTAAGGATCATGGTGAGGGTGGTAACTTAGTAGGCGCTCCACTCAAGGGTGATGTGCTCTTAATCGATGATGTAATCACTGCTGGCACTGCTATCCGTGAGTCTGACGCCATTATCAAGGCTAACGGTGCTAACTTTAAGGCAGCTCTGATCGCTTTAAATCGCAAAGAGAAAGGTCAGGGTAACGAGAGCGCTATTGATGAAGCAAAGCGTACCTTGGGCATCGACATTGTGTCTATTGTGTCGTTCGATGATTTGGTCACTTACATCAAAGATGATGCAGCTTTAAGTGCTCACTTAGATGACATGCTGGCCTATCGCGAGAAGTATGGAGCCTAAGGGGTTATTAGCCTTTTGATCTTGGCTATCCGACCCAAACAAGAAGAGCGCCTAATGGCGCTCTTCTTTTGGTACAGCATACAAAATATTGCTGCAATGATGTTGGTGCAATGACTTGCTAAGCTTTGTCATTACAGGCCTAAGGAAGCTTTGATGAAAGCCTCAAGGTCAGCCTTGGAGATAGCACCGATGTGCTTGCCAACCATTTCACCCTCGTTGAACACGAGCAGAGTTGGAATGCTTACCACTTGCCACTTGGTAGCGGCTTCTTGGTGCTTATCGATGTCGATCTTGCAAACCTTGATGTCATCTTGTTCATTAGCGAATTCGTCTAAGATTGGGCCAACCATACGGCAAGGACCGCACCATGGAGCCCAGAAGTCTAATAAGACAGGCTTATCAGACTGTAAAACCTCAGACTCAAAAGTATCATCGGTCAGATGTACAATCTTGTCGCTCATAAATCTACTCCTCAGAAAATATGCTAGTGGCTATCTTAGCACACGACGTCACTCCCCTTTTAATCGGCATCAAGTTTTGACAAATTTGCGCAGCATTTCTGTGCTGTGAAACGATATTTGAGCTGTTTCTTAAGTCGATTGGGTTGCGCTGAAGTGCTGAGCTCCATCCTGCACCGAAGACAGCTCGCTAAGTAAAGCCTCAATTGGCTCTTCTTTGAGCGCACAAACACCACTTCCACGATCAAGCTTAAAGTAGCTGTAATGACTACCCCATGCCCCAAGAACAAAGCGCGTTGTAAGGCCGGTTACTTCATTGTGGAAGGAGCTAAATTCGTGGATGTGGCCATGAACAATAAAAGATATTGGCTTTCCTTGGTCTTGATAGTCTTTGCAGTAACGCTCTAGAGCCTCACGTGCAATGCCATAAATAGCTGGATCGCGGTAGCGGCTCTCTGCATCCTTACTTTGGGCGCGGATATTGTGCCCGATCTGTCTCCGCTTCTTAAGAGGCAGTCGACGAAAGAGCCATTGCAGTAAGCGGTTACTGACCTTGCGTCTATAAGCTTGGTAAGCCTGATCGTTTGTGCACAAGAGATCGCCGTGGGTTAAAAGAAGCCCTATATGATGACCTGCGCTGATATAAGTAACGTCTGGCAACAGCTGTAAGCCAAAGTATTGCGCTTCCTTGGTATTCACCAGAAAATCGCGATTGCCGTGGATGAAGAAGCATTGCACTCCACGTGAACTAGCCTTATTGAGTGTAGTCCGAACTAGATCTTGGGCTTTATCTTCAGGATCTAAACCCACATAGACATTGAAAAGATCGCCAATGATGTAGAGTTCATCGTCGTTGTTGAGGCAAGAGACAAAGTTATGGAAAGCTTGCAATAACTCTGGGCTTTGTTCTTGAAGATGCAAGTCTGCAATGACGTATAGGGCCATATGGTCGCGCCGGATCTAAAAAAATAAGGCCTGCCTCTAAGTACTGAGCAGTGCTCAGAGGCAGACCCTACTTGTATGTCTATGCCTAATGCGGCTCAGGCTGGGCTAAGCCGCATTCAAGCAAGAAAGGAAACGAGCTGATGTCGCTCAGTTATTCTGGCAGGGAGTCGATCTCTTCGCAGCTCTCGATGATAACTGGCTCAACAGGAACATCGCGATGTGGGTAGAAAGTCTTGTTATCAGTCTTCACATCGGAGATCTTTTGCACCACGTCTTGGCCTTGTACCACTTTGCCGAAGACGCAGTAACCCCACTCATGGTTACGCTTGTTGTAGTTCAGGAAGTCGTTATCAACAGTGTTGATGAAGAACTGGCAGGTAGCAGAGTGTGGGTCATTGGTACGAGCCATGGCAACGGTATAAGCAACGTTGGTCAAGCCGTTGTCAGCCTCGTTCTTGATAGGATCTAAGGTCTCCTTTGGTTGCATCTCAGGGGTAAGACCACCACCTTGGATCATGAAGCCAGGGATAACACGGTGGAAGATAGTACCGTTGTAGTGGCCACTGCGCACGTACTTTAAGAAGTTCTCGCAGGTGATTGGAGCCTTCTCCATTTCGAGCTCAATGACGATGTTACCCTTGTTAGTCTTGATAATAACCATTTTTGAATTTGACCTTGCTTGATAAAATGGAAGCTTGATTCCAGCTGTTTTCAGCACACACTTTATCACACGAAGAGGATTCAGGAGAAAAATGCTCCAGATTCACAATACCATTACGCGACAAAAAGAGGACTTTGTACCAATCACTCCAGGCGAAATTGGTATGTACGTCTGTGGCGTAACGGTGTATGACTTGTGCCACATTGGTCACGCTCGCACTTTTGTGAACTTCGACATGATTGTGCGTTACCTGCGCTACAGTGGCTTTAACGTTAAGTACGTGCGCAACATCACTGATATCGATGACAAAATCATCAAGCGTGCCAATGAGAAAGGCGTCAGTGCAAAGGAGCTAGCTGAGCATTTTATTGCTGAGATGTATGTTGATTTTGACAAGCTCAACATCAAGCGTCCTGATCTAGAGCCTCGCGCTACTGACAATATCGAGGCCATTATCGATATCACCAAGCGCCTCATCGACAAAGGCCATGCTTACGTAGCTGCCAACGGTGATGTCATGTTCGCGATCGATAGCTTTACCCGTTATGGTCGCTTGTCTGGCCAAAAGCTTGATGAACTCAATGCCGGTGCCCGTATCGAGGTTGAGAAGTCTAAGCGCAATCCTTTTGACTTCGTGCTGTGGAAGATGTCAAAAGAGGGCGAGCCTGCATGGGACTCCCCTTGGGGTGCAGGTCGACCTGGTTGGCATATCGAATGTTCTGCGATGAACAGCAAGTACTTGGGTACTACTTTCGATATTCATGGTGGTGGTTCTGACCTGATTTTCCCTCACCATGAGAATGAGATTGCTCAAAGCTGTTGCGCTTTTGATAGCCAGTACGTCAACTACTGGATGCACTCGGGCATGGTCATGATTGATCATGAGAAGATGTCGAAGTCGCTCAACAACTTCTTCACCATCCGTGAGGTGTTAGAGCACTACGATGCTGAGGTCATTCGCTTCTTCTTGCTGTCGGCTCAATACCGTAGCCCTCTCAACTATACCCAAGACAACTTAGACAAGGCTAAAGCCTCCATGCAGCGCCTCTACACCGCCTTACGCGATGTGAAGGTTGGTACTGCAACTGCTGATAGTGAGGAGTATGTCACCCGCTTTAAGGCCTATATGGATGACGATTTCAACACTCCAGGTGCTATTTCAGTCTTGTTTGATCTGGCTAAGGCTATCAACTCCTGCAAGGGCAAAGACGATGCTAAGGCTGAGGCTTTAGCTGGCCGCCTGCACGAGCTTGCCGATGTGTTAGGTCTGCTCTACCAAGATCCAGCTAAGTTCCTGCAAGGTGCTGGTGATAGTGCTGCTAATGCTTCTGCCGATGGTGCTGGTAGTGCGGATGATGAAGTGGCTCAAATTGAGGCTTTAATTGCTGCTCGCAAGGACGCTCGTGCTCGTAAGGATTTTGCTGCTGCCGATGCTGCTCGTGATCAGCTCAAGGCAATGGGTATTATCCTTGAGGATGGCCCTCAAGGTACTACTTGGCGTCGTGCTTAGTAGACTTTCCGTCTGTTAGTGCCGTTATTTGGCTATTACTTGCAAGTTGTGTCTTAGACATGGCTTGCACATATCTACTTTAATGCTCAAGCGCCACTTAGGCGCTGAGCTTATCTTTGATCTTGGATCTTGGGTTGGGAGCAGCGCTCCTGAAAACTCATATGGCAAAGAACATTTTATTGGTTGCCGGTGGTGATAGCACTGAGCACGATATTTCCCTGATTTCTGCTGGCTATGTGCAAGAACAGTTAGAAAAGAATCCAGAGCATCACGTATTAAGCTGCGTACTCCATGATCGCGTTTTTACGTTTAAGGATGGTGCAAAGGGCTTCTTTAGCTCCGGCAACAATTTTGAGATTGAAGCTGCTAATGGCAGCAAGAGCACGGTGGCAATTGATTGCGTGGTACCTTGCTTACACGGTTTCCCTGGTGAAACTGGTGATTTCCAAGCTATGTTGGCCTTAAACAACGTGCCATTTATCGGTTGTGAAAAGGAAGCTAGCATCAATTGCTTCAACAAGGTTACTACCAAGCTCTACTTAAGCGCTTTAAACATCGAGAATACCCCTTACATCTTTGTCGCTGATGATAGTGAAGCCTCGTTAAAGCGTATGCATGACGCTTTTATTGCCTTCCATGGTGATGTTTATATCAAAGCTGCCAGCCAAGGTTCTTCTATTGGCTGCTACCATGTCACTGATGAGTCTAAGTTAGACGCAACCTTGCGTGAGGCCTTAGGCTACAGCTCATTGGTATTGATTGAAAAGACTATTGTGCACCGTGAGCTTGAAGTGGCTGCCTATGAGTACAAGGGTGAGCTTCACATCACCGATCCTGGTGAGATCGTGATCCCTCAAGATCTCTTCTACACCTTTGATGAGAAGTACAGCTCTGATAGTAAGTCCACTACCACTGTTGAGGTTAAGGACTTAAACCCTGTCCAAAAAGACATTATCAAGAGCATGGCTCGCCGCGCCTTTAAAGGCTTAGGTCTGCGTCACCTGTCGCGTATCGATTTCTTCTTAGGCGATGATGGTGTGGTGTACTTAAACGAGATCAACACCTTCCCTGGCATGACTCCTATTTCGATGTTCCCTAAGTTGGTTGAGCACGCCGGTCTGCCAATGTCTGAGTTCTTTAGTGATTGCATCGAGAACGCAATTGCTGCAAAACAAGAGCGTTAATCAAAAATGGTCTTGGTCTTGGTCTTGGTCTTAGGACTTAGGACTTAGACCTTGAGCATTGGGCTTTGGAAATTGCAACCGATACATGGTTGCAGTGTAGCCGAGGTAGCACAATGCCTTAAAATAGAGCCTAGAGCTGCTTTTATCAACTCCTTGTGTGTATAAGGAAATAGTGCAGTTCAGGCTCTTTGCTTTTTTCGCCCTTGTGAGGGTGTTTTATGCACTCTTAAGATGAGAGTCATAGAGGGGATGAAAGTTCCCTATTTAGAGCCCATGGCCCTGTGAAGGCCGCATGACGGTTTTTTGTGCATTTAAAACCGCGCATAGAGGTTTTTTCTGCTTTCTATGGAGTTCCCGCGATGGACGATCCTAAGACGACCCCACCAAATCAAGATCAAAATACTGCTAAACAGCCTGAAGTTGCAGAGGTGAAGGGCGCCATTGAGCAATCTGATACTGAGCATCTTGTTCAGCATGATCAGTCTGAGTCTAGCGGTGCTTCAAAAGAGGCCAAAGCTAAGTCAGATTATGACAACAAGACTGATACCGTGAGTGCGGCAGCAGAAGCTGAGGAAAGCGCCAAAGCTGCTGAGGCGCAAAAGCTCTACCATCCAATTATCTTAAGCGATCTGTCACAACAGGATTCTACCTCATTCTGGCGAGGGTATAAGCGCTTTTGGCCGTTCTTAAAGCCATATTGGATGTTGGCTGTGCTAGGCATTATTCTTACGGTGCCAGTAGGCGCTTTAGATGCTGTGATTGCTTTGTTCTTAAAGCCATTTACTGATCAAGTGATGGTGGAGCAAGAGAAACAGTTTGCTGACTATGTGCCTTTGGTCATCATAGGCTTTACCTTGATTCAAGGTATTTTTATCTATTTCTCATCATTGGTTAATGGCTATGTGGGCGGTGCCGTCAATCTATTGATGCGCGCCAAGCTCTACGAGAAGCTGCTCTCGTTTGATAGCCGTTTTTATGATGCCAACAACTCTGGCTCTGTGATTTTGCGCTTTTTCAATGATTCCGAGAGTGCATCTTCTGGTCTGATCCAAAACATCAGACTCTTTTTGACCAAGTTCTTCTCTTCGGTGTCTCTGCTTTGTGTGTTGATCTACAACTCTTGGGAGCTCACCATTGTTGCCGTTGGTGTTGTGTGCTTCTTGATCGTCCCAATGCGCATTGTGCGTCGTCGAGTAAAACGAATCGTCAATCACACCGTCACAGCCTCTACAGGCATGATCACGCTTTATAACGAGACGACCTTGGGCTCAAAAGTTATTAAGAGCTTTAATCTCAAGCAGTACATGTATCAGCGCTTTTATCAGCAAGCTGATTACCTATTCAAGATGGGAGTGAAGATGGTGCGTGATACTAACTGGCTCTCGCCAGTGATGCACTTCGTTAGCTCCTTAGGTGTAGCTGGTGTCTTGTATTTTGGTGTGACTCTGATTGTGAATGGCTCTCTAACTTCTGGTGAGTTTGTGTCATTCTTGGCTGCCTTAATCATGCTCTACACCCCACTCAAGAGCATTGGTAACAACTACATTCAGGTTCAGTCTGCACTGCTAGCCTTAGATCGCATTTACGACTTGCTTGACTACGAGTCTTTTGAGAGCGGTAAGAACGAAGGCGATAAGGTGCTTGAAGGTATCAAGAAGGACATTGAGTTCAAACATGTAGCTTTCACCTATGATGGCAGTCATGATGTGCTCAAGGATGTTTCCTTTAAGGTCAATGTTGGTCAGAAAGTAGCCTTAGTCGGTAATTCTGGTGGTGGTAAAACCACCGTTTGCTCACTGATTACTCGCCTCTATGAGATCAAGTCTGGACAGATCTTAATAGATGGTGTTGATATCCGTGACTATACCCTAGAGTCACTACGCCATCAGGTTGCTTATGTCTTCCAAGATAACTTCCTCTTTGCTGGCACTATTAGGCAGAACATTCTGCTGGGCAAGGCTGATGCAACTGAAGACGAAATTAAGATGGCCTTAAAGAGTGCCTACTTAGATGAGTTTGTCGCTAGTATGCCTAATGGCTTGGATACCGAGATTGGAGAGCGTGGCGTGGTTCTGTCAGGTGGCCAGAAGCAACGTCTAGCAATTGCCCGTGCCATTATTCGCAATGCTCCTCTTGTGATCCTAGATGAGGCTACCTCGGCTCTTGATAATCGCTCTGAAAAGGTGGTGCAAAAAGCCCTAGATGAGCTGATGAAAGGCCGTACCACATTGGTTATTGCCCACCGTCTCTCTACCATTCGCGATGCCGATGTCATCATGGTGGTCAACGATGGCTACATTGTAGAAAAGGGTAATCACGAAGAGTTGTTAGCACAAAACGGTGCCTATGCTACGCTCTACAACTCTCAGTTTAAGCCTAAGGAAGAGGCTGAGGCTGCTGCAGTGACAGCTGCTGATGCTTCCAATGCTGACTCTGATGTGGCAGTAAAGTAGGAGGACTCTGGCAGTGAGTTTGGTTTTGCCTGATGATTTTGGTCAGACACCAAAGACAAAGTTAGTGCTTCCTGAGGGCATGGAGAAGCTGTTGGTGCAGGTGTGCTGTGCTCCATGCTGTGGTGCTGTGCTTGAGTGCTTTAAAGTTCATGGCATCAAGCCTACCTTATTCTTCTACAACCCTAACATTCATCCTCGTGCTGAGTATGAAAAGCGCCGAGATGAACTCATTGAGTTAGCGCAGCTCCTTGATTTTGAGTACGTGATTCCTGAGTACGAGACTAAAGAGTGGTTTGCGGCTGTAAAAGGTTTAGAGCATGAACCTGAGCGCGGCGCGCGCTGTACTGTGTGCTTTACTGAACGCCTTACGGCTACAGCTATGTACGCAAAGGAGCATGGTTTTACCCACTTTACGACCACACTTGCTACCTCGCGCTGGAAGAACAAGAAGCAGGTTGATGCTGCCGGATTTGCAGCACAAGAGGCCACTGGCGTGACTTATTGGAGTGAGGACTGGCGTAAGGAGGGGCTGGTAACGCGCCGCTATAAGCTGGTTAAGGAGTTTAACTTCTATAACCAGCTCTACTGTGGCTGCGTTTTCTCCAAAGAGAGTGCAGTTTATCAGAAGGATGTCAATATCCCTGCAATCAAGACAGCATGTGAGAAGTAAGTAAATCCCTAATCACATAAATTGCGGACTAATGACACTTTAAGTACATTCTTGCGTAATGGTAGGCTATTTTGTGCCAGCTCTTCTGCTTAGTATTTGTTGTGATCTTATAGAGAACATGGTGCAAAGCGCAGTATAAACGGTTTGGCTTTGCAGGCAATTTTATGTCTAGATCTGCAAAAAAATCGCGCATTTTAGCAACGGTAAGCTGCTTCAAGTTTTTATCTGTCATGAGGTTAAAGCGGTACTCAAAGCCTCCAAAGCTGGAGAGTACAAACTCATCTTTATATAGACGATCAAAGCCATGATCTTTGATTGCGCGCCAAACACTGCTTTGACTTTTGAACATGTCAAGACGATTGGATGCATTAACGTTTGCCGTAATAGAGTTTGCACGCAAGCGTCTCTTACAACCTATAACATCAATATATACTGCTGACTTGAGTCCCAATGCTAAACGCGTGCCCCAGTCAGCATCTTCAAAAATACGTCCTTGTTCAAAGTAGTTACCACTTTCTTGATATCTCTGCGTGTTTATGAGCTTGCCATAAGCTGTAATCGGAAATGAGAAGAGCTTTTGTTCTCTAGCAAATACAGCCAAGTCGATGAACTTATTAGGAGGTAATTCGACTTTAACAGCTTCAAAGTTCAAATCTACATTTGGCATATCGCTAAAGTTCTCTATTTGGCAAATAACTAGATCCACGTGATATTGAGATATAGCCGCCCAAAGTTTTGAAATAGCGCCTTGTACTAATAAATCATCAGAGTCAAGAAATATAAAGTATTCTCCATGGCAATAGCTGACTCCAGTATTGCGAGCATGGCTGAGTCCTTGATTATGCTCTAGATGAGTAACATGAACGCGTCTTTGTTCAACGGGTACAGTTTGATTAGATGCCCCAAGTTCTTGTACAAGAACACTATTTTCTCGTTCTTCGTATTCCTGAAGTATTTGAAGGGTCTCAGCATCACTGCTAGCATCGTCAATGATGACTAATTCAATGCTTGGATAGTCCTGATTTAAAACGGACTCAATGCAGTCTTTTAGGTAAGAGCCAGTATTGAAAACTGGCACAATAACCGAAATGAGGGGCTTTGTGGAAAGCATGTTAGTACCTTGTGGGAGACCCGTTTGCTACGACTGACAGGGATCTACATTTTGATATCAAGTTAATGTTTTGAAGATAACACTTTGTTTGCTTTGAATTGTTGAATAACTAAAAAAATCAAAAAAGCTTGAATTCGCGCTTTTAATGGGTATAATAGGCGCAATTTCTGTGCGCCACATCACAACATGTGGTTCTTACAATGTTTTTAGCACAGGCCAGCCCTCCAGCATCTGACTGTGGCTGAGATACTCTTCCTAATCTTGGAAGACTTGTTTGTAGAGCGTCCTCTTGTCTTTGTTCTTGCCAATTTTGGCTATGGGGAATAGGGATAGGAAGGCACGCGTCTGCATGTTCTTTTTCTATCGGAGTCTGTAATGCAGAACCAAAGAATCCGGATCCGCCTCAAGGCCTACGACCACAGATTAATCGATCACTCGACTGCTGAAATCGTTGAGACTGCTAAGCGCACTGGCGCTCAAGTCCGCGGACCAATCCCGCTTCCTACCCGTAAGGAGCGCTACACCATCCTCATCTCCCCACACGTCAATAAGGACGCCCGTGATCAGTACGAAATTCGTACCCACAAGCGCTTAGTTGACATCGTGGAGCCTACAGAGAAGACCGTTGACGCCTTAATGCGTCTGGATCTTGCTGCTGGCGTAGATGTTCAGATTAGCCTTCGCTAACGAGGGGGATTACTACAATGTCTATCGGTTTAATCGGCCGCAAGCTGGGCATGACCCGCGTATTCAACGAGGACGGTAAGTCGATTCCTGTCACCGTCATTCAGGTTGAAGCTAACCGCGTCACTCAGATCAAGAATCTTGAGAACGACGGCTACTGCGCAATCCAAGTTACCACTGGTGAGCGTAAGGCTTCCCGCATGACTAAGGCTGAAATCGGTCATTTTGCTAAGACCGGTGTCGCTGCTGGTCGCGGTTTATGGGAGTTCCGTTTAGAGCCTTCCGAGCTTGAAGCTTATCAAGTCGGCTCTGAGCTTAAGGTTGACGCTTTAGAAGGCGTGAAGAAGGTGGATGTCACTGGCCAGTCTAAGGGTAAGGGCACCGCTGGTACCGTTAAGCGCTACAACTTCCGTACTCAGGACTTTACTCACGGTAACTCTCGCTCCCACCGTGTTCCTGGTTCCACTGGTCAAAACCAGACCCCAGGTCGCGTGTTCAAGGGCAAGAAGATGGTTGGCCGCATGGGTGGCGAGAAAGTCACTGTTATGTGCTTAGATCTCGTTCGTATCGATGCCGAGCGCAACCTGCTCCTCGTTAAGGGTGCCGTTCCTGGTGCTAACAACGGGGATCTCATCGTAAGGCCAAGTGTTAAAGCTTAACCTGAGGTAAAGGAATCATGGAATTAAAGATGATTGGCGCTGAGAAGCCACTAGAGGTGTCCGAAAGTGCCTTTGGTCGCGAGTTCAATGAGGCGCTGGTACATCAGGTAGTTGTTGCTTACCTGAGTACTGCTCGCGCTGGAACTAAAGCGCAAAAGACCCGTTCTGAGGTTTCCGGTGGCGGTAAGAAGCCTTTCCGCCAAAAGGGTACTGGCCGCGCTCGCGCTGGTTCTACCCGTTCTCCATTATGGCGTGCTGGTGGCACCATCTTCGCTGCCAAGCCACAAGACTGGAGCCAGAAGGTCAATCGTAAGATGTACCGTGCTGCTATGAGCAGCATCCTTTCTGAGTTAGTCCGTCAAGACCGCTTAGTCGTCGTTGAGGACTTAAAGCTCGAAAACTGCAAGACCAAGACCTTAGTCAACAAGCTCAAGGATCTTGAGTTAAAGCAGGTCTTAATTGTGACCGAGGCTTTCGACGAGAACCTGTTCTTAGCTGCTCGCAACCTGTACAAGGTTGAAGTCTGCCAGCCAGGTACCGCTTCGTTCAACCCAGTGAACTTAGTCGGCTTTGACAAGGTATTAATTACCGCCGCTGCTCTCAAGAAGGTTGAGGAGGATATCACCAAATGATGTACGCTCGTTTAATGAACATCCTTCGCGCCCCAGTTCTTACTGAGAAGAGCAGTATTGTTGCTGATAGCAACAACTGCATTGTCTTCAAGGTATTACCTGACGCAACCAAGTACGAGATCAAGCAAGCTGTCGAGACCATCTTCAAAGTTAAGGTTGCATCCGTTCGTACCTTAAACGTGTTAGGTAAGAAGCGCCGTTCTGCTCACGGTATGGGTGTTCGTTCTGACTGGAAGAAGGCCTACGTTACCTTAGCTGAAGGTGAAAAGTTAAACTTTGGCTCTATGGCTGCTGACAAGGAGAGCAACTAATGGCTATCATCAAGACTAAGCCTACCTCCGCAGGTCGTCGCCATGTGATTCAAATCAAGAATCCTGATTTGTGGAAAGGCGGTCCATGCCCATCGTTAGTGGTGGAGAAGCGTAAGACTGGCGGTCGTGATAACTACGGCCACATCTCTACCCGTCATATCGGTGGTGGTCACAAGCAACGCTATCGTTTAATCGATTTCAAGCGTCAGAAGGATGGTATCGAGGGTCGCGTTGAGCGTCTTGAGTACGATCCAAACCGTTCTGCTCACATCGCATTAGTGCTCTACACTGATGGTGAGCGTCGCTACATCTTAGCTCCTAAGGGCTTACAGGCTGGCGATAAGATCATGAGCGGTGATAGCGCTCCAATCAAGGTTGGTAACGCTTTACCACTGCGCAACATCCCTGTTGGTACCAACGTCCACGCTGTGGAGTTAGTTCCAGGTCAGGGTGCTCAGTTTGCTCGTTCTGCTGGTGCTTTCTGCCAGATCTTGGCTCGTGAGGGTGACTACGTTACCTTACGTATGCGTTCTGGTGAAATGCGTCGCGTTCTCGCTAACGGCCGTGCAACTATCGGTGAAGTCGGTAACAGCGAGCACATGCTTCGTCAATTAGGTAAGGCTGGTGCCAACCGTTGGCGTGGTGTTCGTCCTACCGTTCGCGGTATGTCCATGAACCCAATCGACCACCCACACGGTGGTGGTGAGGGCCGTAACAAGGGCATTCAACCTCGTTCGCCATGGGGTACCCCATGCAAGGGTTACAAGACCCGTAAGAACAAGCGTACTGACAAGTACATTGTTCGTCACCGTTAATCGTTAGTGAGGAAGAAACATGCCACGTTCTTTAAAGAAAGGCCCGTTTATTGACGCGCACTTACTGAAGAAGGTCGAACAGGCAGCTGCTAGCACTGATAAGAAGCCAATCAAGACCTGGTCGCGCCGTTCAATGATTATTCCTGCCATGATCGGTATGACGATTGCTGTGCACAATGGCCGTCAGCACGTTCCTGTCTACGTGTCCGATGAAATGGTTGGTCACAAGCTGGGTGAGTTCGCCCCAACACGTACTTTCCGTGGCCACGCTGCTACGGACAAGAAGGGTAAGTAGGAGTAAAGTGCATGAGTAACGAAGTTAAGGCCGTACATCGCTTTGCCCGTACTTCGGCCCAAAAGGCTCGTTTAGTTGCCGATCAGATCCGCGGTATGCCAGTTGAGCAGGCCGTCAACCTCTTAAAGTTCAGCCCACGTAAGGCTGCAGCCTTAATTGGTCAGGTCTTAAACTCTGCTATTGCTAATGCCGAGAACAACGAGGGTTTAGATTCTTCTAACTTAGTTGTTTCTAAGATCATGATCGACGAGGGTCCATCATTAAAGCGTGTTATGCCACGTGCTAAAGGCCGTGCAGACCGTATCGTGAAGAGAACCTCTCACATTACCATTTACGTTGCCGAGCGTTAACAGGAGCTTAAGATGGGTCAGAAGGTTAATCCGATCGGAATAAGACTTGGTATCACTAAGCCTTACGCTTCGGTCTGGTACGCATCAACCGCTAATTTCCCAGCTAATATCAAGAGCGATTTTGAAGTTCGTAAGTACTTAACTGAAGAGCTCAAGAACGCCTCTGTATCCAAGATTGTCATCGACCGTCCAGCTAAGAGCATCCGTGTGACCATTCACACTGCTCGTCCTGGTATCGTCATTGGCAAGAAGGGCGAAGACGTTGAGAAGCTTCGCAAGAAGATTACCGAGATCGCCGGTGTTCCTGCTCAGGTTAACATCAGCGAGGTTCGTAAGCCTGATCTCGACGCTAAGTTAGTCGCCGACTCTATCGCTTCTCAGTTAGAGCGCCGCGTCATGTTCCGCCGCGCCATGAAGAAGGCTATCCAAAACGCAATGCGTGTTGGTGCCAAGGGTATCAAGGTCGAAGTCTCTGGCCGTTTAGGTGGTGCTGAAATCGCTCGTTCCGAGTGGTTGCGTGAAGGCCGCGTGCCTCTGCACACCTTACGTGCTGACATCGACTACGCCTTATCTGAGGCTGTTACCACCTACGGTGTGATCGGTGTTAAGGTCTGGATCTTCAAGGGTGAGGTTTTAGGTCAATTACCTCTCAACCAAGAAGAGACTGAAGAGCGTAATGCTCCAGCTGATCGCAAGGGCCGCCGTCGTAATGACAATGGTCCACGCAACAACCGCCGTGGTGGCCGCTCTGATCGTGCGCAAGGCCAAAAGAAGCCAGCTGGCTCTGAGGCCCCAGCTGCCGCAGCTGCTCCAGCCGCTGCTGAGTAACGGAGGATAGAGTAGATGTTACAACCAAAGCGTACAAAGTACCGCAAGACCCAAAAGGGTCGTAACGAGGGCTTAGCCTACGCAGGTAGCGAAGTATCCTTCGGCGAGTACGGTTTAAAGGCTACTTCTCGTGGTCAGATCACTGCCCGTGAGATTGAGGCTGCCCGTCGTGCTTTCACCCGTGAGATGAAGCGTGTTGGTAAGGTTTGGATCCGTGTGTTCCCAGACAAGCCAATCACCCAGAAGGCTCTCGGTGTTCGTATGGGTAAGGGTAAGGGTACCGTTGAGTATTGGGTTTGCCCAATTCAACCTGGTAAGGTGCTCTTTGAGATCAGTGGTATTCCTGAAGAGGTTGCTCGTGAGGCTTTCCGCTTAGCAGCTGCTAAGTTATCAGTTACCACTACTTTCGTTCGTAAGGCGGTGATCTAATGAGTGCTAGCAAGTTCATTTCTATGTCCGCTGAAGAGCTTAAGGCAGAGCTTAAGAATCTTCAACGCGAGCAGTTCAACCTGCGTTTCCAACACAAGATGAATCAGTTACAAAACACTGATCGTTTACGTCTTGTGCGTCGTGACATCGCTCGTGTGAACACCTTATTGTCCGAAAAGCTTCGCGCTGCTAGCGCTCAATAGAGGTAGTGCTAAATGTCTGATACTCAGAACACTCAAAAGGTAGCACGCACCCTCCGCGGTCGCGTTGTTAGCGATAAGATGCAAAAGGCTTGTGTGGTTGCTGTTGAGCGTCGCGTTAAGCACCCAATCTACGGCAAGATCTTAAAGCGTACCACCAAGTTCCACGTCCAAGATGTCGAGAATGCTGCTCGCAAGGGCGACTTAGTCGAGATCAAGGAGTGCCGTCCAGTTGCTAAGACCATTGCTTGGACTTTAGTCTCTGTGGTCGAGAAGGCTGAATAAGCACAACTCATTAGCTAATAAGCTATGAGATGACTCAGAAACAGCCACGTTAAATGACGGTATCTGAGTCTCAATAAACAATAAAGGCTCTTAGAGTTTGGTATGTATGTGCTATGCTCTAAGGGCCTTTGTTTTTTTCTATAGCATAGTGCAAGTCAGTGAAGTACATGGTAGGAGCATTGGGCCTTGGCCAGAGCCAGAGCCTGAACCTTATGCTTTCAACTCTTATCAATAAGGTTGATATGAGTAAGGTGGTGTTGTGCACGATTGCTCGTTATCTGCTTGTTACTTCGATTTATTGATCGATCTCATGGGGGCTGTAGCGCTATTAGCGCTTGCAAGTGTGTTGTATGGTTCCAACCTTTATCATTAATCTGCCTAAGAGCAGTGAGCGCCGTGAAGCTTGCATTAAGACATGCCAAGAAGCAGAGCTAGAGCCAGAGGTTTTTGAAGCTACAAACGGCCGTGAAGTTATGGCGCATTTAGATGAGCATCCTGAGATCAAGTCTAAGCTCGCTATTGCAGATGAGGTAAAGATTAGCTTGCCACTAGGCCGCAGTGTGGTGATGGGCGATAAGCTCTCGCCTGCTGAAGTTGGATGCGCTTTTTCGCATTTGCGTCTGTACCAAGAGATTCTCGATCGCAATCTGGATTATGCATTGGTATTAGAGGACGATGCTCTGCTAAAGCCTGACTTTGCGGCAGTGTTAGCGGAGGTTATTAAGCATAGTGATAAATGGGATTTGGTTCAGTTTGCTCATTTGAATGGTATTCGTAGCTTTTTCTGGAGCAAACCAATCAAACTTACTTCTGAGTTCTCTATGTTTCCTGAAGGCATGAGGGGATTAAATCCTATATTTAACCGTCGCCGAATGTCTTTCTTGCTTTCATGTTTTCTTATTAACCGAAAGGCCTGCCAGCGACTGATTGACTTAGGGTATCCAGTAAGAATGCCTGCTGATTATTTAACAGGATTAATCGCTTACAACGGCTTGCGCCTATATACATGCCATCCCCAAGACAAGCTTGTCATTTGTAATGCGTTTGCTTCTGATATTGATGGCACAGGTGATGCGCGTCCGCTTCATCGCATGCGTTAGTGTTTTTTGCGCAGTGTGGAAGATAGGTTAGTTGGATCGCAATAGGATTTATTGAAATGGCTCATATCCCATTTGTGCATGGTATCGAGTTGTTTTTTCGCAATCTCAAGTATCTATGCCGCTACAACATCAGAAGCATTGATTCTGCATGTAATGAAGAGCATCAGTATAAGATGCTGCAGTTAGTGTCTGACATGATTGACAATCAAGCTTGGGAAAAGGGTTTGATGAAAGATCTTGCTCCTAAGGTTTTCAATTCTTATGACACTGTTAATGCTCTTCTTGAAAACGATACGCTAAGCCTTGCGCGTTTCGGGGATGGTGAAATTGCAATGATGGCAAATAGCGAAAATGGTGTGTTCCAAGATGCTGATAGTGCCATTATCGCAGAGCTTAAGGAAGTAGCTGCTTCTAAGCTCCCTAATCTTAGGGTTGCGGTGCCATACCATGCATATAACTCTCTGCAGGGAATCAATGATCACCAACGATTGTTCTATCGCTCTACCAGTGCTCGTTTAAGAGGATGGTTGCAACCTTATTTAGATAAGTCCTGCGTTTACTACGACACCAACATTTCAATGCCTTATCACCTCCTCGTCGATATTGATTATGAGGAGTACTTTAAGCACATTGGCAAGTTGTGGGAAGGCAAAGATATCGTCATGATCTGCGGCAAAACGGTCTTCAATAAGATCAAGTACAACTGCTTTGATAGTGCTCGTAGCATTGAGTACATTTACGGCCCGCGCACTAACGCTTATGACAAGATTGACTCGTTAGTAGAACAAGCTCTACGGACTGATCCTAGTAAGACTAAGTTCATAATCCTCGGTCAAACTGCAACTTGTCTTGCTTATCGCTTGGCTAAAGCAGGTCATCGTGCTATTGACATTGGCCATCTTGCTAAGGACTACAACTCGTGGCGCTTAAAAGAAGGTTTGTCCTCAAAGGAAATTACTAAGTTCTATGACAAGGACTAGCCAGAAATAGTCTTTTGTCGGCACCAAAGCTGTATTAGAGTCTTCCATTTCATTACGTCGCGCAAGTTATCTTTACTGAGGTAACTTGCGCGCGTCGTTTTTAGACAGCTGATAGTGGGCCACAGTAGTTTGAGATAGTCGCGGGCTAGTTGCAGAAAATGCGAGATGAATCGCAAAAACTTGCGAAGACTGTGATTTCATGGTATCATTCAGCGCCCTTTGCCTGATTGCAATGGTTAAGTTAAGCGCGTATAAGCCACTGGTTAAGCGGCTTTGAGAGCGCAAAATGCTTAACTTGTATGGCAGGGTAGGTTTTGTTTTATTTACCTTGGAGCATTATTTAAATGATCCAGATGCAAAGTATGCTCGACGTTGCTGACAACTCGGGTGCACGTAGCGTAATGTGCATTAAGGTCCTCGGTGGATCTCATCGCCGTTATGCTGCTATTGGCGACATCATCAAGGTGTCCGTCAAGGAAGCAATCCCACGCGGCAAGGTCAAGAAGGGCGATGTTGTTGACGCTGTTGTAGTGCGCACCAAGAAAGGCGTGCGTCGCGCTGACGGTTCTGTCATTCGCTTTGATAGCAATGCTGCTGTTTTATTAAACGGTCAGCACGAGCCTATTGGCACTCGTATTTTCGGACCTGTCACTCGTGAGCTTCGCGGTGAGCAGTTCATGAAGATCGTGTCTTTAGCTCCAGAAGTACTCTAGTTCTAAGGGGTATCAACATGGCAGCGAAAATCCGCCAGAATGATGAAGTTATCGTGATTACCGGCAAGAGCAAGGGCCAAACCGGTACTGTCACCAAGGTGCTCACCAAAGAGAACAAGGTTATCGTCTCCGGCGTTAACAAGGTTAAGAAGCACACCAAGCCAAATCCATCTGCTGGTGTTGAAGGTGGCATCATCGAAATGGAAGCCCCAATTCACGTCTCTAACGTTGCTATCTTAAACCAAAGCAGCAACCGCGCAGACAAGATTGGTTTCCGCTTTGAGAACGGTAAGAAGGTTCGCTTCTTCAAGTCCACCAACGAAATCGTTCCAAATAATAAGGCTTAATTTAAGCTCTTAGCACTTAATAGCAGTTTTATTCAGGAGTAATAACGATGGCGAAACTGCATGATCAATACAAGCAGGAAGTAATCAAAGCTTTAACTGAGAAGTTTGGTTACCAAACAGTCATGCAAGTCCCTCGGATTGTGAAGATCACCCTCAACATGGGTGTCGGTGAGGCTGTAGCAGACAAGAAAGTCTTAGAGAATGCTGCACGCGATATGGCTGCCATCTCTGGCCAGAAGCCATTAATCACCAAGGTTCGCAAGTCGGTGGCAGGCTTCCACATTCGTGAAGGCTATCCAATTGGCTGTAAGGTCACTTTACGCGGCGAGCGTATGTGGGAGTTCTTAGAGCGTTTAATCGTGATCGCTATCCCACGTATCCGTGACTTCCGTGGTTTATCATCGAAGTCTTTCGATGGCCGTGGTAACTACTCGATGGGTGTTCGTGAGCAGATCATCTTCCCAGAGATCGATTACGACAAGGTCGACACCATTCGTGGCCTCGATATCACCATCACCACCACCGCTAAGACTGATGAAGAGGGACGTGCCTTATTAGAGGCTTTCAAGTTCCCATTCCGCACTCAGGCTAAGTAATCAGGACGAACCTATCATGGCTAAGACTTCTATGAAGAACCGTGAGCTCAAGAGACAGCGCCTTGCTGACAAGTACTTTGCAAAGCGCCAAGAGCTCAAGCAAAAGATTTCTAACACCTCTCTTTCTGATGAAGAGCGTTTCGCTGCTGTGCAGGCCTTAGCTGCCCTGCCACGCGATTCTAGCCCATGCCGTCAACGCAATCGTTGCGCTGAGACTGGCCGTCCACATGGTTACCTGCGCAAGTTCGGCTTATGCCGTATCAAGCTCCGTGAGCACATGATGCGCGGTGAGATTCCTGGCCTCCACAAGGCAAGCTGGTAAGAGGAGAGAGACTGATGAGCATGCAAGATCCTATCGCGGATTTGCTGACCCGCATCCGTAACGGCCAAGCTTCTGGCAAGGTTATGGTGTCCATGCCTTCCTCCAAGCAGAAGTTAGCAATCGCTAATCTTCTGTTAAAAGAGGGTTATATCGCTTCTGTGAATGTCACTGGTGACACCAAGAAGATTTTAGAGATCGGCCTCAAGTACTACGAGGGCAAGCCTGTCGTTGAGATGATTGAGCGCGTATCTCGTCCTGGCCTGCGCATCTACAAGAAGTGCCGCGACCTGCCACGTATCATGAATGGCTTAGGTATTGCGGTTATCTCGACCTCAAAGGGTCTGATGACTGACCGTGCCGCCCGTAAGGACGGTTTAGGCGGCGAAGTTATCTGCTACGTCGCATAAGGAGGGGACATGTCACGTATTGCTAAGGAACCAGTGTTTGTTCCTCAAGGCGTCGAGGTCTCCATCGACGGCCAATTAATCACTATTAAGTCTAAGAAGGGCCAACTGCAGTTACCTCTCCACCCAAAGGTAAAGGTTGACTTCACCGACAATGCTCTGCATGTGAAGGTGGTGGACGACTCTGCTGAGGCTAACATGCAATCTGGTACTACCCGTGCCTTATTGCACAACATGGTTGTCGGTTTAGACAAGGGCTACGAGAAGAAGTTAACCTTAGTGGGCGTGGGTTTCCGTGCTCAGGCTAAGGGCAACGTCTTAAACTTAGCTTTAGGCTTCTCTCACCCAGTTGAGCACGTGCTACCAGAGGGTATCACCTGCGAGACTCCAAGCCAGACCGAAATCGTCTTAAAGGGCTTTGATAAGGCACTTTTAGGTCAGGTTGCTGCTGATATCCGCGCTTACCGCGCTCCTGAGCCTTACAAGGGCAAGGGTATCCGCTACTCTGATGAAGTGGTGCGTATCAAGGAAGCTAAGAAGAAGTAGGATTGAGGTAATACCATGTTGGATAAGAAGCAATCGCGCATTCGTCGTGCTACGAAGTCCCGCGCTAAGATGCACGAGCTCGGTGTCACCCGCCTCGTCGTTACCCGTACTCCTCGTCATATCTACGCTCAGATCATCGACAAGGACAGCCACGTCTTAGCTTGCGCTAGCACCTTAGAGAAGGACTTAATCAAGGACATTAAGTACACCGGCAATATCGAGGCTGCCAAGCTTATCGGTAAGACCGTGGCAGAGCGTGCTTTAGCCGCTCAGGTTACTACCGTCGCTTTCGACCGTTCCGGTTACAAGTATCACGGCCGTGTTGCAGCTCTGGCTGATGCTGCTCGTGAAGCTGGCCTCAAGTTCTAGGAGTGTACTTAAATGCAGCACAAAGATGAAACTCAAGCTGGCGAGCTTCAAGAGAAGTTAGTCGCTGTCAATCGCGTCGCTAAGGTGGTTAAGGGTGGTCGTATTTTCTCGTTCACTGCTTTAACTGTCGTTGGTGATGGTAACGGCCACGTTGGTTATGGCTATGGCAAGGCCTCTGAGGTTCCTGCCGCTATTCAAAAGGCTATTGAGCAAGCCCGTCGCAACATTAATAAGGACATCTCCTTAAATGATGGCACCTTATTCCACGCTGTGAAGGGTGAGCACTCGGGCTCTATGGTTTATATGCAACCAGCCTCTGAAGGTTCCGGTATTATTGCCGGCGGTGCTATGCGCGCAGTGTTAGAGGTTGCTGGTGTTCGCAACGTCTTAGCTAAGACCTACGGTTCCACCAACCCAATCAATGTGGTTCGTGCTACCGTTGCTGCTTTAGCTTCGCAGCGTACTCCAGAGCAGATCGCCGCTAAGCGCGGTCTCAGCGTTCAGGAAATCTTGGAGTAAGAAATGGCCGAGAAGAAAACCATCAAAGTTACCCAAGTGCGTAGCATCATTGGCCGCAAGCCAGATCACGTTGCTACTATCCGTGGCTTGGGCTTACGTCGCATCCGTCACACTGTGGAGTTAGAAGATACTCCATCGGTTCGTGGCATGATCAACAAGGTCAGCTACATGATCAAGGTGGAGGAGTAATCCATGGAAATGCGTCTTAATACTCTGAAGCCTGCTGCTGGCTCCCGTCCAAAGCACGTTCGCGTTGGCCGTGGTATTGGCTCTGGCTTAGGTAAGACCTGCGGTCGCGGTATCAAAGGTTCTGGTGCTCGTAAGAGCCCTAACGTCCGCCCAGGTTTCGAAGGCGGTCAGATGCCATTAAAGATCCGTTTACCAAAGTTTGGCTTCTATTCGCCAAAGTCGGATCTTACCGCTGAAGTTCTCTTAAACGACTTAAACCGCATTGAGGGTGACGTCGTTGATATGGCTAGCCTCTTAAAGGCCCGCTTAATCACCAAGAAGATCAAGTACGTCAAGATCGTGCTGTCTAAGGTTCCTAACTTCACCCGTAAGGTTGAGGTCAAGGGCTTAGCTGTGACTCGTGGTGCTAAGGCTGCTATCGAGGCTGCTGGTGGTAGCGTTGAAGTTGCTTCCTACTCCGTTGCAGCTGCTGCACGCCGTGAGAAGTCCAAGCAGAAGCGTGCCTTAAAGGACAAGATGCTTCAGGACAAGCTCGCCGCTACCGGCATCCAAAAGCCAGCCAAGAAGGACAAGGCTGAGAAGGCTGAAAAGGCTGCCAAGAAGAAGTAATCGCGGAGCGCACTAGGTGCGCTCTTGGGAGATTTTAATGGCTAGAAAATCGCTCCTTGAAAAGGGTCGCGAGGCACAGGCTCAGGCAAAGGGCGGCAACACGGAATTACGTGATCGCCTTTTGTTTGTAGTGATTGGCCTGATCATGTTCAGATTGGGCTCCTACATTCCAGTTCCTGGTGTCAATGCTGACGTCTTACAGCGACTTTTTGATGACCAGAGCGGTACAATCATCGGCATGTTTAACATGTTCAGTGGCGGTGCACTTGAGCGTGCTTCGGTGCTGGCTTTGGGCATCATGCCTTACATCTCTGCGTCGATTATCATTCAGTTATTGGCAGTGATTAACCCTACCTTGGCTGAACTCCGTAAGGAGGGTGAGTCGGGTAGACGTAAGATCACTCAGTACACTCGTGTTTCGACCCTATTCCTTGCAACTTTGCAGGCAGTAGGTATAGCCACCGGCATCCCTAACATGATGCCGGGATTAGTAGATAACCCTGGTTTTGGTTTCTACTTTGTTACCACCGTCTCGTTAGTGACGGGCACGATGTTCCTGATGTGGTTAGGTGAGCAAATCACTGAGCGTGGTATCGGCAACGGTATTTCTCTTATTATCTTTGCTGGTATTGTGGCAGGCTTGCCTGCCGCCTTAGCTCAAACCTTTGAGCAGGCACGCCAAGGTGACTTATCCACCATCGCACTGCTGATCATTGGCGTGGTAGTGGTCGTAGTCACGTTCTTCGTTGTGTTCGTCGAGCGCGGCCAACGTCGAATCCCAATCGACTACGCTAAGCGCCAGATGGGCAACCGCATTTATTCACAACCACGTAGCAACTTGCCTTTAAAGATCAATATGTCAGGTGTGATCCCTGCGATCTTCGCATCGTCGATCATCTTATTCCCTGGCACCATCGTTTCATGGTTTGGTCAAGGCGAGAACGCTGTTGCAAATGTGCTGCAAGAGATTTCGTTATTCTTGCAACCAGGTCAGCCTTTGTATGAGCTCCTGTATGCAGCAGCAATTGTCTTCTTTACTTTCTTCTACACTGCTTTAGTGTTTAACCCTCGCGAAGTAGCTGAGAATTTAAAGAAGAGTGGTGCATTCATTCCTGGTATTCGTCCAGGTGAGCAGACGGCTCGCTTCATCGATAAGGTGATGACCCGTTTAACTCTCTCTGGTGCGCTGTACATGGTCTTAGTGTGCTTAGTACCACAATTGCTGATGAATTGGTTCAATGTCCAGTTCTACTTCGGCGGTACTTCGCTCCTGATTATTGTGGTGGTTATCATGGACTTTGTGGCTCAGCTGCAAAGCCACCGTATGAACCAGCAATATGGCGACCTCATGCGCAAGGCAAATCTCAGGAATTACGGACGCTAAATAATTAAGGCTAAGATAGGTTAAAATAGCCCGCGTTGCATCTTTAGATGCCAAAGGGTTGTGAGCTTGCTTAGCCGTCCATCAACGGAGTTGATATCATGAAAGTAGGCGCTTCTGTTAAGAAGATCTGCCGCAACTGCAAAGTGGTTCGTCGCCACGGTGTTGTGCGCATCATTTGCGAAAATCCAAAGCACAAGCAGCGTCAAGGCTAATGTGCTGGTAAAATACCTAGTCAGCAAATGACTAGAAAAACACGATAGGGCTCAGGTTCTATCGTGTTTTTTATAGATAAAGCCCTAGTTGCTTTGAGACGAGCTCAAGACAACTAGGGCTTTATTTTTAGCCAATGACAAAACGACTAATGCTAGTTATAGCTGTTGTTGTGCTATCCGTTTCTGATACATGTTGTGTGCTGAATGCGCTTGTTATGAAAAGTGCCTTTGATGTAAGGCTTGTAATGAGTTGTTTCCTTTCTTGTTTTACCTTTCCATGGAGAAAGGAAGATTCTTTGGCGAAATACTCTAAGCACTAGTCGATTGTGCTTAGTGTAAGAGCGTTCAAAGAAGAAGCGCTTTATTTTCTTGCGCTTTTCTTCATACACGTCTATATCGAACCAGTAGTGACATATATCAACTTCTGGCTTTAAACCGTCAGTTACTCGAAGCCCTTCTGCATACACAATATATCCAATAAAGCGCTCAAGCATGTGAGCAAAGGTGCCTCCAGAGCCAGACGTACAAACACTACTAAAATCATCATAGCTTAAATGCAGATCTTGGATTTGCTTAAATATCTGAGCACGAGCAATGAACATAGTTCCAGCAACAAAACGTCCATTGTCGAACTTTTGTTTACGTAACCATGAAATAAAGTTATGAAACTGCTTTGTTTTGTCTGTAGTGACGCGAGCTGCTACTATGTTTAAATTTTGCTCTTGCTCAGTATGGGCTCTAGAATATACAAGCTGCTCGATTGGCAACCAACCTTTGCTTTGGATGTAACATTTCAGAAGTGATGCTGCCTTTCGATCAATATCATGCTCAAAAGGCAGAATGCAGTGGTAGTCACTTTGCATCCCAATAGTGGCATCGTTTTCAAAGCATTGTAGGTATGCAGTGAATACCTCAGGTGAGGCAAGAATAGTTGTAAGGCTATCGCGCCAAGCTGCTCCTCTTAAGTCGCGAAGAGTACCACTTGTATATGGTATATCACGCTTTGTATGTAACTTTATTACATAGCTGTAGCGTGCTAAGTCGATACGATTGATGACATCGATAAAAGGGGCGATATCAAAGCCTTTATTAGGTACAGTGATAATAGTCGCCAGAGGCTGATCATGCTTGAGCTGTTCAATCCAATCATTATCATGATGTGGCGTTGTGATAAACATCTCATAGGGCATATTAGCAGCCTCTATATTGGCAATGAGTCCTCTAAGCTCAGGCCACAACTCCTTATAGTAGATGTGGACACAAACGAGGATTGGCTTCATGGCAGGTACCAGTCAATAGTCTTGATAATGCCGGTTGAGAAAGTTTCAGCAGGATGCCATCCAAGTTCACTAGTGACCTTATCAGGAGCAATAGCGTATCTGAAGTCATGGCCAGCACGATCAGTCACGAAAGTAATGAGGTCTTCGTACTTAGCGCCATTAGCTCGAGGTTTCTTTTCATCAAGGATGGCGCAAACCTTTTTAACCAAGGTTAGGTTATCCAGCTCGTTGTGCCCACCTACATTGTAGGTTTCACCGCTTTTACCTTTGTGGAAGATAAGGTCGATGGCATTGCAGTGATCTCCTACGTATAGCCAGTCACGGACGTTTTGTCCTTGGCCATAAATAGGTATTGGCTCCTCCTTTAAACAACGCTCAATGGTCTTAGGAATAAGCTTCTCGCAATGTTGCTTTGGGCCATAGTTGTTGGAGCAGTTTGATGTGGTGGTATTGAGCCCATAAGTGTGGTGGTATGCTCGCACGAGGAAATCAGAGCTTGCCTTACTTGCCGAGTATGGAGAGTTAGGAGCATAAGGTGTGGTTTCACTAAAGAAGCCTTCTGCACCTAAGCTACCATAAACTTCATCAGTCGATATGTGGTGGAAACGGCAAGATTCATAGCCTGCGCGTACCTTGTTAGGAGCCTCCATCCAGTGCTGATAGGCTGCTTGTAACAAGTTAAAAGTACCTACGATGTTTGTTTCTACGAAAGCTCTTGGGCCCGAGATCGAATTGTCGACGTGACTTTCAGCCGCGAAGTGGATGATTCCTTTGATATCGTGCTGAGCAAACAAGTGCTCAACTAAGGCTTGATCGCAGATATCACCTTGCACAAACGAATAGTTGGGCATATCTGTGCATTCCTTGAGATTATCAAGGTTACCAGCATAGGTGAGCTTATCTAAACACAGGACTTGATACTCAGAGTGAACTCTGCAAAAGAAAGGCACGAAATTAGAGCCGATAAAGCCAGCTCCACCTGTGACTAAGATTGTTGGGTTTGTTTTAGGCACTTTCTAAGGCTCTCCTGCCAGTGAGGAATGGACATATTAAAGGTCGTCTTAATCTTGCTCTTATCAAGCACTGAGTAATAAGGACGTTGCGCTTTTGTTGGGTATTCTTCCGCTTTAATAGGGGAAACAGCACAAGGCAGATTAGCCTCTTTCATAATGGCACAAGCAAAGTCATACCAAGAAGCAACGCCCTCGTTAGAGTAGTGATAGATGCCTCCCTTGGAGTGAGGGTGTGTAGGGGTAGCAATAGAGATAGCATCAACGATATTTACAAGTGCTTGTGCTAAGTCTCCAGCATATGTAGGTGTTCCAACCTGATCGGCAACTACATTGATACTATCGCGACTCTTACCTAAGCGCAGCATAGTAAGAAAGAAGTTGGACCCAATTTCAGAGTAAAGCCATGAGGTGCGCACCACGATATTGTGCGGGTATTTGCGCAGAGCTTCATATTCGCCCAAGCACTTGCTTCTTCCATAGACATTGATTGGACAGGCTTGATCATCCTCAGTATAAGGACGGTGATTGAGGCCATCAAACACATAGTCTGTGGATACGTGAATGAGTTGGCATTGTGTATTTGCTAGTGACCTAACAGCAGTATGATTGAGAGCTTTACAAAGATCTTGTTGCTCTGAGTCTTCAGCAAGGTCAACCTTGGTATAAGCAGCTGCGTTGATAATGGTCTTAATACCTAAATCATGAACGCAATTGATGACATCTTGCTCTTCGGTGATATCAAGCTCTGAGTGATCGAGAGCATGGGCTTGCGGCAATAACTTATATAGCGCTTGCCCTAACTGACCACCTGCTCCAGTAATTAGGATTTGCTCTTGAGTGATACTCATGGTTAGCTAGCCTTAATTGCGTTACTAGTCTCAAGTTTAATTAGATCTTTTAAGCTGTTAGCAAGGCGATCCTTTTCAGAAGTTATGACTTTGTCTTGAGGGATACGCCAATCCACACCAACTTCTGGGTCATCGTAGCGAATGCCAAACTCGGAAGCTTTGCAGTACAGATTGTCACATTTGTAGGCAAAAGTGGCATAAGGGCTTAGCACCGAAAAACCGTGTAAGAAACCCCTAGGAATAAATAGTTGTCTTTGGTTTTCTGCCGAGAGTTCGACAGCAACGTGTTGGCCAAAAGTAGGGGAGTTAGGTCGAACATCAACCGCAACATCGAGCACTGCACCTTCTAATACACGTACTAATTTAGCTTGAGCATGCTCTCCTAACTGGCAGTGAAGGCCACGAATGACTCCATAACTAGAGCGTGACTGGTTATCTTGTACGAAGTGATTGTCGATGCCATTAGCTTTAAACTCTGCCTCGTTGTAGCTTTCAAAGAAGTAGCCACGTGCATCGGAAAAAATTTTTGGCTCAACAATCACGACGCCATCGATTTTGGTTCTAATGAAGTTCATAGTGATCCTTTGATGATCCTTGTGTCCTAGTGTTAGTCGCAAGCTTCATTGTGGCTAAACACAAGTAGTACTGTCCTCAAGTACTTTCTTTAAATAGTCCTTATAAGAACCGTTGGCTAGTTCGTCGATGAGATTTTGTAATTGATCTCTATTAATGAAACCTAAATTGAACGCAATCTCTTCAAGGCAGGCAATTTTCAACCCTTGGCGTTTTTCGATAATCTGCACAAATATTCCAGAGTCCATAAGGCTATCTGGAGTTCCTGCATCAAGCCAAGCATTACCACGGTGCATTGGTACTACAGCCAGTCTCTTTTCTTGTAGATAGAGGTTGTTTAGGTCAGTAATCTCATACTCACCACGAGCCGATGGCTTTAGTGATTTGGCCTTTTCTACAACATCGCTGGGATAGAAGTACAAGCCTACAGAAACGTAGTTAGATTTAGGGTGTTCAGGCTTTTCTTCAATAGAAATAGCCTCAAAGTTATCATCAAACTCTACAACACCAAAACGATGTGGGTTTGAAACATGATATGCAAAGATAGTGGCTTTAGAACTTTCGTTCTTGTGTACCTCAGCCAAAAATTGATGATACTGAGCCCCCATATAAAAGATGTTGTCGCCCAAGATTAGGCAAACATTATCTCGGCCAATAAACTCAGCTCCAATGGTGAAGGCTTGTGCGATACCTTGAGGCTCTTCTTGTACTCTATAGCTAAGCTTTAAGCCGAGATTTTCACCTGTACCTAAAAGCTTTTGGATATTAGGAGTATCTTGCGGGGTAGAGATGATCAGAATCTCTCTAATGCCAAATAGCATTAAGGTGGAGAGAGGATAGTAGATCATTGGCTTGTCATAAACAGGCAAAAGCTGTTTTGAAGTGGTCTTGGTAAGAGGATACAGCCTTGTACCTTTACCGCCAGCAAGTAAGATACCTTTCATCTAATATCGGCGCGGATACCCCAGAGGTAACTCTGGGGAGGAAGCGCCGCCTCTTTCTGTTCTAAATTCT